>NZ_JARAUO010000032.1:0-103875 GCF_033792105.1 Streptomyces sp. WI03-4A
TTTCCATGGACGCCGGCGTGCTCCGCCCGGGAGTGCGCACCGTGCGGAGCACCGGGTACCGCTACCGGCCGGGCAGTTCGCCAAACAGCTGTCGCGTCGTGCGTCGCGTGCCGGACGCCTGACGGATCACCAGCTTCACCAGCAATTTTACCGCCGCCGACGCCGATCGGCACTTTCTCGCGGGGCGCACTCGGCGCGGGGTGCGGTGCCGTTCAGACCGGTACGGCCTGGCGGGCCCGGTGGATGACCGGGGCGTCGGCCTCGCGGCCGTTGTAGCCGAGCGCGAACATTACGCCCGCTGGATCAGGCACCACTAGCTACGTCGGACACGTCACCTGGAGGCGCGGCGGTTCAGGCGGAGCTTGTAGGCGACACGGAGCGTCACGACGCCGAAGACCAGTTGCGTGGCGAAGAGCAGGATGTACCAGCGTGGGGCGTCGAATAGGGCGCCCCACACGGCCCAAGCCAGGGCGCTCATACCGATGATGACGGTGGCGACGAATTTCCAGGACCCGGCGACCGATGGCCACTGGCCCGTTCCTTCGGCCTGTACGGTGCCGTCCTTCTTGGCAACAATGCCCTGACTTATCTGACTTCTCAGCTCTCTGACCGCTTGGACCTTTGCGTCGCCGGTGAGCTCGGGGTACTCGCGCTCGATCTGTTCCTTGGCGTCCTTGAGAGTGATCGTTCGCTTCGCCTTCAGCGCCCTGACCGCTTGGATCTTTGCGTCGCCGGTGAGCTCGGGGTGCTCGCGCTCGATCTGTTCCTTGGCGTCCTTGAGTTTCATCGTTTCCTTCCTTGGGGCGGCTGTGAATCGCCGATCGCCAGACCCATGCCGGATGCCCGCGTGATCATGGCAGCCCTCGCGTCACGCGTCCACGCATTCCCTAGTCCGCAGCTATCCCGTTCAGCCGCAAGCTCCCAGCTATGCCAAGGGCGACCCCCGTCTCGCCAAAGCCTGGGGTCGCCCTTGTCAGCCAGTACCCACCTGAGGAACTGGAGACATCCAGCATGAACCAACCGACCAACATCTGGCGAGAACGCGCCTTATGGCCGCGAGCTGAGCATCTTCGAACCGCTCTCCGTCTCACGGCCGACGGCGTGCCCGTGCTGCCGCTTCGCAAGGGCAAGGTCCCGTTCGGGAACTGTCCGGCCTGCGCTGATAGCGCCTGCGGTGGCCGGCCGAACATGAAAGCCGCGGGCCTCTGCACCTGCCCGGCCCCCTGCCACGCGTGGGCCGCCGCCGTCCAACCCCCTCGCCGTCGCCCGCCGGCTCCTACCGGACTGGGAGAACGAAGACGGACAACTCGTATGCCGCCACTGGCGCGCCTCCTGGATGTGCTGGACCGGAACCCACTGGCGCCGAGACCGATGAAGCACAGGTACGCATGGCCATGTACGAGCGCCTGGAACACGCCGCCTGCCTGGTGCCCGTCAAGGACGGCCAGACCGAGCAACGCGACTGGGCACCGACCAAGCAGAAAATCAGCAACCTGCTCGACGCGCTCGGCTCCATCACCCTCCTGCCGTCCGACGTGGACGCCCCCGCATGGGTGGACAGCGGCGGCGCGGACACCACCCGGTGGGACCCATCGTGGCCTGCGCGAACGGACTGCTGCGCATCCGCGACCGTGCCGTACGGGCGCACACCCCCGGATTCTTCAACCAGGTCTCCGTGCCGTTCGCCTACGACCCAAACGCCGCCGCCCTCCGCCGCACCAGCCGCGACTACCACCGACCCCTACGAGCCCTCGGTCTCACGTGACGAACCCAAACAGTCGATCATGCAATGACCCTGGGCTGGGTCATGCCTGCGACTACGGCGCAGTGAGCATCCGCCCCGACGGCCCAGAGACGGCCCAGAGCCAGTGAGACGGACAGGGGCCGACGGTCCACGACCGCCGACCCCTAGGGAGCATTTGGGCGGTAACCCGCCCCGGCCTGCGCCTACAGCACAGGAAGGTTCTTGCGCAGCTCGAAGGCCGTCACCTCGGACCGGTACTCCTCCCACTCCGACTTCTTGTTGCGCAGGAAGAAGTCGAAGACGTGTTCGCCCAGGGTTTCGGCGAGGAGGTCGCTGTTCTCCATGAGGGTCAGGGCCTCGCCGAGGTTCTGCGGGAGGGGCTCGATGCCCATCGCGCGGCGTTCGGCGTTGGAGAGGGCCCAGACGTCGTCCTCGGCGCCCGGCGGGAGCTCGTAGCCCTCCTCGATGCCCTTGAGGCCGGCGGCCAGCAGGACGGCGTACGCCAGGTACGGGTTGGCTCCGGTGTCCAGGGAGCGGACCTCCACGCGCGCGGAGCCGGTCTTGCCGGGCTTGTACATGGGGACGCGGACGAGGGCGCTGCGGTTGTTGTGGCCCCAGCAGATGTACGAGGGCGCCTCGCCGCCGGCGCCCGCGGTGCGCTCGGAGCCGCCCCAGATGCGCTTGTAGGAGTTGACCCACTGATTGGTGACCGCGGAGATCTCCGCCGCGTGCTTGAGCAGGCCCGCGATGAAGGAGCGGCCGACCTTGGAGAGCTGGTACTCGGCGCCGGACTCGTAGAACGCGTTCCGGTCGCCCTCGAACAGGGAGAGGTGGGTGTGCATGCCCGAGCCCGGGTGCTCGGAGAACGGCTTCGGCATGAAGGTCGCGTGCACCCCCTGCTCCAGCGCCACCTGCTTCATGACCAGGCGGAACGTCATGATGTTGTCGGCGGTCGAGAGGGCGTCGGCGTAGCGCAGGTCGATCTCCTGCTGGCCCGGGGCGCCCTCGTGGTGGGAGAACTCGACCGAGATGCCCATCGACTCCAGCATGGTGATCGCCTGGCGGCGGAAGTCCATGCCGACGTTGGTGGGGGTGTGGTCGAAGTAACCCGAGTTGTCCGCCGGGATGGGGCGGGAGCCGTCGAGGGGGCGGTCCTTCAGCAGGAAGAACTCGATCTCCGGGTGGGTGTAGAAGGTGAAGCCCAGGTCGGAGGTGCGGGCGAGGGCGCGCTTGAGGACGTAGCGCGGGTCGGCGAAGGACGGGGAGCCGTCCGGCATGAGGATGTCGCAGAACATGCGGGCGGTGCCGGGGGTCTCCGCGCGCCAGGGCAGGACCTGGAAGGTGGAGGGGTCCGGCTTGGCGATCATGTCGGACTCGTAGACGCGGGCGAAGCCCTCGATGGCGGAGCCGTCGAAGCCGATGCCCTCGTCGAAGGCCTGCTCCAGCTCGGCGGGGGCGACGGCCACGGACTTCAGGAAGCCCAGCACGTCGGTGAACCACAGGCGCACGAACCGGATGTCGCGCTCCTCCAACGTCCGGAGCACGAACTCCTGCTGCTTGTCCATCTTCCGCTTCCCCATCCTTGCTGGTCAGGCCGCCTTTGCCCGCGTGGGGCGGAACCGGGCGGTCGGGCACCCGAGCATCACACCACAACACCGTTTCACGCGCGTTGCGGACCTTGATCGCCCGGGCGTCCCCGACCTGAACGCCTCTCGTACGGCAGGTGTACTGCTCTGCCGCCCATCTTGCCTGCTGGCGGCGACATCCGTAATGGCCGCAGGGCCGCGGGAGTGCTCAGGGAGTGCTCCGGGAGTGAGGGACGACACGTCCATTTAATTTGCACCTCAGATGCAAGTTTCAATACCGTCTCGATCAGTTGAGCGATCGAACCCCTCCAGGAGCCCTCATGCTGTCCGAGCAGTCAGCAGCCACCGTCCGCGCCACCCTGCCCGCCGTCGGCGCGGCCATCGGCGAGATCACCGAGCGCTTCTACGCCCGGCTCTTCGAGGCCCACCCCGCGCTGCTGCGCGACCTGTTCAACCGCGGCAACCAGGCCGCCGGCACCCAGAAGCAGGCCCTCGCCGGCTCCATCGCGGCCTTCGCGACCTACCTGGTGAACAACCCCGAGCAGCGCCCCGACCTGATGCTGGAGCGCATCGCCCACAAGCACGCCTCGCTGGGCATCACGCCGGAGCAGTACCCGATCGTCCACGAACACCTGTTCGCCGCGATCGCCGAGATCCTCGGTGACGCGGTCACCGCCGAGGTCGCCGCCGCCTGGACCGAGGTCTACTGGCTGATGGCCAACGCCCTCATCGCCATCGAGAAGCGGCTGTACGCGCAGAGCGAGCAGCAGGGCTGGCGGGAGTGGAAGGTGGTCGAGCGGATCGACGAGACCGCCGACCTGGTCACCTTCAAGCTGCGCCCGGTGGACGAGGGCCCGGTGCCCGGCCACCGCGCCGGCCAGTACGTCTCGGTCGGTGTCACGCTCCCGGACGGCGCCCGCCAGATCCGCCAGTACAGCCTGACCGCGGCGCCCGGCTCGCCGGAGCGGCGGTTCGCCGTCAAGCGGGTGACCGGCGCCGGCGCGGTCCCCGGCGGCGAGGTCTCCGGCCACCTGCACGCACACGTGCGCGAGGGTGACGTGCTGCAGCTCTCCGCCCCCTACGGCGACCTGGTCCTGGAGGACACCGAGGCGCCGCTGCTGCTCGCCTCCGCGGGCATCGGCGTGACCCCGATGATCGCCATGCTGGAGCAGCTCGCCCTCACCGGCCACCGGGCCCCGGTGACCGTGGTGCACGCCGACCGCTCCCCCGCCGTGCACGCCCTGCGCGCCGACCACGAGGCCTACGCGGCGAAGCTGCCCGAGGGCCGGTCGGTCTTCTTCTACGAGCAGGACGCCGAGGGCGCCGGGCGGCCCGGCCTGGTCGACCTCACCGACGTCGACGTCCCGGCCGGCGCGCGCGCCTACCTGTGCGGTCCGCTGCCCTTCATGCGCGCGGTGCGCACCCAGCTGATCGACAAGGGTGTGGCTCCCGCCGACATCCACTACGAGGTCTTCGGCCCGGACCTCTGGCTGGCCAAGGGCTGACCCTGACGGACCCCGGCCCCGACGACACACGCGAGCGCCCCGCGGGACCACACCGGTCCCGCGGGGCGCCTCGCCGTCGTCCGGGTGCCCCCGGGCTAGACGGCCGCCCTGCCGATGCTCAGCAGCAGCGGCCCCGTCGGTTCCACGACGATGTCCTGGACGGTCACCGGGTCCAGGGCCGCGTAGAACGCCTCCTGGGCCTGGCGCAGGGCGCCCCGCAGGCGGCAGCCCGCGCTGAGCGGGCAGGCCGTGGCGCCCTGTCCGGTGCCCTCGCAGTCCACGACGTCGCCCTCGCCCTCGAAGGCGCGCACCACGGCGCCCACGGACGCCGTGCGGCCCTTTTCGGTCAGACTCAGGCCGCCGCCCCGGCCGCGGCGGGCGTCGACCAGACCCATGTGCTGGAGTTCGGCGACGACCTTGGCGGCGTGCGTGTAGGGCACGTCCATGTCCCCCGCGACCTGGCGTGTCGTGGGGTTGGTGTCGTCGACGACGGTGAGGCGCATCAGGATGCGCAGGGCCAGGTCGGTGGAGCGCAGCAGACGCATACCACGAGGGTAGGTAATCGGCATCCGCGGTTCAAATTATTGGGCTTCCCGCGCCCTCACTACGGGAGGGCCCGCCGCGCGCACTACGATCGACACGCCCCTTCGTCCCCTTCCCTTTCGCCAGAAGGACACGCCTCATGGGTTCCGCCAAGAACAACAGCGCGGCCGCGCGCAAGGCCCGCATCGACGAGATGCGGCGCGCCGAGCGCAGCCGCGAGCGCCGCAACCGGGTGCTCACCATCGCCGCGAGCGTGGTGGTCGTCGCCGGTCTCGTCGTCGGTGGTGTGGTGCTGGTGAACTCGCAGTCGGGCAAGAGCGACTCGGCCGCGGGCAGCGACGGCAAGGGCGGCTCGTCCGGGGACTCAGGGCACTTCACCACCGGCTCCGACGGCGTGCGGACCTGGTCGGGCAAGCTGTCGCGGACGCACGTGACGACCAAGGTGTCGTACCCGATGCACCCGCCGGTCGGCGGCAACCACAACCCGGTCTGGCTGAACTGCAACGGCGACGTCTACCCCAAGCCGGTGCAGGACGAGAACGCCGTGCACGCGCTGGAGCACGGCGCGGTCTGGGTGACGTACACCGCCAAGGCGCCGAAGGCGGACGTGGACGCGCTCGCGGCGAAGGTCAAGAAGACGCCGTACTCGCTGATGAGCCCCTACGAGAACCAGGCCGCCCCGCTGATCCTGTCGGCCTGGGGCCACCAGGTGGCCGTGAAGAGCGCGAGCGACCCGGAGGTCGACAAGTTCTTCGCCACCTACGTGCAGGGCAAGCAGACGCCCGAGCCGGGCGCCTCGTGCACGGGCGGGATGATGAAGTGAGGCGGCAGCACATCGGCTGGGTGGCCGGCGCCGCGGCCGCGGTGCTGGTCGCCGCCGGCGCGATCACGTACGCGGTCGCCGAGGAGGGCGGCTCGGGCACGCGGACGCCGGGCGCGGAGTCCGCCGACGCCGGGTTCGCCCGGGACATGGCCGTGCACCACCAGCAGGCCGTGGAGATGTCGTACATCGTGCGCGACCGCACCAAGAACGTGGAGGTGCGGCGGCTCGCCTACGACATCGCGCAGACGCAGGCCAACCAGCGCGGGATGCTGCTGGGCTGGCTCGACCTGTGGGAGCTGCCGAAGGTGTCGGCCGAGCCGCCGATGACCTGGATGGGCATGGGCGACATGGCCTCCGGCAAGGACGGCGCGCTGATGCCGGGCATGGCGACCAACACCGAGCTGAAGAAGCTGCAGTCCCTCAGCGGCAAGCAGGCCGAGATCCTCTACCTCCGGCTGATGACGGCCCATCACAAGGGCGGCATCCACATGGCCGAGGGCTGTGTCGCCAAGTGCACGGTGGGCGTGGAGAAGAGGCTCGCGCAGGGCATGGTCGACGCGCAGCAGTCGGAGATCCAGCTGATGGCCGACATGCTCAAGGAGCGGGGCGCACAACCCCGTTCGTAACCACCCCGCACGTCACCACGCCACAAGGACGAAAAGCCCAAAGCGTCACAACTGACGGTTCCTTGGGTTTCTCTTGACCTTTGCGTTCCCCTGGCATGAACGGTTCATCGCAAGAGTGGCCCCCATCGTGTGATCCATTCGCGGGCCTACGCCGCCGCGGGCCGGTGCGCGGATCCACGACGTACCAGCCACTACATGCATGCGAATCGCATCGCAGGGGGTTCTATGAGATCCAACCGCGCCACCGTGCGCGCCGGCGTGAGCATGGCAGCGGCGCTGCCCATGATCGCCGGAGCGCTCGCGCTCGGCATACCCGCGGCGCACGCCGCGGACACCCCGGCCCGTGACGCGCTGGCGGGCACCAAGCCCGCGTGGGCCACGGCCAAGGCGGACAAGGGTGCCACTGCCGACAGCGCGCGCGTCAACGCCAGGGTCTACCTGGCCGGCCGGGACAGGGCCGGACTCGCCGCCTACGCCAAGGCCGTGTCCGACCCCAGCTCGCCGCTGTACGGGAAGTACCTGAGCGCCAAGAAGGCGCAGGCCCGCTTCGGGGCCACCAAGGCGCAGGTCTCCGCGGTCAAGTCCTGGCTGAAGTCGGCCGGACTCCAGGTCACCGGGGTCACCTCGCACTACGTCGCCGTCTCCGGTGACGTCGCCGCCGTCGAGAAGGCGTTCGGCACCCAGATGCACAACTTCGCCAAGGGTTCGAAGACCTACCGCGCCCCGGCGAAGACCGCCTCGGTGCCGGCCGGTCTGCAGGGCGCCGTCCTGACCGTCACCGGCCTGGACAGCGCGCCGCACAAGTCGACCCACGACGACCAGCTGCCGCCCCCGGACGCCGTGTTCAAGAACTCCGGGCCGTTCTCCTCGTACTACGGCTCGAACATCGCGAGCACGCTGCCGGACGCGTACGGCCAGAAGATCCCGTACGCGATCAAGGGCTACACCGGCAAGCAGCTGCGCGCCGCCTACGGCGCGGGCACCTACACCGGCAAGCACGTCCGTGTCGCGATCACCGACGCGTACGCCTCGCCGACCATCGCCTTCGACGCCGGCAAGTACGCGGTGAAGAACGGTGACGCGGCCTGGAAGACCAGCCAGTTGCACCAGGTGCTGCCGAAGAACTACACGAAGACCGAGGAGTGCGGCGCGGCCGGCTGGTACGGCGAGGAGACCCTCGACGTCGAGGCCGTGCACGCCGTCGCGCCGAACGCCGACGTCACCTACGTGGGCGCCGCGTCCTGCTACGACGACGACCTGCTCGACTCGCTCAGCAAGATCGTCGACAAGCACCTGGCCGACATCGTCTCCAACTCGTGGGGCGACATCGAGGCCAACCAGACGCCGGACCTCGCGGCCGCCTACGACCAGGTCTTCCAGCTCGGCGCGGTCCAGGGCATCGGCTTCTACTTCTCCTCCGGTGACAACGGCGACGAGGTCGCCAACACCGGTACGAAGCAGGTCGACACCCCGGCCAACTCGGCGTGGGTGACCGCGGTCGGCGGCACCTCGCTGGCCGTCGGCAAGGGCGACAAGTACCAGTGGGAGACCGGCTGGGGCACCGAGAAGGCGACCCTGTCGGCCGACGGCAAGAGCTGGACGAACTTCCCCGGCGCGTACACCTCGGGCGCGGGCGGTGGCACCAGCAAGACGGTGCCGCAGCCGTACTACCAGAAGAACATCGTCCCGAAGGCGCTGGCCACGGCCAACAACGCCGCCGGCAACCGCGTCGTCCCGGACATCGCGGCCATCGCCGACCCGAACACCGGCTTCCTGGTCGGCCAGACCCAGACCTTCCCCGACGGCACCGAGCAGTACAGCGAGTACCGCATCGGCGGCACCTCGCTGGCCGCCCCGGTGATCGCGGCGGTCCAGGCCCTGGCCCAGGAGGCGGGCGGCGGCAAGGCGATCGGCTTCGCCAACCCGTCGATCTACGCCAAGTACGGCAAGAAGGGCGTCTTCCACGACGTCACGGACCAGCCGACCGGCACCGACCTGGCCGTGGCCCGGATCGACTTCGTGAACGGCTTCGACGCCGCCGACGGGCTCGCGACCTCGGTCCGCAGCCTGGGCAAGGACAGCTCGCTGTCCGCGGTGAAGGGCTACGACGACGTCACCGGCGTGGGTTCGCCCGCGAACGGCTACGTCCAGTCCTACCGCCGGCACTGATCCGCCGGACCGGTAGCCGGCTGACCCGGTAGAGGGGGGGCGTGGGGTGCTCAGCACCCCACGCCCCCTATCGCGTCTCTCTGACGATTACACTGGGCGCGTGCCTGCCTTGAACTTCTGGTCGATCTATCAGCATGGCTTCGCGCGCGTCGCCGCGTGCACGGGTCACACGGTCATCGCGGACCCGCGCGGCAACGCCGAAGCGGTCCTGCGCCACGGCCGCCGGTGCGCCGGGGAGGGAGTGGCCGTCGCCGTCTTCCCGGAGATGGGACTGTGCGGCTACTCGATCGAGGACCTGCTGCTCCAGGACGCGCTGCTCGACGAGGTCGAGCAGGCGCTCCTCGACGTGGTGACCGGCTCGGCCGACCTGCTGCCGGTCCTGGTCGTCGGGGCGCCGCTGCGCCACCGCAACCGGGTCTACAACTGCGCGGTGATCGTGCACCGCGGCCGGATCCTCGGCGTCGTGCCCAAGTCGTACCCGCCGAACTACCGCGAGTTCTACGAGCGCCGGCAGATCGGCGACGGCGCCGACGAGCGCGGCGGGTCGATCCGGGTCGGCGGCGAGTCCGTGCCGTTCGGCGTGGACCTGCTGTTCGCGGCCGAGGACGTGCCCGGGCTCGTGCTGCACGCGGAGATCTGCGAGGACATGTGGGTGCCGGTGCCGCCCAGCGCCGAGGCCGCCCTCGCCGGCGCGACCGTCCTGGTCAACCTCTCGGGCAGTCCGATCACCGTCGGGCGGGCCGAGGACCGCAAGCTGCTGTGCCGCTCGGCGTCCTCCCGCTGCCTGGCCGCGTACGTCTACGCGGCGGCCGGCCTCGGCGAGTCGACCACCGACCTGTCCTGGGACGGCCAGGCCATGATCTACGAGAACGGCGTGCTGCTCGCCGAGACCGAGCGCTTCCCGCTCGGCGACGAGTACGCGGTGGCCGACGTCGACCTCGACCTGCTGCGCCAGGAGCGGCAGCGGATGGGCACGTTCGACGACAACCGCCGTACGCACGACGCCCGGACCCGTGACTTCCGCACGGTCGCCTTCGAGCTCGACCCGCCGCTCACCGACCTGGGGCTGCGCCGCCGCCTGGAGCGCTTCCCGTTCGTGCCGGCCGACGCCGACCGGCTCGCCCTCGACTGCTACGAGGCGTACAACATCCAGGTGGCGGGCCTCCAGCAGCGTCTGGCGGCCATCGGCGGCCCCAAGGTGGTCATCGGTGTCTCCGGCGGCCTGGACTCCACCCACGCGCTGATCGTCGCCGCCCGGGCGATGGACCGCGCGGGCCGCCCGCGCAGTGACATCCTCGCCTGGACGCTGCCCGGCTTCGCCACCAGCGACCACACCAAGGACAACGCGCACAAGCTGATGCGCTCGCTCGGCGTCACCGCGGCCGAGCTGGACATCACGCCGACGGCACGGCTGATGCTGAAGGAGATGGACCACCCCTTCGCCTCCGGCGAGCCGGTGTACGACGTCACCTTCGAGAACGTGCAGGCGGGTCTGCGCACCGACTACCTCTTCCGGCTGGCCAACCAGCGCGGCGGCATCGTGCTCGGCACCGGCGACCTCTCCGAGCTGGCGCTCGGCTGGTCCACGTACGGCGTGGGCGACCAGATGAGCCACTACAACGTCAACTCGGGCGTGCCGAAGACTCTGATGCAGCACCTGATCCGCTGGGTCATCAGCAGCGGCCAGTTCGACGAGGAGACCGGCCGGACGCTCGCCGCCATCCTCGACACCGAGATCAGCCCCGAGCTGGTCCCGGGCGAGGAGATGCAGTCGACGGAGTCGAAGATCGGCCCGTACGCGCTGCACGACTTCACGCTCTTCCACGTGCTGCGCTACGGCTTCCGGCCCTCGAAGATCGCCTTCCTTGCCTGGCACGCCTGGCACGACGCGGAGGCCGGCGACTGGCCGCCGAACTTCCCCGAGGCCAAGCGGATGGCGTACGACCTCCCGGACATCCGGCGCTGGCTTGAGGTCTTCTGCCGCCGCTTCTTCGCCTTCGCGCAGTTCAAGCGCTCGGCCATGCCGAACGGGCCGAAGGTCTCGGCGGGCGGCTCCCTCTCCCCGCGCGGCGACTGGCGCGCCCCGTCCGACGGCAACGCCCGGGCCTGGCTGCGCGACCTGGCCCGCTTCGACGCGCCTACGCCCTGAGCGCGTCCACGAAGGGGGCCCAGGCGGCGGCACCGATCAGCAGGGCGGGCCCGTCCGGGACCTTGGAGTCCCGGACGGGGACGAGGCCGGGGATGTCGCGGGCGACTTCCAGGCAGTTGCCGCCGCTTTCGTTGCTGTAGCTGCTCTTGAACCAGAGAGCATCACTCAAGTCGGTCCGGGTGCATGCCATTTCGGTAATCCTCTGCCGCTGCCTTGATCATGGCGAGGGACGTGTCCGGTGACAGCGCCACGGCCCTCAGGTGATCGTAGGCCGTGCGGTACTGCTCCACGAGGGCCGGATCGTCGATGGTGTCTCCGCTGTAGGACGCTTCCGTGTAGACCAGCGGCGGGGCATCCGGGAACGTCATGGTCATGATGGAGGCGGCCATCAGGGGGTACGCCCGTTGCTTCCGCGGAACGATCTGCGGAGTGATCCTGCGCCGGTCCGCCAGGCCCACGACACGGTCGAGCTGCGCCGCCATGTCCTCGGCTTCCAGGAGCGGTTGGGTGAGCAGCGCCTCGTGCAGGATGACCCAGTACTCAGGTGTGCGGTGGTCGGCCTCGAAGAGTTCGGCACGTGCCATGCGGGCATCGACCTTCTGCTTCACCTCGCCATCGAGGGAGAGGGGAAGGCCCGCCAGGATGATGGCCCGTGCGTACGCCGGGGTCTGCAGCAGCCCGGGGAACACGGTGGGGCACCACTCCCCGATGGTCCTGGCGTGCTTCTCCGCCTCCAGGACCTTTTCGAAGTACTCGGCGTGCCCCGCGCGGCGCGCCCTGCGCACATCCTCACAGTGCCGCTCGAAGTAGCCGTCGGTGCCGAGCACCCGGTCCACGTGCCGGGCCAGGTCCATCGGCATGCGCCGCTTGCCGTGCTCGATGTCGCTGAGGTGGGACTTGCCGTAGAAGCTGCCCTCGACCAGCCGTTCCAGCGAGAGTCCCGCGGCCTCCCGCTGCCACCTCAACTCCTTGCCGTAGAAGTCGGGGACGCTGATCGAACCGTCGATGTCCTTGCGTCGGACCACGTGCTCACCGCCGTAACTCACCGTGCCGTTTCCGCCGCTCGCGTCGCGGACGCGAGGCGGCTTCCACGGTAGCGAGCGTGGCGACACTCTGTGAGGTGTCCGTAACCCACCGCGCAGAAGGCCACGGATCCCCATGCCCGACCACTCCCCCACGGCGCCCTTCGAGCTCGCGCTGCTCGCCACCCCCGAGGCGGTACCGGAACTGCGCCGCCGCCTGGGCGCGTTCGACTTCGACGTCCTGCTGTGCGTGACCGAGTTACTCACCAACGTCCTGGACCATCTCGGCGCGGGCACCCCGGTGACGGTCCGGGTCACCGGCACACCGTACGGCCGTACCCGCGTCGAGGTCACCGACCCGGACGCCCGCGCCCTCCCCGTCCTGCTGGCGGCCACCGACACCGCCGAGTCGGGCCGGGGCCTGACCCTGGTCGACGCCCTGGCCCGGCGGTGGGGCGTCGACCAGGGGCCGGACCACAAGACGGTGTGGTGCGAGCTGCCCGTCCAGGAAGTCATGAACATGCCCGGAACTGTGGCCTCCACCACGGCGGAAGCGGTCCCGACCTGGTGAGATCGCCGGGTGCTCGGTCTACTCCTCCGCTTCCTGCCCTTCTGGGTCCGTGAGCCCCTGTTCATCGTGATCGGGTCCGTCTTCGGCGTGCGCATCATGTATCTCGCCTTCCAGGACCACGACTGGAAGGCGGCCGGGATCGGCACGCTGTTCCTCGTGTTCACCGGGATACGGGTCCATACGGTGGTCAAGGCGCTCCGCGCGCGCCGAAACCCGGGCCCGCACCCGGCTCCGGCTCCCGCTTCGGCTGCCGCTGCCGCTCCGGCTCCGGCTCCGGCTCCGGCTCCGGCCCAACTCCAAGCGCAGGCCCCGGCTCCGGCCGTCGCCGGACCGCCGCCCGCCGTTGCCCCCGCTCCCGCCACACCGGAGAAGGACCACAACGCATGGGGTCAGGCCCTCGCCGCCTTCGGTGTGTTCGGCGCGCTCGCGGCCACCGTATGGCTGGGCCCGCACATGCTGCCGGCCGACGACGACACGGCGCACCCCGCCTCGTGTTCGGACTCGAAGGACTCGGAGCACGAGAAGCTGCCGAAGGCGTACGCGAGGACGCCGGGGGCCGTGACCGGTGACGAGCTGTGCGAGGCGCTGAACCGACCGGATCTCGCCCGGCTCCTCGGGACGCCCGGGGAGACCGCGACCACGGCCTACGGCAACAGCGGCACGGCTGCCCTGACCGACGGGAAGGTCGCCGAGCCGGAGGCGCAGATCGCGTTCGACACGTACACCGTGAATCTCTCGGCCAGTTACAACCACTTGTCGACCGCCCAGTACGTGCGGCTGTTCGACATCGCGGGCGACCGGGTCGAGAAGGACGTCAAGACGCTCAAGGTCCTCGGCAGGCCCGCGTTCTTCTCCTCGGACCACACGATGAAGTTCGAGATCGACTTCAGCCAGGAGCACAAGAGCGCGCCGGTCCAGCAGGGCCCCCTGGCCAGGTCGCTGTCCATCGCCCTCGACCGCAAGGACCGGGGCGGCTCCTACGACATCACCGTGTGGAGCGAGTCCGGCGCCCTCCCGCCCGACGCCGCCCTCGTCGACATCGCCGAGAAGGTCCTCCCGACGGTCGTCGAACGCGGCGCCCGCTGAGGCGTCCCGCGCGGCGGGCGAGCCCTCCCCCAGCTCAGGGGCGCAGCGCGCTCGCCTGCTCCGGCACGTGGGTGGCGATGACACGGCTCGTGTGGGCGACCTCGTGACGGCGGTCCACCGCATAGGCCGCCCCCGCCACCCCGAGCCCCAGTACCGCCAGCCCCGCCCCCGCCAGCGCGGGCGACGTCGCTCCGAAGCCCGCCGCCAGGGCGAGGCCGCCGATCCAGGCGCCGCCGGCGTTCGCCAGGTTGAAGGCCGCCTGATTGGCGGAGGAGGCGAGGGAGGGGGCCGCCGCGGCCTTCTCCATGACCATGAGCTGGAGCGGGGAGCCGGTGACGAACGCCGCCATGCCGAGGAGGGCGACGGACAGGGCCGCGCTCCACTCCGCCCGCATCAGGAGCGGGAAGAGGAGCAGGACGGCCACCAGGGAGGCGAGGCCGCCGAACAGGGTGCCGCGCAGGGAGTGGTCCGCGAGGCGGCCGCCGAGGAGGTTGCCGGCCGTCGCTCCGACGCCGAACAGCGCCAGCAGCGGCGTCACGTTCGTCTCGGCGAAGCCCGCCGCGTCCGTGAGCATCGGGGTGATGTAGCTGTAGGCGGCGAAGAGCGCGCCGAAACCGGCCACCGTGGTGCCCAGGGCCAGCCACACCGGCACCGACCGCAGCGCGGCCAGTTCGCCGCGCAGGCCGGTCGTCGGGGCGGCGACGCGGTCGTGCGGGATCAGCAGGGCGAGGGACGCTATCGCGGCCAGGCCGATCGCGCTCACGCCGAGGAAGGTCGCCCGCCAGCCCAGGTGCTGGCCCATCAGCGTGGCGACCGGGACGCCCGCGATGTTGGCGACGGTCAGGCCGAGGAACATCAGGGACACCGAGCGCGCCTTGCGCTCCGGCGCGACCATGCCGGTGGCCACCACCGCGCCCACGCCGAAGAACGCGCCGTGCGGCAGCCCGCTGAGGAAGCGGGCGGCCAGCAGGGAGTCGTAGCCCGGGGCGAACGCCGAGAGCGCGTTGCCCACGACGAACAGGGCCATCAGCCCGATCAGGACGTGGCGGCGCGACAGGCGCGCGGTGAGCGCCGCCAGCAGCGGGGCGCCGATGACGACGCCCAGCGCGTAGGCCGAGACCAGGTGTCCCGCGGTGGGGATGGAGATGTGCAGGTCGTCCGCGACGTCGGGGAGCAGCCCCATCATCACGAACTCGGTGGTACCGATGCCGAAGGCGCCGACGGCCAGGGCGAGCAGGGCCAGGGGCATGGAGTGCCTGTGCCTTTCGAGGGAGAGCGGAGTTCCGTCCAGTGTATGTTCACTGGCGGAACAAAGTCTCCCGGGCGCAGTATTCCGGCGGGTTACGAGGACGTGTCGAGCCGCACACGCGCGGCCACCGGCAGGTGGTCGCTGCCCGTGCGCGGCAGCGTCCAGGAGCTCTCCGGCTCGACGCCCCTGACCATGATCTGGTCGATGCGCGCCATCGGGAAGGACGCCGGCCAGCTGAACCCGAAGCCGCTGCCCGCCGCGCCCTGCGTGGAACGCAGCTGGGAGGTCACGGCGTTGAGCGAGCGGTCGTTCATCGTGCCGTTCAGGTCACCGAGCAGCACGACCCGCCGCAGCGTCTCGTCGGCGATCGCCTCGCCGAGCGCGTCGGCGCTCTTGTCGCGCTGCCGGGCGGTGAACCCGGCCTCCATCTTCACGCGGACCGAGGGCATGTGGGCGACGTACACCGCGAGCGGGCCCTCGGGGGTGGCGACGGTCGCGCGCATGGCGCGCTTCCAGCCGAGCTTGATGTCGACCGCCTCGACGCCGGTCATCGGGTACTTGCTCCACAGCCCGACCGTGCCGACGACCGCGTGGTACCGGTACGTCGACGCGAGCGTCCTCTCGTACACCGGGACGGCGGACGCGGGCAGTTCCTCCAGCGCCAGCAGTTCGGCCCCGGAGGAGGCGACGTCCTGGGCGGTCGTGGCCGGATCGGGGTTGTCCGCGTTCACGTTGTGGGTGGCCACCATCAGGTCGCCGCCGGTGCCCTGCTTGTCGGTGAGCAGACCGCCGAAGAGGTTCAGCCACACGATGCCGGGGAGCAGGACCGCGATCAGCGCGGTCGCCGACCTGCGCAGCACGCCGAGGACCAGCAGCACCGGGATGGCCAGCCCCAGCCAGGGCAGGAACGTCTCACTGAGACTGCCCAGGTTGCCCACCCGGTTGGGGATGTGCGAGTGCAGCAGCATCACCAGGGCGAGCAGCAGCGCGAGGACGGCCAGGACGACACCTCTGCGCCAGACGCGCGGATCGCCGCGCCAGCCGTGCAGCAGGCGCCGCACCAGGCGTCGGAGCCGCGATCCCGGTCGCTCGGGCCCCGAGCCTCCGTGGTCCGTCTCCGTCATGTACGCCTGCCGCGCCATACCGTCTGCCTCACTGCCTGCCGTGCCCACCGTCGTTCCCCCCGCGCTCTTCCGACCCTAGGGGATGATCGGCTCCGATCCCGCCGTCCCGCGACGGCCGTACGGAAGACGAGGACGAACGGGGCGGCGCCGGGGGTTCCGGTTACCCCCGACACCGCCCTGGTCTGTGACGAAACGCGCACATACGCGCTACGAGGCTGTCGAGCTGACGGGCCGTAGGCCGGCCAGGACCGTGTCGACGATCTCCTCCGCGAGGCCCTCGGGCAGGTCGGCGTCCGGGCGCATGACGGAGCGCACCAGCATGGGGCCGACGAACATGTCGTTGACCAGTTCCAGGTCGACGTCCGGCCGCAGTTCGCCGTCGCGCAGACCCCGGCGCAGCACGTCCATGCCGAGCGCGCGCCGGGGCGCTATCACGCTGGCGTGGTAGGCGGCCCAGATCCGGGGGCTGGACTTCATCTGGGCGTAGACGTTGTGCAGGATCACCGAGGAGCGGGTGGCGAGACCGCGCCGGCGCAGGGTCTCCAGCAGGACGACGAGGTCGTCGCGCATGGAGGTGCCGGGGAGTTCGGGGTCGGGGGGTTCGGCGGCGCGCACGACGTCGACGAACAGTTCCTCCTTGCCGCTCCAGCGGCGGTAGATGGTGGCCTTGCCGACGCCTGCCGTGCGGGCGACGCGCTCGATGGAGAGCTCGGCGAGGGGCACGCCCTCCTCCAGGAGCCGCATCACGCCCTCGATGATGGCTCGTTCCACGGCCTCACTGCGGGGTCGTCCCCGCACGGGCCCGTCCGGCCGCGGCCGGCTTTCGGCAAGGCTCACTCGTCCGTCCTTTCGATGCGCTGCGGGAATTGTCCCGCAGCCGCCTCCTTCCCCCGTGGAGCGGTGCCGGAGCGGTCAGTCCTTGGCGGTGACCAACTCCGGTTCCTTCTTGCCCTGCCGGTCGGCCGGCGGCTTGCCCGGCAGCCACAGGGCGGTGACCACGGCGCCGACGAGCGCGACACCCGTGCCGCACAGGGCGGTGACGTGCATGGCGTGCAGGAAGGCGTCGTTGGCGGGCGTGATCAGGCCCTGACCGCGCGCGCCGAGCTTCTCGGCGATGCCGAGGGTGGCCTCGATGGACTCGCCGGCGGTGTCGCGCAGGCCGGGCGGCAGCAGGCCGAGCTTGCCCTCGATACCGTTGCGGTAGGCGGTGGAGAGCACCGAGCCGAGCACGGCGATGCCGAGGGCGCCGCCGACCTGGCGGAAGGTGTTGCTGAGCGCGGAGGCGGAACCGGCCTTCTCCCGGGGCAGGGCCTGCATGATGACGACGGAGGTCGGCGTCATGATGTGCGCCATGCCGGTGCCCATGAGGAAGAAGATGATCTCCAGCAGCCAGATCGGCGTGTCTGCCTCGAAGGTGGCGAAGGAGGCCAGCATCGCGGCGATCAGCACCAGGCCCGCCGTGGTGGTGGCCTTGTTGCCGAACCGCTCGACCACCAGCCGGGCCCTCGGCGCGAAGATCATCTGGGCGGCGGCCAGCGGCAGCATCAGCACGCCGGACTCCAGTGGCGAGTAGCCGCGCACGCTCTGGGTGTAGAAGACGGAGAAGAAGGTGACGCCCATGAGCGCGAAGAAGACCAGCGCGATGGCCGCCATGGCCGCCGAGAAGACCTTGTTCTTGAAGTACGTGACGTCTAGCGACGGGTGGTCGCTGCGCTTCTCGTAGATGACGAACGCGGCGAGGACGGCGAGGCCCGCGATGATGGTCGCCAGCACCTTGGCGTCGGTGAAGTCGGCCAGTTCACCGCCCTTGATGATGCCGTAGACCAGCAGGACCAGGCCGACGACGGACAGCACCACGCCGACGGGGTCGAGCCGGCCCGGGTTCGGGTCGCGGGAGTCGGGCACCAGCCACACCATCAGGGCGAGCGCCACGATCACGATCGGCACGTTGACGAGGAAGACCGAGCCCCACCAGAAGTGGTCGAGCAGGGCGCCGCCGGTGATCGGGCCGATGGCGATGGCGAGGCCCACGCCGCCCGCCCAGATGCCGATGGCCTTGGGCTGCTCCTCGCGCTCGAAGACGTTCATCAGCACCGCGAGGGTGGCGGGCATCACGAAGGCGGCACCGAGGGCCATCAGGGCCCGGAAGGCGATGAGCTGGGCCGGGGAGCCGGACTCGGCGGCCAGGGCGGAGCCGAGGCCGAACACGACGAGGCCGCCGAGCAGGACCTTCTTGCGGCCGAGGCGGTCGCCGATGAGTCCGGCGGTGAACAGCAGGCCGGCGAAGACGAGCGTGTAGGAGTTGATCGCCCACTCGATCTGGCTCTGGGTGGCGCCGAGGCCGGTGGGGGCCGGGGTGGAGATGGTCTTGATGGCGACGTTCAGGATCGAGTTGTCGAGCACCACGATGAGCAGGCTCAGCATCAGCACGCCGAGGATCGCCCAGCGGCGCCGGTGCACCGCTTCCGGTATCCGGGAGGCAGGGACGGAGGTTGTCATGCGTCCGAGCCTACGGCCATTCCGATACGGAACCGTCTCGTATCTTATTTTCTTTACTCGCGCCTTACGCAACGAGGGTTTGATCGACGCGGAAGGGATCACAGGGGCTCCCCCTGGCCCCGGACGGCACGAGGTGCCACCATGGAGGCGATCCGGGGACGCCGTGAGGGCGCCTCGAGATGACTGAAGGAGCCGTTGCCATGACGCAGCTTTCGGCTGCCCAGAACAAGCCCTCCGACGGCAGCAAGGCGCTGTACGGGGGGAAGGGCACACGCCGCATCACCGTCCGCGACATCGCCCTCGCCAAGGAGCGGGGCGAGAAGTGGCCCATGCTCACCGCCTACGACGCGATGACCGCGTCCGTCTTCGACGAGGCCGGCATCCCGGTCATGCTGGTCGGCGACTCGGCGGGCAACTGCCACCTGGGGTACGAGACCACCGTGCCCGTCACGCTCGACCAGATGACCATGCTGTCGGCGGCCGTCGTCCGCGGCACCAGCCGCGCCCTGATCGTCGGCGACCTGCCCTTCGGCTCCTACCAGGAGGGGCCGGTGCAGGCGCTGCGCTCGGCGACCCGGCTGGTGAAGGAGGCCGGGGTCGGCGCGGTCAAGCTGGAGGGCGGCGAGCGGTCGCACGAGCAGATCCGGCTGCTGGTGGAGTCCGGCATCCCCGTCATGGCGCACATCGGGCTGACCCCGCAGTCGGTCAACGCGATGGGCTACCGCGTGCAGGGGCGCGGCGAGGAGGCCGCCCAGCAGCTGCTTCGCGACGCCAAGGCCGTGCAGGACGCGGGCGCCTTCGCGGTCGTGCTCGAGCTGGTGCCGGCGGAGCTGGCCGCCGAGGTGACGCGGGTGCTGCACATCCCGACGGTGGGCATCGGCGCGGGTCCCGAGACGGACGCGCAGGTCCTCGTGTGGACCGACATGCTCGGGCTGACCTCCGGCCGGGTCCCGAAGTTCGTCAAGAAGTACGCGAACCTGCGCGAGGTCATGACCGACGCGGTCAAGGAGTTCGCGCAGGACGTCGTCGGCGGGACCTTCCCGCTGGAGGAGCACTCCGTCCACTAGACCACCGCGGCAACACCCCGGCAGCCCCGCTGATCGTCCCCCGTCGGCGGGGCTGCCCCCTTTGCCCCCTTTGCCGTGCGCGCGGCCGCCGGTGCGGCGTGACCGCTGTCGGCCGGCTGTCGGTGGCTGTCGGCGGGCTGTCGGTGGTTTGTCGGCGGACCCTGGCACCGTCTTCGGCATGACGCGAATCGACGACAACCCCGCCGGCGGGCGCCCCGCCGTGACCGTACGGGGACTGGTCAAGCACTACGGCGAGACCAAGGCGCTGGACGGGGTCGACCTGGACGTGCGCGAGGGCACCGTGATGGGTGTGCTCGGGCCCAACGGGGCCGGCAAGACCACCCTCGTGCGGATCCTGTCCACCCTCATCACCCCGGACGCCGGGCAGGCCACCGTGGCCGGCTACGACGTCGTGCGCCAGCCCCGGCAGCTGCGCCGGGTGATAGGGCTGACCGGCCAGTACGCCTCCGTGGACGAGAAGCTCCCCGGCTGGGAGAACCTGTACATGATCGGCCGGCTGCTGGACCTGTCCCGCAAGGACGCCCGCACCCGCGCCGACGAGCTGCTGGAGCGGTTCTCCCTGACGGAGGCCGCCAAGCGCCCGGCGGGCACCTACTCCGGCGGTATGCGCAGGCGGCTCGACCTCGCCGCCTCGATGATCGGCCGGCCGGCCGTGCTGTACCTGGACGAGCCGACGACCGGACTCGACCCGCGGACCCGCAACGAGGTCTGGGACGAGGTCAAGGCGATGGTCGGGGACGGCGTCACCGTGCTGCTCACCACCCAGTACATGGAGGAGGCCGAGCAGCTCGCCACCGAGCTGACCGTCGTGGACCGCGGCAAGGTGATCGCCAACGGCGGCATCGAGGAGCTGAAGGCCAGGGTCGGCGGGCGCACCCTGCGCGTCCGGCCGGTGGACGCGCTCCAGCTGCGGCCGCTCGCCGCGATGCTGGACGACCTGGGCATCACCGGGCTCGCCACCACCACCGTGGACACCGAGACCGGGACCCTGCTGGTGCCGATCCTCAGCGACGAGCAGCTCACCGCCGTGGTCGGCGCCGTCACCGCGCGCGGCATCACCATCTCCTCCATCACCACCGAACTGCCCAGCCTGGACGAGGTGTTCCTGTCCCTCACCGGCCACCGTGCCAGTGCCCCGCAGGACGTCACGCCCGCCGACGACCGCCAGGAGGTCGCCGTATGAGTACCGCCACCCTGACCCCGGCCGCCGCGCAGGCGGACACGCCCATCACCCTGCGGGCCCATCTGCGGCACACCGGCGCGCTGATCCGCCGCAACCTGCTGTGGATCCGGCAGGACCCCGAGTCGATGTTCGACGCGATCCTCTTCCCGGTCATCTTCACCCTGCTGTTCGTGTACGTCTTCGGCGGCTCCATCGGGCAGTCGCTGGGCGGCGGCCAGGACCGGTACGTGCAGTACGTGATCCCGGGACTCATGGCCATGATGGGCATGAACATGGCCCAGGGCGTGGGCACCGGCTTCAACCAGGACTTCAACTCCGGTGTCATGGACCGCTTCCGCTCGCTGCCCATCGGGCGCGGCTCCGTCCTCTTCGCGAAGATCGCGGTGGAGCTGCTGCGGATGCTGTTCGCGACCTGCGTGCTGATGGTGGTCGCCGTCCTCGTGGGCTACGACGTCCACAGCTGGAGCGGGCTGCTGGCCTCCGTCGGCCTGTCGGTGGTGTTCGGCTCGGCCCTGATGTGGGTGTTCCTGACCCTCGGCGTGGTGATGAAGAACGCCCAGTCGGTGCAGGCGATGGGCTTCCTCGTGCTGATGCCGCTGCAGTTCGGCTCGTCGATCTTCGCGCCGACCGCGTCGATGCCGGGCTGGCTGCAGTCGTTCACCGACTACAACCCGCTGTCCGCGCTGGCCGACACCGCGCGCGGCCTGATGGAGGGCGGCCCGGTGGCGCACGACCTGTGGGTGACCCTGATCTGGTCGGTGGGGCTCACGGCGGTCATGGCGCCGGTCGCCATCCACAAGTTCCGTACCAAGGCCTGACACGTCGGGACGGTCAGACCAGGGCGGTGGCCTCCGCGAGGGAGAGGCCACCGCCCTCGGCGTACGCGGCGTCGAACGCCGCCCGCCCTAGCACGGCGAGGACGGCCCCCTCCGCGTGGGCGCGGGTCGCCCGCTCGACCCTCGTGTCGACATGGCCCGGGGGCAGCAGCGCGTGGGCGGTGCCCAGCAGGCGGGCGGCGTCGGCGGCGTGGCTGCCGCCGTCGGCCTCGGCGAGGGCGGCCGAGGCGATGGTCAGGTACAGGGGCTGCAGCTGCGGGGCGATGGCCAGGGACAGCGGGTCGCGGGCGCGCGCCAGCGCCTGCCGGATCTTGTCCAGGGCGTCCCCGGCACGGCCGTCGACGATGTCCACCCATGCCTCCTGGCCGAGGATGAGGGCGTCGAAGACGACGAAGTGCGCGATGCCGAACCCCTCGCGCAGCAGCCGCAGTTGCTCGCGTGCCTCCTCGACCTGGCCGGCCAGGCAGAGCTGGGCGGACAGGAAGAGGCGGGCCATCGGCAGCGCCTCGCTGTTGGTGCCGTCCGTGCGCGCGATGATCTCGCGCAGCAGGCGCTCGCCCTGCTCCGGCTCGCCCGTCTCCAGCAGCACGGCGCCCAGGCGGATGCCCAGCACCGCGGTCTGGGCGCGGGCGCCGAGGCGCTCGGCGTGCGCGACGGCCGCCCGGAAGTCGGCGGCGGCCGCCTCGTAGTCGCCCTTGCGCTCGTACGACTCGCCGCGGGCGGAGAGCGCCTCGGCGGCGCCCCAGGCGTCCCCGAGCCGCTCGAAGATCTCCAGCGCCTCGTCGGCGTCGCGGGTGGCGTCGCCCGCCCACTCGGTGCGGTTGGCGAGGATGTTGGCGCGCATCTGCAGGGTGCAGGCCAGCTCCCACTCGAACCCGGGGGTGTCCCGGCAGGTGCGGACGCAGGAGTCGAGGATGACGCGCAGCCGGTCGACGCCGCCGGTCAGCAGCTCGGCGAAGAACCAGAGCATGCCCGGGGCGCGGCAGGTCTGCGGCATGCCCGGTTCGTAGACCCGGGTGATGGCGCGCATCTTGGCCTGGGCCGGCGGGGTCTGCCAGGTCTCCAGTTCGGTGTCCATGCAGGCCAGATGGGCCAGGTGCAGTCCGCGCCGGGCCTCGTCGAGCAGTTCACCGGTGTAGGGGGGCGGGGTGTCGGTGAGGCGCTGCCACACCGGCGCGGCCCGGCGCACCGGCTCCTCGAACGGGTCGGGGCCCAGCTCCATGACTTCTCGGCACAGGTTGCGGGCCTCGACGCGCAGGTCGCGCATCTGCCAGTACCAGATCAGGCCGTGGATGATGCAGAGCGCCTCCTGCTCGTCCCGGCCCGCTATGGCGTGCCGCAGGGCGGTACGCACGTTCTCGTACTCGAGCTGGAGCCGGTCGACGGCGGCGCGCTGTCCGGGACCGCGCAGCAACGGGTCGGTGGTACGGGTGAGTTCGCGGTAGTACGTCAGGTGGGCGCGTTCGGCCTCGGTCCGGCGCCCGGTCTCGTCCAGCCGCTCGGTCGCGTACTCGGCGACGGTCTCCAGCAGGCGGTAGCGCATCTGGCCGTCGGCCGAGGGGGCGGCCACCACGAGGGACTTGTCGACCAGGGAGCCGAGCGCGTCCAGCGCGACCGGGCCGCAGACGGCCTCGGCGGCGGCCAGGTCGCAGCCGCCCGCGAACACCGAGAGCCGGCTGAGGACGTCGCGCTCGTCGGTGTCGAGCAGGTCCCAGGACCAGTCCACGACGGCGCGCAGGGTCTGCTGGCGGGGCAGCACGGTGCGGCTGCCGCTGGTGAGCAGCCGGAAGCGGTCGTCCAGCCGGTCGGCTATCTGGCGGGGCGTGAGCATGCGCAGCCGGGCGGCCGCCAGCTCGATGGCGAGGGGCAGTCCGTCGAGCCGCCGGCAGATCTCGGCGCACGCCTCGGGGTCGTCCCCGACCCGGAACCCTGGCCGGGCGGCCGCGCCCCGGTCGGCGAGCAGCCGCAGCGCGACCGGCTCGGGCAGCGGTTCCACGGGCCGCACCAGCTCGCCGGGCACACCGAGCGGTTCCCGACTGGTGGCGAGCAGGGTCAGCCCCGGACAGTGCGCCAGCAGGCGTTCGGCGAGCTGGGCGGCGGCCTCGACGACGTGCTCGCAGTTGTCCAGGATCAGCAGCATCCGGCGCCGGGCGCAGTGCTCCACCAGCCGCTCGGCCGGGTCGTCGTGCCGGTCGGCGACGGCGCGCATGCTCTCGGCGCCGGCACCGTGCAGCACGGTCTCGCGGGCACCGATCGCGGTGAGCACGGCCTGCGGCACGGCGTCCGGGTCGTCCACGGGCGCCAGCTCGGCCAGCCACACCCCGTCCCGGGCGTCGTGCCGTACGGCCTCGGCGGCCTCCTGCGAGAGCCGGGTCTTCCCGGCGCCGCCGGGACCGAGCAGGGTGACGAGGCGTGCCGTCGCGAGGTCGGCGCCGATGGCCTCGATGTCGGACTCCCGGCCGACGAAGGAGGTGAGCCGGGCGGGCAGGTTGCCCGGCCGGGGCGCGGGCTCCGGTGCCGCACGCGGCGGCTCCTCGCTGAGCAGTTCGGCGTGCAGGGCGCGCAGTTCGGGGCCGGGGTCGGAGCCGAGCCGGTCCGCGAGCAGCCGCCGCACGTCCTCGTAGCCGGCGAGCGCCTGGGCGGGCCGGCCGGCGTCGCGCAGCGCCCGCAGCCGCAGCGCCTGGAGCGGCTCGTCCAGGGGGTGGCTGTCGCAGAGCGCGGCCAGCTCGGGCAGGGTCTGCTCGGCGTGGCCGAGGGCGAGGGCGGCGGTGTGCCGGGCGCGCACGGCGTCCAGGCGGCGGGTCTCCCAGCGGGCCGCCTCGGCGGCGCGGTCGGGCAGGTCGGCCAGGGCGGGCCCGTGCCACAGGGCGAGCGCGTCGTCCAGGACGGCGGCGGCCTTGGCCGGGTCGCCGTCGGCGAGGGCGCCCAGGCCCTCGCCGGTCAGCCGGTCGAACCGGTTGAGGTCGATGTCGTCGGGCTCGGCGGCGAGCCGGTAGCCGCCGTCGGCGGAGGCGACGGCGTCCGTGCCGAGCGTCCGGCGCAGCCGGCCGACCAGCGCCTGGAGCGCGCCGGTGGCGTCGGCGGGCGTGTCGGCGCCCCAGACCTCGTCCACCAGCACGCCCGCCGGCACGGTGCGGCCGGTGCGCAGGGCGAGCACGCTCAGCAGGGCGCGCAGCCGCGCACCGCCGATCGGGACGGGCGAGCCGTCGGGGCGGAGTGCCTGGGTGGGACCGAGGAGGCGATAGCGCACGGGACCCATTCTCTCCGGTGGCGTCAGGGGCGGGCACCGGGTTCGTGCGGTGTGGCGTCGGGGACCTCCAGAGCGACGAGGACGCCGACGGCACGGCGGACCCGGAACGGGACGCGGCGCGGCGGCTGCTCCTCCTCCTCGAACGCGTTGAACCACCGGGGGCAGCTGTGGACGGGTTCCAGGGTGGGCGGGCCCGGCACCGGCTTCAGCCTGCGCCCGGTCGACCGGAAGACCAGCGTGCCGGGCGGCACGTCGGCGAGTTCCGCGGCCTCGGCGGCGCGGGGGTCGTGGTGGGCCAGGAACTCCTGGTGCACCAGGTCGATGGCCCGGACGCGGCCCACGGTCTCCCGGTCGGGGCCGCCGTGGTTCTCCACCCACGCCTCGGCGCCGTGTCCGGCGCCGCGCCGCCGGTCCTTGCCGTCGTAGGCGACCAGCTTCCAGGCCACCTCCTCGCCCACGCCGAACGGGCTGCCGCAGCATTCCATCTGCCAGTCCTCGTAGAACACCCTCATCAGTGCCATCTCCCCAGCCTCCAGGAACCGAAGGGCGGTCGCGAGACGTTTTCCCCGCGAGTCCGGTGCGGGTACGGTCGGGCTTTCCGCCCGCCACGCCCCTCAGGAGCCCGGACCATGACCACCGTCACCACCAGCCGAGGCGATCAAAGGATCAGTCCCGTCTTCCTCGGGATCCTGGCCGTCGCCGCCGTGACCGGCTGGGCCACCTGGACGGGGTTCGCCGAGCGGCCGGGGATCGCGGTGTTCCTGTTCGTGACGGCGGCCTGGATCGTCTCCCTGTGCCTGCACGAGTACGCGCACGCGCGCACCGCGCTGCACAGCGGGGACATCTCGGTCGGCGCGAAGGGCTACCTGACGCTGAACCCGCTGAAGTACACGCACGCGCTGCTGAGCATCGTGCTCCCGGTGGTGTTCATGATCATGGGCGGGATCGGCCTGCCGGGCGGCGCGGTCTTCATCGAGCGCGGCCGCATCCGGGGCCGGTGGCGGCACAGCCTGATCTCGGCGGCGGGCCCGCTGACCAACGTGGTGTTCGCGGTGGTGTGCACCGCGCCGTTCTGGCTGCACGCCCTGGACGGGGTGCCCCGCGACTTCCGGTACGCGCTGGCGTTCCTCGCGCTGCTCCAGGTGACGGCGGCGATCCTGAACTTCCTGCCGGTGCCCGGTCTCGACGGCTACGGGGTGATCGAGCCGTGGCTGTCGCACCAGGTGAAGCGGCAGGTGGAGCCGTTCGCGCCGTTCGGGCTGATGATCGTCTTCGCGCTGCTGTGGCTGCCGGCGGTGAACGGCGTGTTCTTCGACGCGATCCACTCGATCCTGCGCGGTCTGGGGATCGACGAGGTCCAGACGTACTGCGGGTACGACCTGTTCCGGTTCTGGCGGGAGAACGACCCGGGCTGCTCGATCATCCCGTGACGGACTTGCCGCCCGCGGCGGCGTCCCGGGCGCGCTTGACGTAGTACCAGGTCATGTTGGACGTCAGCCCCGCGAGCAGCACCCAGACGATGCCCAGCAAGCTGCCCTGCACGAACGAGACGACGGCCGCGGCGGTGGCCAGGAGGCAGACGATCAGGGTGTAGAGGGCGATGCGGGGCATGACGGGGGGCTCCTGTCGGGGGACACTGCTGAGGTCACCAGTGTCCCCCATGGACTCACACGTCGGTGACCCGGAGCCCGGCGTGTGCCTTGTAGCGGCGGTTCACGGAGATCAGGTTCGCGACCAGCGACTCGACCTGGTGGGCGTTGCGCAACCGGCCGGCGAAGATGCCGCGCATGCCGGGGATGCGCCCGGCCAGCGCCTGGACGATCTCAACGTCGGCGCGGGCCTCGCCCAGCACCATGACGTCGGTGTCGATCTCCTCGATCTCCGGGTCCTGCAGCAGCACGGCCGACAGGTGGTGGAAGGCGGCGGTGACCCGGGAGTCCGGCAGCAGGGCGGCGGCCTGCTCGGCGGCGCTGCCCTCCTCCGGCTTGAGCGCGTAGGCGCCCTGCTTGTCGAAGCCGAGCGGGTTCACGCAGTCGACGACGAGCTTCCCGGCCAGTTCCTCGCGCAGCGACTCGAGGGTCTTGCCGTGGCCCTCCCACGGCACGGCGACGATCACGATGTCGCTGCGGCGCGCGGTCTCCGCGTTGTCGGCGCCCTCGACGCCGTCCCCCAGCTCCTCGGCGGTGGCCCGGGCACGCTCCGCGGCCCGCGAGCCGATGATCACCTTCTGGCCGGCCCGGGCGAGCCGGTGGGCGAGGCCCTTGCCCTGCGGCCCTGTGCCGCCGAGCACGCCGACGACCAGCCCGGAGACGTCGGGCAGGTCCCAGGGGTCCTTGGCGGGGGCCTTCGCGGGAGTCTGTGCGCTGTCGGTAGAGGTCATGGGCCGACTCTACGTCCGCGGGGCGGGCGGCACCGGGCGTCCGCGGGGGCGGACGGCCGCGGTTCAGGTGAGCCGCGTCACGGGGAGGCGACGGAAGGTGATGGTCTCGTAGGCGCTGAAGTCCCCTGTCTCATAGAGGAGTCCGACCGTGTCCCGGTCGACGCGGACCAGGTCGGAGTAGGCGGCGGGCAGTCCGTCGACGGTGTGGGCGGTGCGCCAGGTGGTGCCGCCGTCGATGGAGGCGCGGACGGTCATCAGGGCGCGCGCCGCGGGGTCTCCCGGGCCGGAGAAGAGCAGCAGGTCGGGGTCGCGGAGCTGCAGCACGGCAGCCTCGCAGACCGGGGCGGCGAGGCCGGCCTGCGGGCGGAACGGTTTCACGAGGGTCCTGCCGCCGTCCCGGGAGTGGGCGTCGGCGCGGTTGCCGGGGGACGGGGAGTCGTTGCGGGTGTTGAGGTAGACGCGGCCGTCGGGGAGTTCGGCGGCGGTGGTCTCGTTGACGTTGACGTAGCCGTCGGTGTTCTCGTCGAGGTAGCCGAGGTACCAGTTCGCGCCGCGGTCGTCGCTGAGCAGGCAGTGGCCGCTGTTGTAGCGGGCCTCGGCGCCGGTGTCGGTGCCGGTGGGCGGCAGGGTGTGGTTGCCGGGGACCAGGACGCGGCCGGAGGTGAGCTGGAGGGCGTGGCCGGGGGTGGTGGCGTACCAGCGCCAGCCGGGCCGCTTCACCTGGTGGGTGATCTCCCGGGGCGGGGACCAGGTCAGTCCGTCGTCGTCGCTGTGCCGCAGCCACACCCGGCGGCCGTCGGCGTCCGTGACCCGGCCGCGCAGGATGGCGTCCTCGGTGGCGGCGGCCGCCGCCCGGACGTGCACGAGCAGGATGCGGCCGGTGTCCAGGACGACGGGGGCGGGGTTGCCCGCGAGGTTCTTCCCGTTGCTCGCGGCGACCTGGAGCGGTCCCCAGGTGCGGCCGCCGTCCGTGGACCGCTTCAGCACGATGTCGATGTGCCCGTGGTCGGCGGCGGAGCCGGCCCGGCCCTCGCAGAAGGCGAGCAGGGTGCCCGCGCGGCTCGCGACGACGGCGGGGATGCGGAAGCTCGCGTATCCCTCGTGGCCCGCGCGGAAGGGGACGCTCACATCGGTCATCGGACGGCTCCTCGGTGGACGGCGACGGTCCGTCACCCCTCCCCGGGTCGGGCGAATTCGGGGTGAACTCCACGTCACGACTGCCCGGTTGCGGCAGTATGCGGTCGCATGGACGCCGTACGGGTCGCGCTGCTGCGCGAGGTGCTCGCCGGGACCGAGTGGCTGGGGGCCACCCGGCGGTTCGCGGGGACGCTGCGCGGGTCCGTGGTGGCGCACGGCGGCGGGCTGCTGCTGGTGGGCACGCCCGCGTACGAGCCCTGGCACCTGGCCGCGCACCTGGTGGACGAGGCGGCCTGGTCGGGCACGCCCGAGCTGGCGCCGACGCTGGTACGGCACCACGCGCGTCCCTCCGACCCCGCGCACCTGGCCGTCGGCCCGGGCCGGATCGAGGCGGCCAGGCGCGGCGAGACCCTGCTGGTGGTCGCCCCCGAGGAGCCCGCTGAGCTGCTGGAGCGGGTGCACGGCGCGCGCCGGGCCGGGGTGACAGTGCTGGCGCTCGGCGCGGGCGGGGGCGAACTGGCGGCGATGGCCCACGACACACTGGCGGTGCCGGAGGGCGCGGAGCTGGACCTGGACAGCGTGCAGCACCTGGTGAGCGCGGCGGCGGGCGAGAACGGGGGCGGGGGCTCGCCGCGGGGCCGGCACGGCTTCCGTGACCGGCTGTCGAGGCTGGCGGAGATCCTGACGGCGCCGCCGGCCGCGCCCTGGTGACCTACCGCCGGTGACCATGCCGCCCGCCTGGAAAAGAAGTTGCCCGGCGCCGGGGCCGAGCGGACCATGCTGCGGTGCCCGCACTCCTGCCCGACCTCGCCCCCTGGAAAGCCTCCGCCGACTTCCGCAGGCTGTGGGCCTCCGGCCTGATCAGCAACTTCGGCAGCTTCCTGACCTTCGTCGCGCTGCCGGTGCAGCTGAAGGACCTGACCGGGTCGGCGGCGGCCGTGGGTGCCATCGGCGCGGTGGAACTGATCCCGCTGATCGTCTTCGGGCTGTACGGCGGCGCCCTCGCCGACGCCCTGGACAAGCGGCGGCTGATCGTGTGGACGGAGGCGGGACAGGGCCTGCTCAGCGCCGCCCTGCTGGTGAACGCGCTGCTCCCCGGGCCCGCCGTGTGGCCGCTGTACGTGGTGGCGGCGCTCTCCTCCGCGCTGGTGTCGGTCCAGCGGCCCGCGCTGGACTCGCTGCTGCCGCGGATCGTGGCCCACGAGCACCTGCCCGCCGCCGCCTCCCTGAACTCGTTCCGCTGGACCGTGGGCGGGGTGGCCGGTCCGGCGGTCGCGGGTGTGGTCGTGGCCTACGCGGGCCTGGGCTGGGCGTACGCCGCCGATCTGCTGACCTTCGCGGTGTCGCTGGCGTTCATCGTCCGCATCGCGCCCTCCCCCGCATCCCACGAGGCGGCCAGGCCGGATCTGCGGGCCGTCGTGGAGGGCGCCCGCTATGCCTGGAGCCGCAAGGAACTCCTCGGCACCTACGCGGTCGACCTCGCCGCGATGTTCCTGGCCATGCCGCTGGCCGTGCTGCCGTTCCTCGCCGACGAGCTGCACGCCGCGTGGTCGCTCGGCCTGATGTACGCGACCTTCCCGCTGGGCGCGCTGCTGGTCAGCGCAACAGCCGGCTGGACGTCGCGGGTTCACCGGCACGGCCGCATGGTGGTGCTGTCCGCCGCGCTGTGGGGCCTGGCGGTCACCGCGGCGGGTCTGGTCGGCGACGTCTGGCTGGTGCTGCTGCTCCTGACCGTGGCCGGCGCCTGCGACATGGTCAGCGGGATCTTCCGGGGCGCGATGTGGAACCAGACGATCCCCGACGAGCTGCGCGGCCGCCTCGCCGGCATCGAGCTGCTGTCCTACTCGGTGGGACCGCAGCTCGGGCAGGTCCGCTCCGGCGGGGTCGCCGCCTGGGCGGGCGTACGGATGTCCGTGTGGTCGGGTGGGGCGCTCTGCGCGGGCGCGATGGGGCTGCTCGCCCTGTGCCTGCCCGGGCTGACGGCCTACGACGCCCGGACCAACGTGCACGCGGTGCGGCTGCGCGAGCAGCGCGCCGCCACCGCGCCCACGCGGGTGTGATCAGTCCTCGCCGGCGTCCCGGCCGCCCCCCTGCGCGTCGTGCCAGCGGGGGTCGGTCTCCCACTCGAGGTTGCGCTCCTGGGCGGTCTCCATCGCGCGCTGCGCCTCCTGCGGGCTCGCGTAGGGACCGAAGCGGTCCTTGCCCGGGCAGTCCGGGCCCTCCTCGACCTTCTTGTGCTCCAGGCAGTAGTACCACTCGCCCGGTTTACCGACGGTGCGCTTCTTGAACAGGGCCATGTACAGCTCCTCTCGCCATCGACATGTTCCCCCGAGCCCGCTGGTTAGACTCGCTGACATGTCCGCCCAGTCGCTGCTCGTACCAGGGGAACTCTCCCCCACCCGCTCGGTACCCGGGAACATCCGCCGCCCCGAGTACGTCGGCAAGCCCGCGCCGGCGCCGTACACCGGTCCGGAGGTGCAGACCCCGGAGACCGTCGAGGCGATGCGCGTCGCCGGCCGCATCGCCGCGCAGGCGATGGAGGAGGCCGCGAAGATCATCGCGCCCGGTGTCACCACGGACCAGCTGGACCAGGTCGCCCACGCGTACATGTGCGACCACGGCGCCTACCCGTCCACGCTCGGCTACCGCGGCTTCCCGAAGTCGCTGTGCACCTCGGTCAACGAGGTCATCTGCCACGGCATCCCGGACTCGACGGTCCTCGACGACGGCGACATCGTCAACCTGGACGTCACGGCGTACATCGGCGGGGTGCACGGCGACAACAACGCCACCTACCTGGTGGGTGACGTCGACGAGGAGTCCCGGCTGCTCGTGGAGCGGACCCGGGAGTCGCTGAACCGGGCGATCAAGGCGGTCAGGCCGGGCCGGCAGATCAACGTCATCGGCCGGGTCATCGAGTCCTACGCCAAGCGGTTCGGCTACGGCGTCGTCCGTGACTTCACGGGTCACGGGATCAGCTCCTCGTTCCACTCCGGTCTGATCATCCCGCACTACGACAGCCCGCACGCGACGACCGTGATGCAGCCGGGGATGACCTTCACGATCGAGCCGATGCTGACGCTGGGCACCCACGAGTACGACATGTGGGACGACGGCTGGACGGTCGTGACCAAGGACCGCAGGCGGACGGCCCAGTTCGAGCACACGCTGGTCGTGACGGAGACCGGGGCGGAGATCCTCACCCTGCCGTGACGGCCCGCCGGCGTGCCGGCCGCCCGTCCTCCTGAAGCCCGCCCCGGCGCCCGGGGCGGGCTTCCCGCACATCCGGAGCGGGCTCCGGATGTTTTTCCGACACCCTGTCGGTAAAGTTACCGACAGCAGGTCGGCAAACCGGGGAGAGTCCATGGAGTCGTTCTCGACCGTGATCCGCACGGCGTCCCACGAGCAGCACGTGGAGGCGGAGACCTCGACGTTCATGAGCGACCTGCTCGGCGGCCGGCTCGGCGTGGCCGCGTTCGCCCGCTACACCGAGCAGCTGTGGTTCGTCTACGAGGCCCTGGAGAGCACCGCCGGGCGGCTGGCGGCGGACCCGGTGGCCGGGCCCTTCCTCCGGCCGGAGCTGCTGCGACTGCCCGCGCTGGAGCGGGACCTGGCGCACCTGCGGGGTCCGGGGTGGCGCTCCACACTGTCCGCCCTGCCCGCGACCCGGGCGTACGCCGACCGGGTCCGGGAGTGCGCCGAGGACTGGCCCGGCGGGTACGTCGCCCACCACTACACCCGCTACCTGGGCGACCTCTCCGGCGGCCAGGTCGTCCGGGACCGCGCGGAGCGCACCTGGGGTTTCGCGCGCAAGGGTGACGGCGTCCGCTTCTACGTCTTCGAGGACATCGCCAACCCGGCCGCGTTCAAGCGCGGGTACCGCGAACTGCTGGACGCCGTCGAGGCGGACGAGCTGGAGCGGCAGCGGATCGTGGCGGAGTGCCGTCGGGCGTTCGAGCTGAACACCGGGGTCTTCCGGGCCCTGGGCGCGGAGTTCCCGCTGAGCGCCTAGGGCCTGTTGCGAAAGTGGCCTCGTCGCCCGAAGGGCGGCCGGGCGGCGTCCGGTGCGTGCTCTCGGCGTACCGCCCGGAAGTCCTCGTACCGGGCGTACTCGGGCTTTCGGGCGGTGCGGCGAGAGTGCGTGCCTGGCGTCGCACGGCAGAGGACCACTTTCGCAACAGGCCCTAGGCCGGACGCCGCCTGCGTCGTGGGGCAGGCGGGACTTTGCGCTAGCGCTCCAGGAGGACCCGGCCGCCGATCTCCACCCAGCCGTGCGGCTGCGGCGCGGTCAGGATCTGCGAGCCCCTGCCCTGCGTGATGTTCAGGGCGCGGCCCAGCCGGTCGGTCAGGAGCAGCGCCGCGGCGCCGGTCGCCTCGTCCTCCTCGATCCCGTCGTCGCGGCCGGGGAAGGCCCGGGCGCGGACCCGGCCGGCCGCCTCGTCCTCCCAGGCCCAGGCGTAGACCCACTCGCCGGGCGGCGGGACGGTCAGGGCGTCGACCTCGGCGGCACTCGCGAACTGGCGCAGGGTGCGCGGCGGGACCCACTCCGCGCGGGCTTCGATCCAGCTGAACTCGCCGTCGAGGCGGACGCCGACCTCCCCGGCGGGCGTGACCAGTTCGGGCACGTCCAGCAGCCAGGCCGCGCCCACGCAGGGGTGACCGGCGAAGGGCAGGCGCAGGGTGGGCGTGTAGATGTCGATCACTCCGCGCTCGGGGTCGTCCACGAACACGGTCTCGCTGAACCCGAGCTTCGCTGCGAGCTCCTGCCGGTCGTCCCGCCCGGGCAGCACCGAGCCCTCCCGCACGACACCGAGTTCATTGCCGTAGCCGCCGTTGGGCGCGCAGAAGACGCGGAGTACGTCGTAATCAGTCACTCCGGAATTGAAACACCGCCCCCGGTGAGAGCTGAATCACGACCCCGCCGGGCAGTACTGAGGTAAGCCTCAGGTAAGTTAGGGCAGCCTCACCACACCGGATCCGCTGGGAGCCTGCATGCGAGCCGTCCGACTGACCGTCACCGCCGCCACCGCCGTGGCGGCCCTGACCGCCCTCTCGGCCTGCACCGCGAAGAGCGACGCCGCCGACGGCGACGCGATCCGGGTGACCGCGGCCGACGCCAAGTGCGAGACCTCCACCAAGTCGGTGCCGGCCGGGCAGGTCACGCTGAAGATAGAGAACAAGGGCGCGAAGGCCACCGAGGTCGAGATCCTGTTCCCGGACGACCGGATCGTCTCCGAGAAGGAGAACATCGGCCCCGGCACCAAGTACACGCTGACCGCCGAGGTGAAGGCCGGCTCGTACGAGATCGCCTGCCGCCCCGGCATGAAGGGCCACGGCGTCCGGCAGAAGCTCACCGTGACCGGCGGCGGCACCACCGCCAAGCGCGACCCGAGGCTCGACAAGGCAGTCGCCGACTACCGCCAGTACGCGCAGGACCAGGCCGACCAGACGCTGCCGCTCGTCGAGACCTTCGTGAAGGCCGTCAAGGACGGCGACCTGGAGGCCGCCAAGAAGGCGTACGCGCCCTCGCGCCTCGGCTGGGAGCGCACCGAGCCGGTCGCCGAGTCCTTCGGCGACATCGACCCCAAGGTCGACGTCCGCGAGGACGGCCTGGAGGACGGCCAGAAGTGGACCGGCTGGCACCGCCTGGAGAAGGCCCTGTGGGCCGACAAGAAGATCGGCGCCGAGGAGAAGACCCTCGCCGACCAGCTGGTCGGCGACCTGAAGGACTGGCAGAAGCGGGTCGGCAAGGCCGAGATCACCCCCTCCTCCATGGCCAACGGCGCCAAGGAGCTGCTCGACGAGGTCGCCACCGGCAAGGTCACCGGTGAGGAGGAGCGCTACTCGCACACCGACCTGGTCGACTTCAAGGGCAACGTCGAGGGCGCGCAGAAGGCGTACGAGCTGCTCAAGCCGGTCGCGACGAAGAACGACCCGGCGCTGGCCAAGGAGCTGGACAAGCAGTTCGCCGCGCTCGGCACGCTGCTCGACAAGTACCGCTCCGACAAGAACTCCTACGACTTCGTCTCCTACGACAAGCTCACCAAGGACCAGACCAAGGAGCTGCTGGACGCGGTCAACGCCCTCGCGGAGCCGCTGTCCAAGCTCGCCGCCGCGGTCGTGAAGTAGGAGGGACAGGCATGACCGAGACCCAGGACACCGCCGGCTCCCCGTCCCGCCGTGCGCTGATCGGCTGGGGCGGTGCCGGGCTCGCGCTCGGTGCCGTCGCGGCCGGCGGTGCCGTGGCCGCGACCCGGGCCGGCGACGACGCGGACCCCGCCGCCGCCGAGGCGGGCGGCGCCGTCGCGTTCCACGGCGCCCACCAGGCGGGCATCGCCACCCCGGTCCAGGACCGGCTGCACTTCGCCGCGTTCGACGTGAAGACCGACGACCGCGCCGAGTTCGTGCGGATGCTGAAGGACTGGACGGCCGCCGCCCGCCGGATGACCGCCGGTCACGCGGTCGGTGAGGGCGCGTTCGGCGGACTGGCCGAGGCACCGCCGGACGACACCGGCGAGGCCCTGGGTCTCAAGCCCTCCCGGCTGACGCTGACGATCGGGTTCGGACCGTCCCTGTTCGAGCGGTTCGACCTGGCCGGCAAGCGGCCCGAGGCCCTCGTCGACCTGCCCAAGTTCGCGGGCGACAACCTGGACCGGGCCCGCACCGGCGGCGACCTGTGCATCCAGGCCTGCGCGGACGACCCCCAGGTCGCCGTGCACGCCATCCGCAACCTGGCCCGCATCGGCTTCGGCAAGGTCGCCATCCGCTGGTCCCAGCTCGGCTTCGGCAAGACCTCCTCCACCACCCCGGACGCCCAGACGCCCCGCAACCTGATGGGCTTCAAGGACGGCACCCGCAACATCGCGGGCACCGAGACGGACCGGCTGAAGAAGTTCGTGTGGGTCGGCGACGGCGACGGCGGCAAGGACGAGTCCTGGATGACCGGCGGGTCCTACCTGGTCGCCCGCCGCATCCGGATGAACATCGAGACCTGGGACCGCACCTCGCTGCAGGAGCAGGAGGACGTCTTCGGCCGGGACAAGGGCGAGGGCGCCCCGGTCGGCAAGGCCAAGGAGCACGACAAGCCGTTCCTGAAGGCGATGAAGCCCGACGCGCACGTGCGGCTCGCGCACCCCGACTCCAACAACGGGATCACGATCCTGCGCCGGGGCTACTCCTTCACGGACGGCACGGACGGCCTCGGCCGCCTCGACGCGGGCCTGTTCTTCCTGGCCTATCAGCGCGACGTCCGCAAGGGGTTCATCCCGCTGCAGCGGCAGCTGTCGTCGAAAGACGCGCTCAACGAGTACATCCAGCACGTGGGTTCGGCTGTCTTCGCCGTCCCGCCCGGCGTCCGGGACAAGGACGACTGGTGGGGGCGGACGCTGTTCTCCGAGGAGGCGTAGCCCGTGTTCTCCAACTACCTGATCGGCCTGCGCGAGGGCCTGGAAGCCAGCCTCGTCGTCTGCATCCTGATCGCCTACCTGGTCAAGACCGGCCGCAGGGACGCCCTGAAGCCGATCTGGATCGGCATCGCCATCGCCGTCGCCATCGCCATGGGCTTCGGCTGCGCCCTGGAGTTCGGCTCCCAGGAGCTGACGTTCGAGGCGCAGGAGGCGCTCGGCGGCTCGCTGTCCGTCATCGCCGTCGGCCTGGTGACCTGGATGGTGTTCTGGATGCGGCGCACCGCCCGGCACCTGAGGTCCGAACTGCACGGCAAGCTGGACGCGGCCCTCGCCATGGGCACCGGCGCGCTGGTCGCCACCGCGTTCCTGGCCGTCGGCCGGGAGGGCCTGGAGACCGCCCTGTTCGTGTGGGCCTCGGTGCACGCCGCCTCCGACGGCACCCCGCGCCCGCTGCTCGGCGTGGCCCTCGGCCTGGCCACGGCGGTCCTGCTCGGCTGGCTGTTCTACCGCGGCGCCCTGAAGATCAACCTGGCCAAGTTCTTCACCTGGACCGGCGGGATGCTGGTGGTGGTCGCGGCGGGCGTGCTGGCGTACGGCTTCCACGACCTCCAGGAGGCCAACTGGATCCCGGGCATCGCCGACCTGGCCTTCGACATCAGCGGCACGATCCCGCCGGACAGCTGGTACGGCACCCTCCTCAAGGGCGTCTTCAACTTCCAGCCCGACCCGACCGTCGTGCAGCTGGCGGTGTGGGCCCTCTACCTGGTGCCGACCCTGGCCGTCTTCCTGGCCACGCCCGAGTTCCTGGCCCGCCTCAAGGGCGGCGGGCGGAGCGCGGCCGCTCCGGCGGCCGAGGAGCGGGTCCCGGCCGCCGAGTGACGGCGGGGGTGGACGGTACCGAGTGCGTGAACCGGCCACCCGCGCGTGTCCCCGTCCCGGTAGGGTTCGCCTCCGGAAAGGGGAGGGTGAAGGCACTTCATGAGCAGGGATCGCGGTCGTCGTGGGCTTCGCAGGCGTGACCGGAACGCACTCATAGCGGCCTCGCTGACCGCTTTGTCGATGACGGCGAGCGGATGCGTGGTGGTGCACGGGGAACGCGAGGTGCTGCCTGCCACCACCCGCGCCGAGGCCGCCAAGGCGCTCGTCCGGTTCACGGACGCCTACAACAAGGCCGACAAGGCCTACGACCGCTCCCTGGACGCGGGGCAGGTCACCGGCGCCCTCGCCGACATCGACGGGGCCCGGCTGAAGGCCGGGCACGTCAACAACCCCTCCGGCAACCCCCGCCACACGCCGCTGGAGCTGACGGACGCGCACTTCACGATCCCCGCGAAGGCCGGCTGGCCCCGCTGGTTCGTCGCGGACGCCAAGGGCAACGTGGGGGGCAACGCCCGCTGGCTGATGGTGTTCACCCGCCACGGGCTCGACGAGCAGTGGAAGGCCGCGTATCTGACGCTGGTGGCGCCCGGCGCCGTACCGGAGTTCAGGAAGGACGCGGACGGGTTCGCCGAGACCGTCCCCGCGGACGCCCCGGGCCTCGCCGTGCTGCCCGCCGGTCTGAGCAGGGCCTACGCGCGCTATCTGCAGGACGGCGGGAAGACCTTCGCGGACGGGCGGAGCACCAGCGCTCTGCGCGCGGACCGCGCGAAGCGGGCGAAGAAGCCGGGCCTGGTGCGGCAGTACATCGACGAGCCGCTGAGCCGCGGCGACTACGCGCCGCTCGCGCTGCGCACGGCGGACGGCGGGGCGCTGGTGTTCTTCACCACGCACCACTTCGAGAAGCAGACCGCCGCCGCGGGCACCTCCGTGCCGGTCCCGAACAAGGACGTGCGGGCCCTGACCAAGGGCGAGGTCAAGCAGTCGCTGACGCTGGAGATCGTCTCCAACGAGGCCGCCCTCGTCCCGGCGGGCAGCGGCCCGGTGTCGATCCTGGGCCAGGTGCGGGGGCTGACGGCCGCGCAGGGCGAGTAGGCCCGCCCGGGACCTCGACCACCGCTTGCGGGGTGCCGCCCGCGCGGCTCAGTGCCGCAGGGGCCAGGCGGCGTCCGCCCGGCCGGTGTCTGTGCCGACGTGCCGGGCGCAGGCGTCCGTGAGCGCCTCCAGCAGGCTCAGCGGGTCGGGCAGCGGCTGCTCCGGGCCGCGCACCCAGTGCACCCCGCGGTCCTCGCCCGGCAGCCGGGCCGGCGGTACGAGGACGTAGGAGCCGCGGCAGTGCCAGCGAAGCCCCGGGTGCTCGTCCATGGTCTCGGGGTGGCAGTCCAGCGCGCAGGGCCACCACTCGTCCTCGTCCTCGGGGGTGCCGCGGGTGAGGGTGAAGAACAGCATGCGGCCGTCGTCGCTCTCGGCGACCGGGCCGACCTCGACGCCGGCCCCGAGCAGCCGGTCGAGCGCCTCGCGGCCGGCCTCCAGGGGCACGTCCAGGACGTCGTGCGTCATGCCGGTGGCGGTGATGAAGTTGGCCTCCGGCTGGTGCCGGGCCCAGCGCTCGATCTGCGCGCGGTCCGTCGTGGACTGGGTCTGCCAGGCGAACGACACCGGGTGCCGGGCCGGGGTCGGGCAGCCGACGCGGTCGCAGGAGCAGCCGTAGCCGGGGCCGGGGTGCGCGGCGGGGGCCAGGGGCAGCCCGGCCGCGGCGACGGAGAGCAGCAGGGCCTCGCGGCCGCCGGTGTCGGCGGCGGTCTCCTTCGGGCGGCGCCCGAGCAGCCACTGGGAGAGTCTGCCCTGCCGGCCGGACCGGCCGCCGAACGTCGCGCTCATCTACCCCTCGCCTCGCCGTGGTCGCCTCGCTGTGGTGCGGCCAGCATGCCCTATCGTCCCACCTTCCCCTGCTTCGGGGTGCCTGTGGGGCAATCCGGGCGATGCGGGCGAGACGTGCCTCACAGACGTGCGTCACGGACCGGGCGGCCCGGGCGACGGTCAGCGCGGGGCGATGCCGTGCAGCGCGTAGTCGACCAGCGTGTCCGTGTAGTCGTAGGAGATCGGGCCGGTGCGCTGCAGCCACCGCTGGGCGAGCGGGGAGACGAACAGCTCCAGCGCGATGCGCGGATCGACGTCGGCGCGCACCGCCCCGGTGGCCTGCGCGGAGCGCAGCCGGCCCACGTAGAGCTGGAGCTGGGGTTCGAGGAGCTTGGTGACGAACTCGCGGCCGACCTGCTCGTTGACCAGGCCCTCGGCGGCCAGGGAGCGGGCGGGCACCTCGAAGCGCGGGTCGAGGAGTTCGTCGACCGTGGCCCGCAGCACCGCCTTGAGGTCGGCGGCGAGGTCGCCCGTGTCGGGGACGGCGGACGCCTCCTGCCCGGCCGCCCGCGCCATCTGCTCGCCGAGGTCGAGGAAGGCCTCCAGCAGGACGTCCGCCTTGGACCCCCACCACCGGTAGATGGTCTGCTTGCCGACCCCGGCCCTGGCGGCGATCCCCTCGACGGTGGTCCTGGGGTACCCGGCCTCGGCGACCAGGGCGAGGGCGGCGGCGTAGATCGCCCGCCGGGACTTCTCGCTGCGGCGGGTGGCGTCGGGGGCGGGCTTCTTGACCATGGGGGTGACGCTAACAAGCGCGCCGGTCAGGCGGACGCGTCCGGCGGCGGCCAGGGGTCGCCCCAGTCCGCGTCCCGGGCGGCCCGGTAGAGGGCGCCGTGACGCTTGGTGACCGTCGTACGGCTCAGGCGCTCGTCGGTCTCGCACAGGTCGAGGAGCACCTGGCCCTTGCGGATCTGCGGGCGCCGCACGACACGGGCGGATGCCGGTGCCACGGGCAGCCGGGTGGCGGCGACGTAGCTGAACTTCTCGTCCTCGTAGGCCAGGGAGCCGCCCTTGACCTGGCGGTGCAGGGAGGAGCGGCTGACCCGGGCGGAGAAGTGGCACCAGTCGGTGCCGGGGACGATGGGGCAGGCGGCGCTGTGCGGGCAGGGGGCGGCGACCCGGAACCCGGCCCCGACCAGCCGGTCGCGGGCCTCGATGACCCGCGCGTAGCCCGCGGGGGTGCCGGCCTCCACGATCACGACCGACCGGGCGGCCGCCGCGGCGGCGTCGACGAGGGCGGCGCGGTCGGCCTCGGCGAGTTCGTTGAGGACGTACGACACCGTCACGAGGTCGGTGGGTTCCAGGGTGAGCTCGGTGCCGATCCGGGCCCGCTGCCAGCGGGCGCGGCTCAGGTCCGGGTTGGCGGCGGCGATCTCCCGGCCGAGGGCGAGCGCGGGCTCGGCCCAGTCCAGCACGGTGACGTCGCGTTCGCCGGGCCAGGTCTCCGTGACGGCCCAGGTGGCGGCGCCGGTGCCGCCGCCGACGTCGACATGCCCGGCGGGCGTCCACCCGGGCACGGCCTGTGCGAACGCCTCCAGCGCGGAGCGGACCGCCTCGAAGGTGGCCGGCATGCGGTAGGCGGCGTAGGCGGCGACGTCGGCGCGGTCGCGGAGGATCGGGGCGTGGGTGGGGGTGTCGCCCCGGTACTTGGCGATCAGCCGTTCCACGGCTCCGGCGGCCTGGCTGGGCGGAAGACCGGCGAGCAGTTCCGCGAGGGTGCCGCGGAGGGCTTCGGCCGGCGAGGCGGGGGCGTTCACCTGGCGATTGTATGGCTGGGGACACCGCCCTTTGGACCGCTCCGTCCCGGGGCGGCTCCGGCCCCCCGGCCCCCTCCGACCCGGGGCCACTCCGCCCCCCGACCGCCCCGTCCCGGGCGGCCCTGGCCCACGAGCCCCGCAATCCTGCCGCCGGGCCCGCACCCCGGTCGCCGTTCTCCGGTGAGGGCTCAGACGACCGCTCGTGCCAGGTAGGTGGCGAGTGCGGCCCTCGGGCGGCTGTCGGGGGCCCGGCGACGGGGGTGGACCGTGTTGGCGAGCAGGACCAGGAAGGTGTCCGTCGCCGGGTCCAGGACCAGTGAGGTGCCGGTGAAGCCGGTGTGCCCCGCCGCGCCCCGGCCCGCGAGTTCGCCCATGAACCACGGCTGGTCCACGGCGAAGCCCAGGCCCGGCGGGGTCAGCAGGAGTTCCACGAAGTCGGGGCCGAGGACGCGGGCGGGCCCGTACCCGCCGCCGGCCAGCAGGGTGCGGGCGAAGACCGCGAGGTCGTGCGCGGTGGAGAAGAGGCCCGCGTGGCCCGCCACGCCGCCGAGCGCCCAGGCGTTCTCGTCGTGGACCTGGCCGCGCAGCATCCCCCGGTCCGCCTTGGCCCACGGCCGCCGCTGGTCCTCGGTGGCCGCGGCGCCGGGGCAGGGTCCGAAGGTGGTGGCCGTCATGCCGAGCGGGCGGGTGATGCCGTCCGCGATGAGCACGTCGAGGCTGCGGCCGGTGATCCGCTCCAGCACGAACTGGAGCAGCAGCATGTTCAGGTCCGAGTAGAGGTGGGTGCCGGGCGCGGCGACGGGTGCCTCGGCGCGCAGCAGGGCGAGCCTGGCGGTGTCGTCCGGACAGTCGTACAGCGGGAGTTCGGGGCGCAGCCCGGAGGTGTGGGTGAGCAACTGCCGCACGGTGATGCCGTGTTCGGCGGCCGCGGTGAACTCCGGCAGGTACGCGCCGACGCGGGCGTCCATGCCGAGGGTGCCGCGCTCGATCTGCTGCACGGCGGCGACGGACGTGAACAGCTTGGTGAGGGAGGCCAGGTCGAAGGGGGTGTCGACGGTGACCGGCACCCGGTCGGCGGGCGGCAGTTCCACGCCGGTGCCGGTGACGGGGTCGTAGCGGGCGTGGCGCACGGCCCAGCCGGACGCCTCGGCGACGGCGATCACCGGGCCGCGCCCGGCCAGCACGACGGCACCGGCGGCCCAGGGGCGCGCTCCGGCGGTGAGGGCGTGCACCTCCTCGGCCAGGTGGCGGAGTTGGACGGGGTCGAGCCCGGCGCGCTCGGGTGTGCCGGCGCGCAGTCGCGGTGCGCTCAGTTCTGGTCCCCCTCCGAATCCGCACGTGTGTTCCAAGGACGGCACATTCCCACGAAGCAGGCCGCGGCGACCAGTGCGCCCGCCAGTTGGACGATCGCCATGGGCACGGCGGTGTGCTCTCCGGCGACGCCGACGAGCGGGGAGGCGATCGCTCCGACGAGGAAGGAGGCGGTGCCGAGCAGCGCGGAGGCGGAACCGGCGGCCTGCCGGGTGCGCAGCAGGGCCAGTGACTGGGCGTTGGGCAGGGTGATGCCCATCGCGGACATCAGCACGAACAGGGCGGCCGCGACCGGGGCGAGCCCGACGTCGCCGAACGCGCCGCAGGCCATCAGCAGCAGGGCGGTCGCGGCGAGCACGATCACCGCGAGGCCGGTGCCGAGCACCTTGTCCAGGCTGACCCGGCCCACCAGCACCTTGCCGTTGACCTGCCCCGCGATCACCAGGCCGACCGAGTTCAGACCGAAGAGCAGGCTGAAGGTCTGCGGGGAGGCGCCGTAGATCTCCTGGACGACGAACGGGGAGGCGCTGATGTAGGCGAACAGCGCGGCGAAGGCGAAGCCGCCGGCCAGCAGGTAGCCGGTGAAGGGGAGGTCGGCGAGCAGGCCGCGCATGGCGCGCAGGGCCTCGCCCACTCCCCCGCCGTGCCGCCGGGCGGGCGGCAGCGTCTCGGGCAGCCGCAGCCAGACGACGACGGCGAGCGCGGCGCCGACGACGGTGAGGACGGCGAACACGCCCCGCCAGTCCGTCACCCTGAGGATCTGTCCGCCGATGAGCGGGGCCACGATCGGCGCGGTCCCGGATATCAGCATCAGGGTGGAGAAGAAGCGGGCCATGGCGACGCCGTCGTACAGGTCGCGTACGACGGCCCGCGCGATGACGATGCCGGCCGCGCCCGCGAGGCCCTGCGCCAGCCGGAGGGCGACCAGTGCCTCGACGTTCGGGGCCACCGCGCACAGGGCGGTGGCGAGGAGGTAGAGCGCGAGGCCGGCCAGCAGCGGGCGGCGGCGGCCCCAGCGGTCGCTCATCGGCCCGACGACGAGCTGCCCGAGCGCCATGCCGGCCAGGCAGGCGGTGAGGGTGAGCTGCACCGTCGCGGCGGGGGCGTGCAGCGTGCGGGTGACCTCCGGCAGGGACGGGAGGTACATGTCCATCGCGAGCGGGGGTGTGGCGGTGAGGCCGCCGAGCACCAGGGTGACGAGCAGGCCGGTGCGCCGGGCGGCGGCCGGGGCCGGTGCGGTGGTGGGCTGCTGCCCCGTCTCCGGTGCCGGTGCCGCCGCGTGCTCGGGCATGGGTCCCTCCCTCTCGTACTGACCGGCACCTATGCTCTCAGCTCGTACACACTGCCGAGGCACACACGGACGAGGGCGGGGCGGGATGGCGGAGCAGAGCGTGCGGTGGGGGATCCTGGCGACGGGCGGCATCGCGGCGGCCTTCGCGGCGGATCTGGTGGATCTGCCGGACGCGGAGATCGTGGCGGTCGGCTCGCGCAGCCGGGAGTCGGCGGAGGCGTTCGCCGAGCGGTTCGGGGTGACGCGTGCCTACGGCGACTGGGAGTCGCTGGCCGCGGACGCGGACATCGATGTCGTGTACGTGGCGACCCCGCACGCGGCGCACCGGACGGCGGCCGGGCTGTGCCTCACGGCCGGGCGGAACGTGCTGTGCGAGAAGGCGTTCACGCTGAACCTGCGCGAGGCCGAGGAACTGGTGGCGCTGGCCAAGGAGCACGACCGCTTCCTGATGGAGGCGATGTGGATGTACTGCAACCCGCTGGTCCGGCGGCTGACGGCGCTGGTGCGGGACGGGGCGATCGGCGAGGTGCGCTCGGTGCAGGCCGACTTCGGGCTGGCCGGGCCGTTCCCGCCGGCGCACCGGCTGCGGGACCCCGCGCTGGGCGGCGGCGCGCTGCTGGACCTCGGGGTGTACCCGGTCTCCTTCGCGCAGCTCCTGCTGGGCGAGCCGGACGAGGTGGTGGCGCGGGCGGTGCTCTCGCGGGAGGGCGTCGACCTCCAGACGGGCGCCCTGCTGTCCTGGGAGAGCGGGGCGCTGGCCTCGGTGCACTGCTCCATCGTGGGCGGTACGGCGGTCACCGCGTCGGTCACCGGCTCGCGCGGCCGGATCGACGTCCCCGCGGGCTTCTTCCACCCCGACCGCTTCGTGCTGCACCGCGACGGGCGTGAGCCCGAGGAGTTCACCGCCGCACCGGAGGACGGCCCGCGCACCAGCCTGCGGCACGAGGCGCGGGAGGTCATGCGGGCGCTGCGCGCGGGCGAGAAGGAGTCACCGCTCGTGCCGCTGGCGGGCAGCCTCGCGGTGATGCGCACGCTGGACACGATCCGCGACCGGATCGGGGTGCGGTACCCGGGGGACGACGCGGTGACCGCCGCCGCGGTCGTCTGAGAAATTGGTCCGTCAACTTCTCCTCGGTGAATGAACGTTCTACATAAAATCCCCCTATATCACGATTGCGATTAGCACGAAAAGGCGAGAAACTGATGGTCAGTCGGCGATGAGTCCATCTACCGCTGTCACCTGAGAGACACCATCCCTGCCCTCGCGCCGGGAGTAAGCGGGTCGTTCCCATGGACGTCGGTGTCAGGGGCGAGGCCCTCGCCCCCCTGTCGGAACTGCTGAGCGCCGTGGCCCAGGTCCTGGACTCCGGTGAACGGGTCGCCGGTGCCGGTTTCCTGGTCACGGAGGACGTGCTGGTGACGTGCGCGCACGTGGTGGAGGCCGCCGGCTCCGGGCCCGGAGAGCACGTGTCGCTGCGCTTCCCCCACGTGGAGGGGGTGCACTCGATGCGGGGCCTGGTCCTGGCCGAAGGGTGGCGGGACCCCGAGGACGAGGACGTGGCCGTGATCCGGCTGCGCGGCGCCCCGGCCGGGGCGCGACCGCTGCCCCTGGGTTCCACCGGCGGCTGCCGGGGCCACCGGGTACGCTCGTTCGGATTTCCCGCCCAGGCCCCGACGGGTGGCCACTTCGGTTACGGCCAGGCCGGCGACCTGCTGCCGGGCAAGGGCAGGGCCGGCCATCTGCAACTGACGGGGGCGAACGACCTGACCACGGGCTTCAGCGGTGGCCCGGTCGTGGACGAGGTCACCGGCCTGGTGGTAGGCATGCTGACCGAGATCGCCGCCCCCGACGCCTATGAACGGGGCCAGGGCATCGCCTACGTCATCCCCACCCGCACCCTGCGCGAGATCTGGCCGGAGCTGACCGTCCGCGACGTGTGCCCCTATCGGGGGCTGGAGCCGTTCACCGCGGAACACGCCCAGTGGTACGAGGGCCGCAAGGACGCGGTGCGCCAGGTGCTGACGAACCTGCAGCAACACCGCGTGACCCTGCTCCTCGGCCCTTCCGGCTCGGGCAAGTCCTCGCTCGTGCAGGCCGGAATCGTGCCCCAGCTGGCCGCGGGCGCGCTCCCGGGGAGCGACAGGTGGCTGCCGGTGCTGACCCGCCCCCGGAAGGACCTGCTGGCCGAACTGGAACGCGCGGGGCTGCCCGGGGCCTCCGAGGACGGGATCGCGGAGGCCGTCACCCGCAGGCTGGCGGCCGAACCCGACGCGGAACGCGTCGTGCTGATCATCGACCAGTTCGAGGAACTCCTCACGCTGCCCTCCACGCGCGGGGACGTGGACCGGCGCCTGGCCGCGACGGACCGGATCACCACGGCGGTCAAGTCGCATGCCAAGCTCACGGTGATCCTGGTCATGCGCGACGACTTCTACCCTCACCAGGCGGCCCTGGCACCCAAGTTGCTGGAAGCCGCGGTGCCCGGTCTGCTCAACATCCCCCGCACCCTCGACGAGCAGGACCTGCGCGACATCATCACCCGGCCTGCCGAGGCGGCGGGCGCGTGCCTGGAGCACGGACTGCCCGAGCAGATCATCGCCGACGTGCTGGCCATCACCCCGGAGCTGGCCGCCAGCCGGCGGGCCCCGGTCACCGTGCTGCCGCTGCTCGAACTGGCGCTGAGTCAACTCTGGCAGCGCCGCGACGAGGGGTATCTGACCCACGATGCCTACCGGCGCGTCGGCGGAGTCACCGGCAGCCTGACCACCTGGTGCGACACCGCCCTCGAACAGCTCACCCCCGGGCAACGCCCGGTGGCCCAGCGCATCCTGACCTCGCTGGTTCGCCCGGCCGACCCCGACCACCACATACCCGCCATCCGCAAGCAGGTCTCCCTCCGGTCACTCCGCGGTCTCGCGGCCGACCCCGACGGCACGTCCGGTGACGGCGACTTCGACGAGGTGCTGGCCACGCTCGTCCGGCATCGCATCATCACCACCTACGCGCCCGAGGCCTCCGACCTCTCCCGGACGAGCACGGCGGAGCCCGTCGCGGAGCTGATCCACGACGCCCTGATCCGGGACTGGGACACCCTGCGCGACTGGGTGGCCCAGGACCACCGGTTCCACGAGTGGTTCGAACGCACCCGCCACCAGTGCGCCCGCTGGGCCCGGAGCGGTGATCCCGGTGACCTCCTCCGGGGGACCGCCCTCGCCGAGGGCCTCGACTGGCTCCAGCAGCGTCGCCTGCCGGACGACGTCACCGCCTTCATCACCGCCGGTAAGGACCACCAGCAGGCCGCCATCCGGCGCAGCAGGCGCCTCAACTCCGTCCTCGCCACCCTGCTCGTCCTCGTACTCCTCGTCTCGGGCGGTGTCCTCTGGCAGTGGCGGACGGCGGTCGCCCAGCGGCAGGCGGCGCTGTCCCGGCAGTTGGCGACCCAGTCCACCTCGCTCATCGCCACACAGCCCGACGCCGCCTCTCTCCTGGCGGTCGCGGCCTACCGGGCGAGCCCGACCCGGGAAGCGGCCGAGAGCCTGGCGAACGCGGCGGCCCTGCCGCTGAGGCAGCGGCTGACCGGCCACAACGGCCCGGTGCAGGCGCTGGCGCTCAGCCCGGACGGCCGCACCCTCGCCACCGGGAGCACGGACAGGACCGCGCGACTGTGGGACACGGCCACCGGCCGGCTGCGCGCCACCTTGAAAGGCCACCACGACCTCGTCAACACGGTGGCGTTCAGCCCGGACGGCCGTACGCTCGCCACCGGCAGCGACGACCAGACCGTACGGCTCTGGGACACGGCCACCGGACGGACCCGCAGGTCCTTCATCGCCGACAACTCCTACGTACAGTCCGTGACGTTCAGTCCGGACGGGCGCCTTCTGGCGACGGGCGGCGGCGACGGCGAGGTCGGAGTGTGGGACCCGGCCACCGGAGACCCGCTCGCCTACCTGAAAGGCCATGGCGACTCGATCCAGTCGGTGGCGTTCAGCCCGGACGGCCGCACGCTCGCCTCCGGCAGCAGGGACAGGACGGTGCGGTTGTGGGACCCGGCCGCCGGTACCGGGCGGGTGCTCAAGGGCCACACCGATGGTGTGGAGGCTGTGGCGTTCAGCCCGGACGGCCGTACACTCGCCTCCGGCAGCGACGACCAGACCGTACGGCTCTGGGACACGGCCACCGGTGCGACCAGCGCCACCCTGAGCGACCACACCGCCTTCGTCGACACACTGGCCTTCAGCCCGGACGGCCGCACCCTCGCCTCCGGCAGCGGTGACAACACCATCCGGTTGTGGGACGTGGCCACGGGTACCGACCGCATCACGATCAAAGGCCACACCGACACCGTCGACGCACTGGCCTTCAGCCGGGACGGCCGCATGCTCGCCAGCGGCAGCACCGACCGGACGGTGCGGATGTGGAACATGGTCACGGGCACGGTCCGGGCCACCCTGACCGGGCCCACCGAGAGCGTGGACGCCGTCGCGTTCCGTCCGGACGGCCGGATGCTGGCCTCCGGCGGTGCCGACAAGAAGGTGGACCTGTGGGACACGGCGACGGGCAGAAAGCGCGCCACCTTGCAGGGCCACTCCCGAAAGGTGGAGGCGACGGCGTTCAGCCCGGACGGCCGCACCCTCGCCAGCACGAGCGCCGACAACACCGTACGACTGTGGGACGTGGCGGCCGGCAAGCTGCGCCACCTGCTGCGCGGACACACCAACGAGGTGACCTCGGCGGGGTTCAGTCCTGACGGGCGCACCCTGGTCACCGGCAGCCTGGACGCCACGGTCCGGCGGTGGGACGTCGCCACCGGCCGCGAACGCCCCCACCCGATCACCTTGCCGAACGAGAGGCTCGTCGGCGTCCTCGATGTCGCGGTGAGTCCGGGCGGCCGTACGCTCGCCGTCGGCAGCACCGACGACTACGTCCGGCTCTACGACATGGAAACCGGCCATCTGCGTGCCACTCTGCAGGGTCACACCAGCCCGGTGTACCGGGTGCAGTTCAGCCCGGACGGCCGCACCCTCGCGTCCGGCAGCGACGACAACAGCGTCGTGTTGTGGGACGTGGCGTCGGCGACGGTCCGGACCACCCTCAACGGTCACACCGACACCGTGTACTCGGTGGCGTTCAGCCCGGACGGCCGTACACTCGCCTCCGCCAGTGCCGACGGCACCGTGCGGCTGTGGAACACGGCCACCGGAAGGACGGTGGGCATCCTCAGCAGTCATAACGGCGCCGTGGATTCCGAAGCCTTCAGCCCCGACGGCCGCACCCTCGTCACCGGCAACGACGACCACACGGTGCGCCTCTGGCAGGTCGCCCTCCCCCGGCCCGACACGTGGACGCAGCGGATCTGCCGCGCCGTCGGGCGCGACCTGACCCGGCAGGAGCGCTCGCAGTACCACCTGGGCGGCTCGCTCGGCCACATCTGCTCGTCCGGCCTTCAGGGTCACGCCTGAGAGTGCCTTGAGGTTGCCCGTATGGCGGACACCTGATTCCGCATGGCGGACTTCGAGCCTACGCTGCGGTGCCATGACTGACAGGCAATCGAAGATCGCGGTGGTGACCGGCGCCGGCTCCGGCATCGGGCGGGCCGTCGCCGTGGAGCTGTCGCGCGGTGGCTGGTCCGTGGCGCTGGCCGGCCGGCGGATGGAGACGCTGGAGGAGACGGCGGGGCTGGTGCCCGAGGGGCCCTCGCTCGCCGTGCGCACCGACGTGTCCCGCCCCGAGGAGGTCACGGCGCTGTTCGCGGCGACGGTGGAGCTGTTCGGGCGGGTCGACCTGCTGTTCAACAACGCCGGCACGTTCGGTCCCGGTGGGGTGCCGGTCGAGGAGCTGCCCTACGACGCCTGGCGGCACGTGGTGGACACCAACCTCAACGGGGCGTTCCTGTGCGCGCAGGCGGCGTACCGGCAGATGAAGGAGCAGTCCCCGCAGGGCGGCCGGATCATCAACAACGGCTCGATCTCCGCGCACACGCCCCGCCCGATGTCGGTGGCCTACACCGCGACCAAGCACGCGCTGACCGGCCTGACCAAGTCGCTGTCGCTGGACGGGCGGCCGTACCGGATCGCGGTCGGGCAGATCGACATCGGCAACGCGGCCACCGACATGACGGCCCGTATGGCGACCGGTGCGCTCCAGGCCGACGGGGAGGTCGTGCCCGAGCCGGTGATGGACGTGGCCGACGTGGCGCGCACCGTGCGGCACATGGCCGAGCTGCCTCTTGAGGCGAACGTGCAGTTCGCGACGGTGCTGGCGACGGCGATGCCGTACGTCGGGCGGGGCTGAGGGCGGGGCCGGGACCCGGCTCGGCCCGGACCTCTCCCCGGCTTCACGCCTCACACAAACGGAATTTGAAAGTCCGCACTATTGCGGCCGGTCGACCGCATATGCTCAACTTTCCTCCACAAGAGCTTCACACTTGGGGCGCGGGGGTTCCGAAGCCATACCCAGGGGGGAAGACGGCGGCCGTTCCACCGGACCGGAGTTGGGGGTGGACCTCGCGTGGGACCGCGAGGTGCGCACCGGTCGGTGGAACGGCCGCCGCCGCATTCCTGCCCGGCGGTTCAGCGCCGGTGCCGTCCTCCGGACTCACGCTCCGGCTCGGTCTCCGCCTCCGGCACGCCCGCGTCGTCGCCCGCGGTCGCGGCCGCCGGCCTCGCCCGGAGCTTGCGGCGCAGCGCCCACGCACCCGCGCCCAGCAGCGCCGCCGTCCCGGCGCCGCCCTCCACCAGCCGCAACGCCGAAGGACCCTTCGACGCCGTGCCGGGAGCGCCGGCCGCGGGCTTGGCCGCCTTGCCCGGGGGCGCCGGGGTGGCGCTCGCGCCGCCCTCGCTGAGCGGGGTCACCAGCGCGCCCACCGCCTGGGCCGAACGCCCGTGCCCGAAGCCCCAGTCGAGCAGCGCCGCGGTCTGCTCGTACACCGCGTTGCTGCCGGCCACCGGATGCATCACGGTGACCAGCAGGGTGCGTCCGCCGCGGGTGGCCGCACCGGTGAAGGTGTTGCCGGCGTGGCTGGTGTAACCGTTCTTCACACCGATCAGGCCGTCGTACGTGCCCAGCCCCCAGGCCCCCGTGAGCAGGCGGTCGGTGTTCTGGATCTGGAAGGTCTTCTTGCCACCCGCCGGGAAGTCGGCGATCCGCGTGCCGCAGTACTCGCGGAAGTCGGGGTCCTTCAGGCCGTGCCGGGCGAACAGCGTGAGGTCGTACGCCGAGGAGAGCTGCCCCTTGTGGTCGAAGCCGTCGGGGCTGACCACATGGGTGTCCAGGGCCTGCAGGTCCTCGGCCCTGGCCTGCATCTCCGCGACCGTCTTCGCGACACCGCCGTTCATGTGCGCGAGCACGTGCACGGCGTCGTTGCCGGAGCGCAGGAACACGCCCTGCCAGAGCTGCTCCACGGTGTAGGTGATGCCGGGCTTGATGCCTACGAGGCTGGAGCCGGCCGGGATGTCGGCGAGGTCCGCGTCGGTGACCCGGTGCCGTGCGGTCCGTTCGAACTTGGCCAGCACGGTGTCCGCGAACAGCATCTTCAGGGTGGACGCGGGCGCCAGCCGCCGGTGGGCGTTGAACGAGGCGAGCACCTCGCCGCTCTCGCAGTCGGCGACCAGCCACGAGCGGGCGTCGAGCTTCTTGGGCAGTCCGGTGGCACCGCGCACCTGGACGCCGGTTCGGGCCAGCCGTTCACCGCCGACGACGGCGGGTTCGGCGGCGGCGGCCGGGGCGGCCGCGGACAGGGGAAGGGCGGCGGCCGTCAGTCCGAGGACGGCACGTCGGCTGAGCCGGGAACAATCACGCACCCCGGGACCGTACACCGCACCCAACAGGGGATTCCTGGCAGGACGCCCTCAATGGCATGGGAATTTGCTGTCTTATGAAATTTTGGTCGCCCACCTCTTTTTCTCAGCTCTGACACATCTTTTACTCAGTCCGCCTCAAAGGTTCCTCCCTAGCTTGTGGCCGCGCCCACATCGGGCGCCGACAACCTCCGAGGAACGGGATGTTCGGCATCTGTCTCAGGCGCGAGCTGAGCCGCCGCAAGAAGGCCGCTCTGGTCGTCGCGATGGGTCTGGCGCTCGGAATCGCGCTGGTCATCACCGTCAACTCGGTGTCGGCCGGCATGACGCAGGCGCAGGACAAGGCCCTGAAGTCGCTCTACGGCCTCGGCACCGACATGACGGTCACCAAGGCCAGGTCGGCGCCCAGGGCAAGGAGACGGTCGAGGCGCTGCGCGGCGTCGACCTCACCATCGCGGACGGCGACCAGCTCGTCATCCAGGGCCCGACGGGCGGCGGCAAGTCCACACTGCTCCAGATGATCGGCGGTCTCGACCGGCCGACGTCCGGCGCCGTCGAACTGGACGGCGTCGACCTCGCCACCCTCGGCGAGGCCCGGCTGACCCGGCTGCGCGCCGAGAAGATCGGCATCATCTTCCAGTCGTTCAACCTCATCCCGACGCTGACCGAGAGTTGAGGCGCGCACGAGCACAAGCCCCGGGGCGGCGCCGGTACGCGGCCGGTGTGCGGCCGGCGGGGGCGGGCCGCGGGTCAGGCCTGGCCGGTCTCGAAGCGGGAGATCCGCCCGTCGTCCTCGACGGTGAAGGACCACCGGGTGCGCATCTCGCCCCAGGTGTCGTTGCGGTAGCGGGCGAGGAGGTTGCGGCCGCCGTTGGACTCGTTGTCGACCTCGAGGTGCCCGTGGGTGGAGAAGATCTCCTGGTCGATCCAGTCGGCGAGATCCCGGTCGGAGCCGTCGTCGGCCATGGTCGCGCCGGGCGCGAGGAGAGACAGGAACCCCTCCCGGTCATGGGAGTTGACGGCGTTGACGAAGGCCCGGACGGACGGATCGCGGAGCTTGGCTGGCTGAATCGTCATGGCGTCAGGCTCACACCGCTCCCCCGGACCCGCCACCCGAACGCCATCCAGGGCGGGCCCGGCGGTGTGGGAGCTGCGACGGTGGAGACACGAGAGCGATCCGTCCGCCTGCCTGCTGGGGAGTCACCGTGACCTGTTACGACCGACGCGATCTGGGCCTGCTGCTGCTCCGGCTGGGGACGGGCGGGGTGCTCGCGGCGCACGGCGCGCAGAAGCTGTTCGGCTGGTTCGGCGGACACGGTCTGGAGGGCACCGGCCAGTTCATGGAGTCCGTCGGCTACGCGCCGGGCAAGGCGAGCGCGACGGCGGCGGGCCTCGCGGAGGCGGGCGGCGGCACCCTGCTGGCCCTGGGCCTCGCGACCCCGGCGGCCGGGGCGGCGGCGGCCGGCGCGATGGCCGGGGCCGCGGCGGTCCACATGCCCAACGGCTTCTTCGCGCAGGAGGGCGGCTACGAGCACGCGGCGAGCCTGGGCCTGGCCGCCGCGGGCCTCGCGGTGACCGGGCCGGGCCGGCTGTCCCTGGACCACGCCATCGGCCACGTCTTCGACCGCGGATGGATGGTGCCGGCCGCCCTGGGCGTGGCCGCCGCGGGCACGGCCCTGGTGGTGGGCGCACGGACGCGCCGGGTGCGACGCAAGACGGAGGGCGAGCAGGAGGCCCTGTTCGAGGAGTAGACGCCCGCGGCGCCGGGCCGCACAGGCGGCGAGGAACAGGCGCCGGGACTGCCGCCGGCGTGGCAGGCTGCGGGGCATGACCGCTCAGCAGCCCGCACCCCTGTGGCCGACGATCGACGCACTCTGGTCCCGCCTGGAGGCGACACGCGCGCACGCGGGCCCGGAAGGCGTCCTGCTGCGCATCCTCAAGCTTTCCGAGGAGGTCGGCGAGGTCGCCGAGGCGGTGATCGGCGCCACCGGCCAGAACCCGCGCAAGGGCGTCACCCACACCTGGGAGGACGTCCAGTCCGAACTGTGCGACGTGGCGATCACGGCCCTGGTGGCCCTGCGCACCCTGACCCCCGACGCCGACGAGGTCTTCGACTCCCACCTGACCCGCGTACGGGACCGGCCCCTGACGCCGGGTGCGTAGCGATGTCCTAGCGTGTACCCCGTTGGGTGGCCGGACTTTCATGGGGGTGGCCGGATGGGCCTTTTCGACGTGTTCACCGGCACCAGGCGCCCGGAGGACGGCGTCGCACCGCGCTCCGTCGAGGAGGTCCGGGCCGCGCTGCTCGACGTCAGCGGGCCGGACACGCCCTACGTGGTGCGCAACGGTGCCCTTGAGAAGGCCGATCTCGTCGCGGAGTGGCGTGTCCGGGATCCGGCCTGGCACACCTTCTTCGCCCGGACCCAGGTGAGCCGGACCATCCAGGTCAAGATGCGTCTGGTCCCGGAGCGTCGTGAGGTCCGCGCCCTCGACCGCGCGTGGGACGTCACCTGGGTCGGAGACAGGCCCAGGCTGGTGCTGTCGGCGGAGCGGTCCCGCGGGCAGGTGCGGACGGTTTCCCGGCGCTGGACGGTCGAGCGAGGGACCGACGGCCGCCTCCGGACGACGGAGGAGTTTCTCTTCGATTCCGCGGAGCTGAAGACGCCCCTCCAGGAGGCGGTCCTCGGCGCGGGGTGGACGTGGCGCGGGGTGCTGTTCGGCCTCTGACCTCCCGGCCGGACGCCGCAAGGCCCCGCACTTGTCTTCCTGTTCAGGGCCCGGAGGGCAGACGAGTCGGGCTGTACGCCGGGTTCTGTTCCGAGGGATCCTCGCGGGGCCCTCGGCGACGGCCATCCATCTAGGGCCGGTGTTGCCACCGGCCTCGTGCGGTCTACCCGCGGACTCGGGCGGGCAGCCCTCGAACGTCCGCGCAGGAGCACCGGGGTGCTCCCTTTTGACCTTGCTCCAGGTGGGGTTTACCTAGCTGCCCAGGTCACCCTGGGCACTGGTGGTCTCTTACACCACCGTTTCACCCTTACCGAGGACCGAGATCCCCGGCGGTCTGCTTTCTGTGGCACTGTCCCGCGGGTCACCCCGGGTGGCCGTTAGCCACCACCCTGCCCTGTGGAGCCCGGACGTTCCTCGGGAAGCCCCCTGAGGGACTTCACGCGGCCGTCCGCCCGGCTCGTCTGCCGTGTCGACCATGGTACCGGGCGTGCGGGACGGCGGGGACCGGCGGCGGCCGTCGCCAGCACCGAGCCCGCCAGGATCAGCGTGAAGGCCGCCAGGATCCCCGCGGTCAGCGGCTCGTGCAGGAACAGGGCGCCCGCCGCGACCGCCACCGCCGGGTTGACGTAGGTGAAGACCGTGGCCCGGGTCGGGCCGGCCTCCTTGATCAGCTCCAGGAAGGCCACGAAGGCGAGCGCCGTGCAGACGACGCCCAGGCCGGCGAGGGCGGCCAGGACCTGCGCCGAGGGCATCCGGGCCGGCCAGGTCGCCGCCGCCGCGGGGGCGTAGACGAGGGCCGCCACGGCCAGGCAGGGGGCGGTGAGGTGGAGCGAGGGGACGTCCTTCAGGTAGCGCGCCGCGATCAGCGGGGCCGTCGCGTAGCCCACGACCGTCAGCAGCACCTCTGCCAGCGAGCGCGCGTCGCCCCCGGTGAGGTGCGGCACCGTCAGCACGCCGACGCCGGCGAGGCCCAGCACCAGGCCGGACAGCCGCCGTACGCCCAGCCGTTCGGTGTGGCCGAAGAAGCGGGCCAGCGCCACCCCGACGATCGGGACGCCCGCGATCAGCAGCCCCGCGGTGGAGCTGGACAGATGACGCTCGGCGTCCGTCAGCGTGAACCACGGCCCGACGATCTCGACGCACGCGAAGGCCAGCAGGGGCAGCCAGTGCGCCCGGACGGTCCGGACCAGACCGGCCTGGCGCAGCGCGAAGGGCAGCAGCAGGGCCGCGCCCAGGGCACAGCGGGTGAACACCACCATGGACGGGGACAGGTCGTCCACCGCCACCTTGATCATCAGATAGGGGATGCCCCAGACCACTCCCATCAGGGAGAACAGGAACCAGCCGCGTGCAGTCATACCGCGAGTCTCGGCCGGTTCAGGCCCGGCCGTCTTGAACGCTGTTGCGGTACGCCGCCGGGGTCACCCCGAGCACGCGCCGGAACCAGCGGGTCAGGTGCGCCTGGTCCGCGAAGCCGACCAGCGCGGCCGCCTCGGCGGGGCGCAGCCCCGCGTCCAGGAGTCCCCGGGCCCGGTGCACCCGGTGCTGGGCGAGCCAGGCGTACGGCGGTATCCCGACTTTCGTACGGAAGGCGCGCAGTAGCTGGTAGCGGGACAGGCCGAGGTCGGCCGCGAGGTCGGCGAGGGAGGGCGGCTCCAGCAGCTCGTCGGCGAGGCGGTCCTGGACCGCGCGGGCGACGTGGTGCGCGCCGGGGACGCTGCCGGGTGCCGGGCGGGCGGTGGAGTGGCGCCGGGCCAGGGCCGCGAGCAGCCAGGGGATGCGGGACTCCGCCTCCAGGGGGTCGGGGCGGGCGCCCAGGTCGGTGTGGGTGCGCAGGAGGGCGGCGGCCAGCTCGGGGTCGTCGATCAGCGGTTCGGGGAAGTGCGGAAGGCCGCCGAGGGTGCCGTCGGCGACGAGGGCGGGGTCGGCGTACAGAGCGCGGTAGGCGTAGCCGTCGGTGGCGTTGCCGGGCCCGCCGGTGTGCATCTCGCCGGGGGCCAGCACGACGATGGAGCCGGGCCCGGTGCGGATGTGGCCGCCGCGGTAGTCGATGACCTCGGAGCCGCCGACGCAGACGCCGATCGTGAACTCGTCGTGCGCGTGCGGGGCGTAGACGTGGGTGTCGAAGCGAGCGGTGAGGAGGTCCAGGCGCGGGCCGCACCGCCCGAGCCGGGCCCTCGTCCACAAGGCCTGTTCCGCCATCCGGCGCCCCTCTCCCGTGGCGTTCCCTTCCCGGACCCCGTCGCCGATACGGTCAGGGTGTCCCCACGGGGTGGAACGCTCTCAGGCCCCTTTTCCATGCCGTGTCCAGGTCGGCGTCTTCCGGGAACCGGCCGTGGATCTCCAGGATCACCATGCCGTGGGCGAAGGCCCAGACCGCGCGGGCCTGGTCCAGGTCGCCGGCGCAGGCCCGCAGCAGCGGCAGCGCGGCCCGGTCCTCCAGGCCCGCGGGGAGTTCGGCGCGCGGGAGGGGCTGTTCCGTGGCGAGGCGGTACAGGTGGGGGTGGGCGAGGGCGTAGGCGCGGTAGGCCCCGGCCAGGGCTTCGAGGGAGCCCGGGGTGCGGGCCTCGGCTGCTTCCAGGGCCTCGGCGGACTCCGTCAGCATCTGCGCCGTCAGCTCGACCTCGACGGCGTGCTTGTCGGGGAAGTGCTTGTACAGGGACGGCGCCCTGATGCCGAGGCGGTCGGCGAGGGTCCGCATGGTGAGCCGGTCGGGCCCGGACTCCTCCAGGATGTCCCGGGCGGCCCCGGCGATCTCCCGGGCTCGCGGGGTGAGGCGGTCAGCCACGCTGGAAGCCCTCCTTGGTGCGCAGTCCGTAGCCGAAGGCGCGGTCGTACGAGATGTGGGCGATCCAGCCGCACAGCGCGGCGAACGCGGGGACCCAGCTCATGGGGGTGACGGTGTAGAGCACGATCAGCGTCAGCGGGACCAGGGCGCGGTGCGCCGCGTTGTAGTAGGGCACCGCGCGGGGCGCGAGCCGGCCCTTCGTCATGTGGGGCGCTTCGTCCAGGGCGACCAGGAAGGCCAGGTCCGGCAGGACGAAGAAGAGCAGGGCGAGGGCCCCCGCGAGCCAGCCGTGGTTGACGGCCTCCAGGACGGCGAAGGCCGACCAGAACAGGCCGCCGGCGAACCATGCCGTGCGGCGCAGGATCGTGCGGACCGGGGTCGTACCGGCGGTCGGACCGGTCATGGCTGCCTCCAGGCGCGTGCTGTCCGGTGCTGTCCCCGTGAAGGGGCTAACGATGTTAGCCACGACGGTACGGCTAACAGCGTTAGCCGTCAAGGAGGGGGCAGCCGTCCGTGGGGTGAGCGCCCTCGGTCGGGCTGGGCGGGCGCGCTCAGGCGGGCGCGAACAGGATCTTCGCGGTGCCCGGGTCGGCCTGGGTGAGCCGGACCCGCAGCCGTTCGCCGAGCGGCAGGTGGTCGCCCTCGATCCGGCCGATGACGGCCGGGGTGACGAGCTGGACGGTGCCCACGGTCGGCCGGTGGTCGGCGAGCTCGATCACGCAGCCGTCGAAGACGTCCCCGACCCGGTCCTTCAGCAGCGCGGCCTCGACGATGTCGACGCTCTCCCGTTCCACCGTGCCCGCGAGCCGCGAGCCCTCGGCCATCCGCCGGGGCAGCGCGTCGAGCGCGGCCGGGACCCAGGCCGGCGCCTCGCGGCCGGCGGCGGCCGCCAGGCACAGTTCCAAGGCGTAGCGGTCGGCGAGGCGGCGCAGCGGGGCGGTGCAGTGCGCGTAGGGGGCGGCGACGGCGGCGTGGGTGGTGATCGCGGGCAGCTCGCCGTCCCGGAAGACCGTGTACCCGGCGCCGCGCAGCAGGGTCGTGCACTCCTGGAGGAAGGCCGCGTGGTCCGGCCGGTGCGGGTCGAGACCGCGGATCAGCGCCGCGTACGACACGTGGTGCGGCCAGTCGATGCGCAGGGCGACCGCGGTGCGCCGCAGCCGGGCCACGGCGCCGTCGGGGGCGGCGGGCAGGGTGCGCAGGATGCCGGTGCCCGCGGCCAGCATCAGGTCGGCCGCGGCCATGCCGGTGAGCAGGGAGAGCTGGGCGTTCCAGTCCTCGGCGGGCAGCGGGGCGCGGAAGCCGGGCGAGTAGGTGTGGTCCCGCTCGGTGACGATCTGTTCGGGCACGCCGAGCGAGATGCCGCCGCGCTCCGCCTCCAGGCGCTGCCGCGCCCGCCCGATCTCCTGGAGCAGGGCGACCGGCTCCTCGGCGGTCCCCCCGTCGATGAGCCGCTGCACGCCCGCGTAGTCGAGCCCGGCCCGGCTGCGGACCAGGGCGCGGCGCACGTCGACGGCGACGGTACGGCCGTCGGCGTCGAGGTCGGCCGTCCACAGCACGGCCGGCCGGGTCCGGTCCGGCAGCAGGCTCGCGGCGTCCTCGCCGAGCACGGCGGGGTGCAGCGGGACCTTCCCGTCGGGGAAGTAGAGGGTGTTCACCCGCCGGTGCGTCTCCGCGTCCAGCGCGCCGCCGGGGGTGACGAAGGCGGCCACGTCGGCGATGGCGTATCGGACCCGGTAGCCGGTGCCCCGGCGGGACAGGTGGGCCGCCTGGTCGAGGTCCGCGGCGCCGGGCGGGTCCACCGTGAAGAACGGGATGTCCGTGGCGTCGGCGTACGACGGCGGGAGTGCGGCCTTCGCCGCGTGCTCGGCCTCCTGAAGGACCTCCGGCGGGAAGTCCCGCGACAGGCCGAGGCCGGTGCGCAGTGCGGCGAGGGCCGCCCGGAGAGGGGCCTCGGGGGCGCCGGTCACACGGAGCTTGCGGCGGGGCATGTGTCGAGCGTAGGGCGCGGGCGCCCCGGCAGCACCCCGTACCCTGGCGCAGAGCCGATGAGAAGGAGTACGTGGTGCTGGTCCTGCTGCCGCCGTCGGAAGGCAAGGCGAACTCGGGCCGCGGCGCCCCGCTGAAGCTGGACTCGCTGTCCCTGCCGGGGCTGACCGGCGCGCGGGAGGCCGTCCTCGGGGAGCTGGTGGAGCTGTGCGCCGCCGACGAGGAGAAGGCGCGCGAGGTGCTCGGGCTGAGCGAGGGGCTGCGCGGCGAGGTCGCGAAGAACGCGGGGCTGCGCACCGCCGGGGCCCGTCCCGCCGGCGAGATCTACACCGGTGTGCTGTACGACGCCCTGAGCCTGGCCTCGCTGGACGCGGCGGCGAAGCGGCGCGCGGCGCGCTCGCTGCTGGTCTTCTCCGGGCTGTGGGGCGCGGTGCGGGTGACCGACAGGATCCCCTCCTACCGCTGCTCGATGGGCGTACGGCTGCCGGGCCTCGGCGCGCTGGCCGGGCACTGGCGGGCACCGATGGACGAGGTGCTGCCCGAGGCGGCCGGTGACGGCCTGGTGCTCGACCTGCGCTCGGCCGCCTACGCGGCCGCGTGGAAGCCGAAGGGCGAGGTGGCCGGGCGCACCGCGACGGTGCGGGTGCTGCACGCGCCGACGCGCAAGGTCGTCAGCCACTTCAACAAGGCCACGAAGGGCCGGATCGTGCGCGGTCTGCTGTCCGCCGGGATCGCGCCGAAGGACCCGGCCGCGCTGGTGGAGGCGCTGCGGGAGCTCGGGTACGAGGTGGAGGCGCAGGCGCCGGGCAGGGCGGGGCGGCCGTGGGCGCTGGACGTGCTGGTGGAGGAGATCCACTGAGCCGGCGCTGACCGGGAGGTCTCACGTTGCAACATACGCAACGCCCTTTGCGCATGTTGCCGCTCGTGGGCACGATGTGGGGCATGACCTCACCGCTGCCCTCGTCCTCGGCTGCCTCCGTGCTGGATCTGGCGCCCGTCGTGCCCGTCGTGGCGCTCTCCGACGCCGCCGACGCCGTACCGCTGGCGCGCGCGCTGGTGGCCGGCGGGCTGCCCGCCGTCGAGGTGACGCTGCGGACGCCCGGCGCGCCCGACGCGATCCGGGCGATCGCCGGGGAGGTGCCGGACGCGGTGGTCGGCGCGGGCACCGTCATCACCCCGGAGCAGGTGAGCGCGTGCGTGGCGGCCGGGGCGCGGTTCCTGGTCAGCCCCGGCTGGACGGACGCGCTGCTCGCCGCGATGCGGGCGTCCGGGCTGCCGTTCCTGCCGGGGGTGTCGACCACCTCGGAGGTGGTGGCGCTGCTGGAGCGCGGGGTGCGCGAGATGAAGTTCTTCCCGGCGCAGGCGGCGGGCGGCACGGCGTATCTGAGGTCGCTGGCCGGGCCGTTGCCGCAGGCCCGTTTCTGCCCGACGGGCGGGATCGGTCCGGAGATCGCCCCGGAGTACCTCTCGCTGCCCAACGTCGGCTGCGTGGGCGGGAGCTGGATGGTCCCGGCGGACGCGGTGGCCGCCGGGGACTGGGACCGGATCGAGCGGCTGGCGCGGGCCGCCGCCGGGCTCAGGGACGCAGGTGGGACGTGTCGTTGAACAGCCGGACGCTCGCGTTGCCGTCCGCGTAGTACGCCACCGCCGACAGCGAGGCGGCCGACAGCTCCATGCGGAACAGCGCCTGGTCCGGGGCGCCGAGGGCGAGCCGCACGAAGGTCTTGATCGGGGTGACGTGGGTGACCAGCAGGACCGTGCGGCCCGCGTAGGCCGCGACCAGCTTCTCCCGGGTGGCCTCGATCCGGACGGCGGTCTCGGTGAAGCTCTCGCCGCCGCCGGTGGGGCGGGCCGCCGGGTCGGCGAGCCAGGCGTTCAGGTCGTCCGGGTGCCGGTCGCGGACCTCGCCGAAGGTCAGGCCCTCCCAGGCGCCGAAGTCCGTCTCCCGCAGCCCGTCGTCGACCGCCACGTCGAGGCCGAGGCGGGCGGCGACGATGCCCGCGGTCTCCCGGGTCCGGGCGAGCGGGGAGGCGACGATCGCCTGGACGGTCCCGCGCCGGGCGAGCGCCTCGGCGACCCGCCGGGCCTGCTCCCGCCCGGCGTCCGAGAGGGAGGGGTCGGTACCGCCACTGCCGGAGAACCGCTTCTGCGGGGTCAGCGGCGTCTCCCCGTGCCGCAACAGCACGAAGGTGGCGGGGGCACCCATGTCGGGAGCGGCACTCCAGCCGGGGGTGGAGGGCTGCTTCCGCTCGCCGGGGGCGGCGCGTCCTTCACCGCGCCCTGCGGCGCCTGCCGCGCGGCCCGTGACCGCGGGATGCTCCGCGCTGCGCACGGTTGCGGGGCGTCCCCCGCTGGGCGCTGCTACCGACAGCGCCTCGCCGCCCGTGACCGCGGAGCGCGACTCGCCGCCCGCGGCCGCGGTGCGCTCTTCGCCGCTCGCGTCTGCCGAGCGTGCCTCGCTGCCCGGGGCGGTCGGACGCACCGCATCGCCCCCGGCTTCGGCGCGCGCCTCAGCGGCGGCGACCACCGAGTCCGCCCCGGCACCCCCGCCCGCGCCCGCCGCCGGCGACTCCGTAGGCCGGGACTTCGCCAGCGCCGCCCGGGCACGGGCCGCGCCCGCCGTCGCGTCTCCGGGTGGGCCGGCCGGCTCCGGTGGGGTGTCCAGGGCGGCGCGGGAGGCCGACGGGGACCACTGGCCGCCCTTGGCACCCGCGTCCATCGCCTCGTTGGCCAGCCGGTCGGCGTGCTTGTTGCGTTCGCGCGGGATCCACTCGTAGGTGACCTGGCCGGGCGCGAAGACGCCACGGGCCTCGGCCGCCAGCGGCTTCATGTCGGGGTGCTTGATCTTCCAGCGGCCCGACATCTGCTCGACGACCAGCTTGGAGTCCATGCGGACGTGGACCCGCGCGCCGGGGTCGAGCGCGTGCGCGGCGCGCAGTCCGGCCAGCAGCCCCCGGTACTCGGCCACGTTGTTGGTGGCGACGCCGATGTACTCGGCCGCCTCCGCCAGCGTCTCCCCCGTCGCCGCGTCGGCCACCAGCGCGCCGTAGCCCGCGGGCCCTGGGTTGCCCCGCGACCCGCCGTCGGCCTCGACGATGAACTCCCGCACCGCGCCGGCTCCCTACAGCCCCGACTCGGCCGTGCGCACCAGGATGCGGCGGCAGTTCTCGCAGCGGACCACCGTGTCCGGGGCCGCCGAGCGGACCTCGTTCAGCTCGGTGATCGCCAGCTCCTGGCGGCAGCCCTGGCAGGTGCGGGCGTACAGCTTCGCCGCGCCGATGCCACCCTGCTGCTCGCGCAGCTTGTCGTACAGCTTGAGCAGGTCGGCGGGCACGGAGGCGGCGATGACCTCGCGCTCCTTGGTCACCGAGGCGACCTCGCCGTCGATCTCGCCGAACGCGGCGCCCCGGCGGCCGGTCGCGTCGTCGATCCTGGACTGGACGGAGCCGACCCGCTCGGTCAGCTCCGCGACCCGCTCCTGCGCGGCCTCGCGGCGCTCCATGACCTCGAGGACGACGTCCTCCAGGTCGCCCTGCCGCTTGGCGAGGGAGGCGATCTCGTGCTGCAGGTTGGACAGGTCCTTGGGCGAGGTGACGGCGCCGGAGTCCAGGCGCTGCTGGTCGCGGGCGGCACGCTGGCGCACCTGGTCCACGTCCTGCTCGGCCTTGGTCTGCTCGCGGGCGGTGTCGCTCTCCTCGGTCTGCGCGGCCACCAGCAGGTCGCGCAGCTGGGTGAGGTCCTTGTTCAGCGAGTCGATCTCGGCGTGCTCGGGCAGGGACCTGCGCCGGTGCGCGAGCTGCTGCAGGCGGACGTCGAGGGCCTGGACGTCGAGGAGTCGGATCTGGTCGGCGGACGCGGCGTTCAGTTGGGGGCTCCCGTTAGTTCGTGGTGGCGGTGGACGCCGCGTGGGCGGTCCAGGGGTCGGTGACCGTCTTGGAGACATGGACCCTGAGGTCCCAGCCGTGGCGGTCGGAGATCTCGTCGAGCTGGGCTGCGGCCAGCTCGCACCAGGGCCACTCGGTGGCCCAGTGCGCCGCGTCGAGCAGCGCGAGGGGACTGTGGGCGACGGCCTCGCTCGCCGGGTGGTGGCGCAGGTCGGCGGTGAGGAAGGCGTCGACGCCGGCCGCGCGGACCTGGTCGAAGAGGCTGTCGCCGGAGCCGCCGCTGACGGCGACCGTGCGGACGACGGCCTCGGGGTCGCCGGCCACCCGGATGCCCTGTGCGGTGGCGGGCAGCCGCTCGGCGGCGCGGGCGGCCAGCTCCCGCACGGTGACCGGGTGGTCGAGTTCGCAGACCCGGCCGAGTCCCCGGCAGCCCGCCGGGTCGGTCGGGTCCGGCACGAGCGGCGCCACGACCCGCAGGCCGAGCGCGCCGGCGAGGGCGTCCGAGACGCCGGGGTCGGCGGTGTCGGCGTTGGTGTGGGCGACGTGCAGCGCGATGTCGTTCTTGATCAGGGTGTGCACGACCCGGCCCTTGAAGTGCGTCGCCGCGACCGTGGTCGTCCCGCGCAGGTAGAGCGGGTGGTGGGTGACCAGCAGGTCGGCGCCGAGCTTCACCGCCTCGTCGACGATCTCCTGGACGGGATCGACGGCGAACAGGACCCGGGTGACCTCCTGGTCGGGGTCGCCCACGACCGTGCCGACCGCGTCCCAGGACTCGGCCCGCTCGGCGGGCCACAGGGTCTCCAGCGCGGCGATGACTTCAGACAGACGGGGCACGGGGAAAAGGCTACCTGGCCGTTCTGCCCGGATGTACCGCATCGGCCTCGTTCGGATCCGGTCAGCACAGACGCCCCGGTTCCCTCAGCAGAATCGCTTCTGCGCCACCCGTATGTGTGAAGCCGGGGTCGGCCGCTCCCCCGTCCGCGCGCACGAAAACTAGCTTCGTCGCCGGAGGTGACCGAACGATGACGGCCTGTGCGATCGAACCCCCCTCCACCGGCGAGGAAGGCGGTGCGCCGGGGACGGGGTGCGCCATCACGGCGGACGGCGCGTACGCCGCCCGTCTCGCGCTGGACGGCGACTGCTGGTTCCCGGAGCGCTGGACCCTGGACGGCCCCGAGCCCTACGCGGTGGCGCTGCCCGGCAACCAGCCGGAGGAGCCCGGCACCCAGGTGCAGCCGATGGCGGACGGGCGGGTGCTGATCCACCGTCCGGTGGAGCGGCGGCACACCTTCTCGCTGCTGTACCCGACCGGCCCGGGCACCGGCGAGCTGCCGCTGGGCGCGGTGGAGTGCCCCGAGCCCGGCACCCGGCTCACCCTGCTGCCGCCGGCCCCGGGCGGCGCCCTGGCGTACGCGCTCGCCGTCGGCCCGCGTTCGACGATGGTGTGGCTGGTGGCGGGCGGGGCCTTCGGGCCCGAGCGGCTGGCCGAGGTCCCGGGGCGCTGTTCCGGCGGGGTCTGGCTGGACCGCGCCGGGCGGCTGCTGGCGCTGGACCGGGAGCTCGGCGGGCGCACCAAGACGGTGGCGGTCGACCTCGGGCGGGGCGGCGAGATCTCGCCGCTGCTGCAGATCACGGAGGCCAGTGACGACCGGCTGCTGCTCGCCGACCCGGACAGCGGACTGCTGCTGATCTCCTCGGACGCGCCCTCCCCGGGGCAGGAACGATTGGGCTGGGGGGTCATGGGCAGCACGCTGCCGGTGCGCTTCCCCGAGTGCCTGCGGCTGGCCGACTCCTCGGTGAAGCCGTTCGCCATCCAGCCGGAACAGGTGCTGACGCCGGAGCACTGTGCGGTGGCGCTGCGCGTCGACGGTCCGCTCGGGACCTGGGTCGGCAGCTGGCGGCCCGCCGAGCGGCGGGTGCGACCGCTGGCCGCGCCCGAGGGGTGGCTGGCCGGGGCCGGGCTGTGGACGCGGGACGGGGTGCTGCGGCTGCCGTACGCCACGCCGGAGGTCCCGTGCGGCGTGGCGGAGCTGGTGGTGCCACGGGCGGAGCGCGCGGACGCGGCGCCGGGGGACACCGCCCCGGACGGGCCGGTGCGGGACGGCATGGTCGCGGGGACGCCCGCGGTGTTCCGGCGGACGGCCGAACCGGAGCCCGAGGAACCGGCGGTGGCCCGTCCCGTGCCCTTGCAACAGGCCCCCCTGGGACGTCTTGTAACGAAGTAGTGCCGGTTGGCGTGTGCGCCTGGAGTCGGCCCGTGGTGGGCCGGTTACACTCGCCCGGCTGTACGAAAGATCATGTTGACGGGGTGAATACTTCCGATGAGCGACACCAGCACGACGCAAAAGCTGTCTGCCGACTCTCAGGACGCCGGGCACGGCCGGCACCGGGGCCCGAACGCGGCTCAGGACAGTGAGACGGCTCCGCACGGCCGGCACCGCAAGCCGGTCCAGGAGACCGCCGAGGCGGCCGCCTGACGGAACACGGAACAGCGAGAACGAGAGGGGCTCCCCGTCGCCGACGGGGAGCCCCTCTCCCTTTTCGTCCCGCCCTCGCGTTCAGCGGCGGCCGAGGCCCAGCACCTCCGCCGCGGCGAAGGTCTCCCCCGGCGGCCGGTCCGCGTAGTGCGGGGTGAGCAGCGCGTCCAGCTCGTCGTACGTGAACGTCTCCTGCTTGCTGTCGAACTGCGCCCGTACGCGCGGGCGTTCCACGACGGCGACCATGCCGCCGTGGACGACGAGCAGCTGGCCGTTGACCCGGGCGGCGGCGGGTGAGGCCAGGTAGCCGACGAGCGGGGCGACGTGCTCGGGGGCGAGCGGGTCGAGGCCCTCGTCGGGCGGCCGCAGGCCGGCGAAGACGTCCTCGGTCATCCGGGTGCGGGCGCGCGGGCAGATGGCGTTGGCGGTGACGCCGTACTTGGCCAGGGCGAGCGCGGTGGAGGTGGTGAGGCCGACGATCCCGCCCTTGGCCGCCGCGTAGTTGGGCTGTCCGGCGGAGCCGGCCAGGAACGCCTCCGAGGAGGTGTTCACGATCCGCCCGTACACCGGGCCCCCGGCCGCCTTGGACCGCTCCCGCCAGTGCGCGGCGGCGAAGTGGGTGGTGTTGAAGTGGCCCTTGAGGTGGACCCGGATCACCGAGTCCCACTCGTCCTCGGTCATGGAGAAGACCATGCGGTCGCGCAGGATGCCCGCGTTGTTGACCAGGATGTCCAGGCCGCCGAACTCGGCGAGCGCCCGGCCGACGAGTTCGCGCGCCTGCCCGAAGTCGGAGACGTCGCCGGTGTGCGCGACCGCCCGGCCGCCCGCCTCGCGTATCTCGGCCGCGGTCCGCTCGGCGGGTGCGGCGGAGGCCTCACCGGAGCCGTCGCGGCCGGGCTGCCCGTAGTCGTTGACGACGACGGCCGCGCCGAGCCGGGCGAGTTCCAGGGCCTCGGCCCGGCCGAGCCCGCGCCCGGCCCCGGTGACCACGGCGGACCGTCCGTCCAGTGGCAGTGACATGGCCGGCCTCAGATCTCGATGCAGGTGCGCAGGGCCGTTCCCGAGCGCATCTGGTCCAGTGCCTCGTTGATCTCCGCCAGCGGCACCCGATGGGTGATCAGGCCGGCCAGGTCGATGCGGCCGGCCCGCCACAGGGCGATGGCCCGCTCGTAGGAGCGCAGCACGTCCCCGCCGCCGTACAGGGACGGCAGGATCCGCTTCTCGTCGAAGAACAGCTCGAACATGTTGAGCTGCAGGAAGTCGTCCATGGCGCCCGCGCCGACGACGACCAGGGTGCCGCCGCGCCGGGTGTTCTCGTAGGCGGTGCGGGCGGTGGCGGACCTGCCCACGACCTCGAAGACGTAGTCGAAGCCCTCGCCGGCGGTGACCTCCTGCCGGGCACCGGGCAGTTCGTCCGGGGAGACGGCCCTGGTCGCGCCGAACCGCAGGGCGGCCTCGCGCCGGGAGGCGACCGGGTCGACGGCGACGATCTCGGCGGCGCCCTTGAGCCGCGCGCCCTGCACCGCGGAGATGCCGACGCCTCCGCAGCCGATGACGGCGACCGACGAACCGGCCTGCACGTCGGCGGTGTTGAGGGCGGCGCCGAGTCCGGTGGTGACCCCGCAGCCGATCAGCGCGGCGATGTCGAAGGGCACGTCGTCGGGGATCGGCACCGCGCAGCCGGCGTCGACGACGACCTCCTCGGCGAAGGTGCCGGTGCCGGCGAAGCCGAAGACGTCGCCGCCGGGGCGCCTGAAGTTGGGGGTGCCCGCGTTCATGAAGCCGGCCAGGCACAGTTCGGTCTGGCCGCGCCGGCAGGCCGGGCAGCCCCCGCAGGCGGGCAGCCAGCACAGGACGACCCGGTCTCCGGGCTTCAGGTGGCTGACGTTCTCGCCGACCTCGATGATCTCGCCGGCGCCCTCGTGGCCGGGCACGAACGGGGCCGGCTGCGGCAGCACCCCGCTCATCGCGGACAGGTCCGAGTGGCACAGCCCGGTGGCCCGCACCCGGACCCGGACCCTGCCGGGGCCGGATCCGACCGCCTCGACGTCGTCGAACACCTCCAGCTTGTCCTGGCCGATCTCGTGCAGTACGGCTGCGCGCATGGTGCGGCTCCCCTCGGAGGCGGGCGGTGTCAGGAGTGGCGGACGATGGTGTCGGCGAGGACGGGCGCGTCGTCCCGCTCCACGGCGCTCACAGCCACCCGCACGCTCCCCTCCTGCCGCCACATGCGGATGCGCAGGGTCTCGCCCGGGTACATCACGCCGGCGAAGCGGGTCGTGTAGCCGCGGACCCGGGTCACGTCGCCGCCGAGCAGCGTGTCGACGACGGCCTTGAGGGTGATGCCGTACGTGCACAGGCCGTGCAGGATGGGCCGGTCGAACCCGGCGCGCTTCGCGAACTCGGGGTCGGCGTGCAGCGGGTTCCAGTCGCCGGACAGGCGGTAGAGCAGCGCCTGGTCGGCGCGGACCGGGCGTTCGACGGTCCTGTCGGGTGCGCCGGCGGGCGGGTCGAGGCGGTTGGCGGGGCCGCGGTCGCCGCCCCAGCCGCCCTCGCCGCGGACGAAGATCTGCGAGTCGTTGGTCCACAACGGGCCGTCGGTGTCGGCGACCTCGGTGCGCAGGACCAGGATGGCGGCCGTGCCCTTGTCGTACACGGCGGCGAGCCGGTGGGTGGCGGTGGCCGTGCCCTGGGCCGGGACGGGGCGGTGGATCTCCAGTGTCTGCCCGCCGTGCAGGACCTTGGCCAGCTCGACCTCCACGCCGGGCATGGACAGTCCGCCGATGACGCCCGGCGCACCGGCTCCGGCGACGGTGGCGAAGCTCGGCAGGACGTGCAGCCGGGACTCCAGCAGGTAGCGCAGCTCGTCGGGGTCGGTGGCGGGGCTGTCGCGGTCCGGGTCGGCGCCGGCGCCGATGCCGAGGTGGTAGAGCTGGACGTCCTTCGTGGTCCAGCTGATCCCGTCGGTCCGGGGTCCGGCGGCGAGGGCCTTGACGGCGTCGATGGGCATGGGGCTCCTGACGGGTCTCAAGACCTCGGTGCGGACGTCCGCACCGTCGGCCGCACCGAGGTCGTCCACGGGCGGATCTAGAACGCGTTCCAGTCCGGCGCCCTCTGTATAGCCGAGCGCCCGGTACTTGTGAAGCCTCCTGACACTGTGTCAGATCGACGGTTGTGACATTTGTACCGCCCAGGTCCGTACATCCGCGCCTTCCCGGAGGCGGCCCGGGTTCCTACCGTCGTAGGCAGGGCACAGCACCGGGCGCGGACCCGCTCCCGGTGCGATCATCATGCTGACCAACTGATCGGGGGAACAGGGACATGACGTGGTGGCTCGGAGTGAAGTGCCAGGTGACGGCCTGGCAGGCGGCGCGGGCGCAGTGGAAGGCGGACCACGAGCGCTTCAGGACGGCGCAGCGGACCGCCCGGAAAACGGGCCGGGTCCCCGACGTCGACCACCCAGGGCCGCCGCCCACCGGCTTCGCCCTGCTGCCCTGGCTGCTGATGGGCATGGGGTCCTTCTCCAACCTGCTGCAGGGCCGCACCGCCAACCCCTGGATCGGCGGCCTCGGCCTGCTCGTCTTCAACTCGCTGTACATCTACGTCACCTTCCGCTCCTTCCACCGGGACAAGCGCCAGGCGGTGTCCACACGGGTGGCGCTGGGGCTGATGGGCCTGCTCACCACGGGTCTCGCACTCGGGTACGGCGGCAACTGGCTGATGTTCTTCCCGCTGCTGGGCCTGGCGGCCGGCGCCGCCCTGCGGGGCCCGTGGCTGGGCCGCACGGGGCTGCTGCTCGCGCTGTACGCGGCCGGTGTCTCCGCCGTCCGGGACGGCTGGGGGGACGCGACGAACATCGGGTACGCGACCTTCCTGTCGAGCATGGTGACCGCGGCGATCCTCGGGCTCTCCGAGGCCGTGCGGGAGCTGCGGAGCGCCCGCGAGGAGCTGGCCCGGCGGGCGGTGGAGAAGGAGCGGCTGCGCTTCTCCCGCGATCTGCACGACCTGCTCGGGCACACCCTGTCGGTGATCGTGGTGAAGTCGGAGGCGGCCCGGCGGCTGGCCCCGCGGGACATGGACAGGGCCCTCGCGCAGATCGGTGACATCGAGTCGGTGGGCCGGCAGGCGCTCACCGAGATCCGCGAGGCGGTGACCGGCTACCGCGAGGGGAGTCTGGCCACCGAGCTGACCCGGGCCCGCTCGGCGCTGTCCGCGGCGAGCATCCGGCCGGTGGTGCGCCAGTCCGGGGCGCCGCTGGAGCCGCAGACCGAGGCGCTGCTGAGCTGGGTGGTGCGGGAGGCGGTCACCAACGTCGTCCGGCACAGCGCCGCCGGCCGCTGCGAGATCACCGTGGAGAGCACGGCCGAGCGGGCCCGGCTCACCGTCACGGACGACGGCACCGGTGCCGCCGCCGGCCGGGCCGCCGCGTGCCCCGCCGGAGGCATCGGCGGTACCGGTCTGACGGGTCTGACCGAGCGCCTGGCGGCGGCGGGCGGCTCGCTGCGGGCCGGCCCGTCGCCGCGCGGCGGCTTCACGGTCACCGCCGAACTCCCGGTGGAGCCGGCGGCGCTCGCGGCCGTGGGGGCGGCTGCCGCGGTTACGGCGCCCAGGGCGGGCTGACCACCCAGCTCACGTCGTCGCTCCATGAGGCGGCGCTGTCGAAGGCGTTGGCACCCCCGTCGCTCGCCGCGTAGACGCCCAGGTCGTAGTGGCGCAGGTAGCGGGCCGGGTAGTTGTACGACACGAACGAGGTGCCGGTGCCGCTCTTGCCGGCGACCGGGCAGAAGGTGGCGTCGGCGCGGAACTGGCTCGTGCCGTTCATGGGCTGCCGGTGGATCCGGTAGTTGTAATGGCGCAGGAAGTCACCGGGGTAGTTCCGCGACTCGAAGGAGACGCAGGAGGCGTCGGCGAGCCCCCGGCGCACGATCCAGGTCGCGTCGTTCCGGTCGAGCGCGGAACTCCCGGACATCACCGGGGAGATGACACCGGCGTCGGCCTGGTGGCGCAGGTAGTCGGTGGTGCAGCAGGGGGTGGTCGCGCGCAGCGAGATCTCCGATCCGGGGCTGAGGGTGCCGGTGCTGCCGGTCGGGCCGCCGTACCCGGCGGAGACGATGTCGGCCTGGACGGCGTCGTCGGCCGCGTCCGTCGGTATCCCGGAGGTCATCACGCCCTCGAAGAAGGAGCCGATGGAGCCGTTGCTGTTGTCGCCTCCGGTACCGAGGACGATCGCGCCCTCCTGGTGCATGGGCGAGTAGCCGCCGGCGGTCGGCTCACCGCCGGAATAGGTGGTCGTCAGTCCGCCGGATTGCGCGTTGCCGTATTTCAGCGCGAAATGGTTCTGCCCGTTGTTCTTCAGCAGGGCGGTCACGAAGGGCATCGGTCCGGTGCCGGTGTTCGAGGTGTTCCTGCTGTACCCGGCGTCGGACTGGAACAGGCCGTTCTCCAGGTCGGCCTGGACCCAGGGCCCCTGCCCGTAGCAGGGCGCGAACCAGCACTCGGTGCCGAAGTTGATGGCGTCCATGTGCCCGTTCCCGGTGTCCTTGTTGTTCGTCTCGGCGTTGCCGTAGTCGAAGCAGCAGGCACCGTTGACGTGGGTGCCGGAGGTGACCATGTACATCCCCTCGGCCTGCCCGTTCACGGCCACGCCGGAGGTGGAGTTGTCCCGGTAGCCCATGCCTGCGGAGATCTCCAGACCGTAGACCTGGTGCCCGCCGACGGTCACCGGCAGGGCGTCGGCGGGCGCCCCGACGTCGGCCCCGCCGGCTCCGCCCGCACCCTCCACGGTGAGGTGGTTGTGGCGGGCCGACTGGTCGTAGATCTCGGTGATGATGCAGGTCGTACCGGCGCAGAAGGAATCCTGGGCGGCCGCGTTCGCGTAGCCGCCGGTGGTCAGCACGCCGATGTTCGCGCTCGCGCCGTCGGAGGCCCGCTTCACCTGGTAGAGCGAGCCGCCGTAGGAGGAGTACAGGGCGCGGACGAGGCTGTGCGCGGCCACGCACGGCGTGCCGGCGGCCGCGTAGACGTCGCAGGGCCGTGAGCTCGCGGCGGCGGCCCGCGGGGCGCCGGTGCCGAGGACGAGCGCGGCGACCGACGCGCACACCGCGAACACCGCGAGCACGGACAGGGCGGCGCTCTCGATCCGCCGTGGGACGGAGCGCGGGAGAATGGGGAACACGTGCACCTCTTCGGTCTCTCGTGGGGGTCGGCGCGGACCCGGTCGGTATACCGAACGTCGTTCGATCGAAATACCGAACCTTTTCCGCGCCGAAATACCGAACAAATACCGGAAATGCAGAGGTGATTGTTTGCGCGTCACCGGGAATCGTCAACCCCGCGGACCGAAGCGGTGACGGGTCCTGGATTCACTTCCGCGGCTACGCTGGGGTCGTGAAGAACATCCGAGTCCTGCTCGCCGAGGACCAGGGCATGATGCGCGGTGCCCTCGCGCTGCTGCTCGGTATGGAGGACGACATCGAGGTGGTCGCCCAGGTGTCGTCCGGCGACGCGATCGTGGCGGCGGCGCTGCTGCACCGGCCGGACGTGGCTCTGCTGGACATCGAACTGCCGGGCATCAGCGGCCTGGACGCGGCGGCGGAGCTGCGCGAGCAGGCGCCGGACTGCCGGGTGCTGATCCTGACCACCTTCGGCCGGCCCGGCTATCTGCGCCGGGCCATGGAGGCCGGGGCGGCCGGATTCCTGGTCAAGGACGGGCCGGTGGAGGAACTCGCCCAGGCCGTCCGGCGCGTGCTCACCGGGGAGACCGTGGTCGACCCGGCGCTGGCCGCCGCCGCGCTCGGCGCCGGGCCGAACCCGCTGACGGCCCGGGAACGCGAGGTGCTGCAGGCGTCGGCGGACGGGGCGACGGTCGCGGACGTCGCCGGCCGGCTCCACCTGTCCGAGTCGACGGTCCGCAACTACCTGTCCTCCGCCATCGGCAAGACGGGCACCCGCAACCGGGCGGAGGCGGTCCGGGAGGCCAGGCAGCAGGGATGGCTGTGACCTCCCGGCGCGTCCGCTACTTCGTCACCTCCGCCGACGCGTAGGACGTCCCCTCCGGGGCGACGCAGGTGAACCAGTTCGCCCCCCGGAAGCCGGCCACCGTGCGGATCGCCGAGCCCGTGTCGTGGGCGGAGAAGCCCTCGGCCGGCTCGGCCACGGCCGTCGTGCCGTCCTTCCAGTGGCAGGTGACCTGCCGTGCGGTCTTCGCGACCATGCCGATCACCAGGCGGCCGGAGCTCTCGCCTCCGGTGCCCAGCCGGGTCGCGCCGGCCTCCAGGTCCGTGCCCCTGAACCGCTCGAACTTCTCGACCGAGTTGAACATCACCTGCTGCGGACGGTCCGTGTCGCCCCAGCCGCGCATCGCGAAGTACGAGGTCTTGCCGATCAGGTCGGCGGGCCTGCGGGCCTCGGCCGGCTCGATGCCACGCTCGGCCATGGCGTCGAACTGGCGGTCCGCCTCGCGCTCGTCGCGCGGCGCTCCCCACACGTCGACGAAGGCGGTCCACCGCTTGCCCCGGTAGGTGCCCCGCGCGATCTCGGTCCCCTGCGGGTCGTACACGTGCCGCGCCGCGGCCGAGGCGGGCGGCTTCGCCACGTCCGTCCCCCGGTCGGCACGGCCACCGCCCGGCAGCCCGGTCACGGCCAGGGTGCCCGTGGACCCGGCCAGCACCAGCGCCGTGGCCGCCGTCACCGCCCAGCGCCTGGCCCTGCGCCGCCGGCCGCCGCGCAGCACCGCCTGCACCGGAGCCGTGCCGATCTCGACCCGGTCCGCGGCGTCCGCGAGCAGGAGGGCGATGTCCGACGGTGTCATCTCGTGGTTCTCCCGGTCCGCGCCCATCACTTCCGCCCTCCGTGCGTCACCGTCTCGGCCAGTCCCGGCAGGGCGCGCAGTTTCGCGATGCCCTTGGCCGCGTTGCTCTTCACCGTGCCGACCGAGCAGCCCATCGCCTCGGCCGTCTGGGTCTCCGTCAGGTCCTCCCAGTAGCGCAGGACCACCGCTTCCCGCTGCCGCGCGGGGAGTCGGGCGAGCGCCTCCAGCAGCGCGTCCCGGTCGTCGGCCTGCGCCATCCGGTCGCCGGTGTCGGCCACTTCACGCACCAGACCCGAGTCGTCCTTCGGGGCCAGGAACTCCTTGAGCCGCCTTCTGTGCCTGCGCGCGTGCGCGTTGATCATCACGCGGCGTACGTAGGCCTCCGGATCGTCCGCCGAGCCGACCCGGCGCCAGGCCACGTAGACCCGTTCGAGCGTCGACTGGACCAGGTCCTCGGCGGCGTGCCGCTCCCCCGTGAGCAGGAACGCCGTACGCATCAGCCGCGGCCAGCGGCCGGTCATGAAGCTCTGGAACTCCGCGTCCCGAGCCGACTTACGATCCCCCATGGGCACCTCCTAGACATCAGGAGGAGTCCACGGACCGCCCGGACCGTTGCCTCATCCCGCGGAACGCGCCGAAGTCCTCCGCGGCAGCCACACCAGCATGAGCAGCGCCCCGCCCAGCAGCAGGGCCGCGCTGGTGCGGAAGGCGAGCGCGTAGCCGTCGGTCAGGGCACCGGGCCCGTGTCCGCTGCCGGTGCCGGCCGCCGCGACGGTCGACATCACGGCGAGGCCCAGCGAACCGCCCATGGTGCGGGAGGTGTTGATCAGGCCCGACACCAGTCCGGCCTCGCCCGGGGCCGCGCCCGAGGTGGCCAGCGCGGCCAGCGGGGTCCCGGCCAGGCCCGCGCCCAGCATCATCAGCATGCCGGGAATCATGATTCCGGTGACGTACGCCCCGTGCGCGGTCATCGTCGACTGCCAGGCGAAGCCCGCCGCGGCGACCAGGGTGCCCAGGGTCGCCACCGTGCGGGCCCCGGCCGAGCGCATCAGGCGGGGGGCCACCTTGGAGCCGACGACCACCGACAGCGAGCTGGGCACCAGGGCGAGGCCGGCCTCCAGCGGCGAGTAGCCGAGCACGTTCTGCGCGTACAGCGTCATGAAGTACCACATGCAGAACATGGCGGAGCCGGAGACGAACATGGCCGCGTTCGCCGAGGCCACCGAGCGCAGCCTGAGCAGTCCGAGCGGCATCAGCGGCGCCGCGGTGCGGGCCTCGACCAGCAGGAAGCAGCCGATGAGGGCCAGTCCGGCCGACAGCGGCAGCAGCGTGGCCGCGGCCGTCCAGCCCCGCGCCTCGGTCTGCACGATGCCGTAGGCGAGGATCGCGAGTCCCGCCGTCACCAGCAGGGCGCCCGGCAGGTCGAGGCGCCGCCGGTCCCCGGCGCGGCTCTCGGCCAGCCACAGCGCGGAGCCGGCGAGCACCACGGCGCCCACCGGCACGTTGATCAGCAGCACCCACCGCCAGGAGAGCGCGTCCACCAGCACCCCGCCGACCAGTCCGCCCGCCGCCCCGCCGCCGGCGCCGACCGCGGTCCAGGTCGCTATCGCGCGGGCACGGGCGGCCCCTTCGGGGACGGCGGCCGTCAGCAGGGTCAGCGTCGAGGGGGCGAGCACGGCCGCGCCCAGCCCCTGCACGGCCCGCGCCAGCAGCAACTGCCAGCCGTCCTCGGCGAGTCCGCCGCCCAGCGAAGCGAGGGTGAACAGGCCGAGCCCGACGAGGAACATCCGCTTGCGGCCGTAGAGGTCGCCGGCCCGGCCGCCGAGCAGCATGAAGCCGGCGAAGGCGATGGCGTAGGCGTTCACCACCCACTGCAGGCCGTCGGCGCTCAGCCCGAGGTCCGTCCGCATCGACGGCAGGGCCACGTTGACCACGGACACGTCGAGCACGACCAGGAACTGCCCGGCGCAGGCCAGCGCCACCACCAGCCAGGTCGGGGGCGTCACCGGGCGGCGGAAGGTGCGGCGGGAGACATCGGCGGCTTCGAGCATGGGTGTCATGCTCTCAACCCGGCCGTGCCCCTTGCATCGGCTTTTCGGACCAGCGGGTCCTGGTCCGCACGACCTAAGCCGCCCGCCGGAGCGCTACGCCGCCCGCAGGAGCGTGACGACCGCCGCGCCACCCAGCCCGATGTTGTGCGCGAGCCCCACCCGGGCGCCGGGCACCTGCCGCTCCCCCGCCTCGCCGCGCAGCTGCCAGACCAGTTCGGCGGTCTGGGCGAGGCCGGTGGCGCCCAGCGGATGGCCCTTGGAGATCAGCCCGCCCGACGGGTTCACCACCCAGCGGCCCCCGTAGGTGGTCGCCCCGGACTCCACCAGCGCTCCGGACTCGCCGGTCGGGCACATGCCGAGCGCTTCGTAGGTGAGCAGTTCGTTGACGGAGAAGCAGTCGTGCAGCTCCACGACGTCCACGTCGTCGATGCCGAGCCCGGCCCGCTCGTACGCCTGCCGGGCCGCCTCGCGGGACATCGGCTGCCCGACGACGTCGATGCAGGACCCGAACGCGAAGGACTCCACGGTGTCCGTGGCCATGGCCTGCGCGACGATCTCGGTCAGGCCGCTCAGGCCCCGCTCCTCGGCGAACCGCTCCGAGACCACCACGGCCGCCGCCGCGCCGTCCGAGGTCGGTGAGCACTGGAGCCTGGTCAGCGGCCGGTGCACGGTGCGCGCGGCGAGGATCTCGTCGACGTCGTGGGCGTCCCGGAACTGGGCGTAGGGGTTGTGGACGGAGTGGCGGTGGTTCTTGGCGGCGACCGCGGCGAGCTGCGCCTCGGTGGTGCCGTACCGGTCCATGTGCTCGCGGGCCGCGCCGCCGAAGATCTGCGCGGTCGGCGGGGTGGCCCCGAAGCCGTGCCGGGCGGCCATGATCCCGTAGTGGCGGGCCACCGGTGAGGTGGCGAAGTCGCCTCCGTCGGCGCCCGCGCCGAGCGCGCCCTTGCGCATCTTCTCGAAGCCCAGCGCCAGGACGCAGTCGCAGGCGCCGCCCTCGACGAGCTGGCGGGCCAGCATCAGCGCGGTGGCGCCGGTCGCGCAGTTGTTGTTGACGTTGTAGACGGGAACGCCGGTCAGGCCGAGTTCGTAGGCGGCGCGCTGGCCGGCGGTCGAGGGCTGGAAGCAGTAGCCGACAGGAACCTGTTCCACGTCGGTGTAGGAGATCCCGGCGTCGGCGAGCGCGGCCTCGCCCGCCTCCCGCACCATGTCCCAGTACTGCCATTCCCTGGTCTCGGGCTTTTCGAAGCGGGTCATCCCGACCCCGGCGACATAGGCCTTCATGGCGGGCCAGAGTAGAACGTGTTCCACCAACAGGCCAGCCCCTGACGTGAGGTCAGAAACCCATGAGCGGGTCAAGGATTCATTAGAGGCCCGAAGCAACGGAATAGTTGCCTGTGCATACGAGGTTTACCGGGCACGTATGTCCACGGGAGGCCTCACTCAATGACGCACACGACGACCGACCAGCCCGACCGGAGGGCCGGCGGAGCCGTGGTCCCGGTGCTCGCCTTCGCGGGCATCGTGGTCGCGGTGATGCAGACCCTGCTCGTGCCGGTCATCAAGGACCTGCCGCAGCTCCTGGACACCGCTCCCAGCAACGCCACCTGGGTCCTCACCTCCACCCTGCTGTCCGGCGCCGTCGCCACCCCCATCATGGGCCGCCTCGGCGACCTCTACGGAAAGCGGCGGCTGCTGGTCCTGAGCCTCGCCGTGATGGTGGTCGGCGCCCTGGTCAGCGCCCTCACCAGCGAGCTCCTCACGATGATCGTGGGCCGTACCCTGCAGGGCTTCGCCATGGGCGCCATCCCGCTGGGCATCGGCCTGATGCGCGACATGCTGCCGCGCGAGCGGCTCGGCTCCGCCATGGCCCTGATGAGCTCCTCGATCGGCGTCGGTGGCGGCCTCGCGCTGCCCGCCGCGGCCCTCGTCGCCCAGCACAGCGACTGGCACGCGCTCTTCTACGGCGCGGCCGGTCTCGGCGCCATAGCCATCGCCCTGACCCTCCTCGTGGTGCCCGAGTCGCCGATGCGCGCCCGCGGCACCTTCGACCTGCCCGGCGCGCTCGGCCTGTCCGCCGGACTGGTCCTGCTCCTGCTGCCGATCACCAAGGGCAGCGACTGGGGCTGGTCCTCCGGCACGACGCTCGGCCTGTTCGCCGCCTCCGTCGCCGTGTTCCTCCTGTGGGGCGCCTACGAACTGCGCGTCCAGGCTCCCCTGGTCGACCTGCGCACCACCGCCCGCCCGGCGGTGCTGTTCACCAACCTCGCCTCGATCATGGTCGGCGTCAGCTTCTACGTCGTCTCGCTGGTCCTCCCCCAGCTCCTCCAGCTGCCGGAGGCCACCGGCTACGGCCTCGGCCGGTCCATGGTCGTCGCCGGCCTGTGCGTCGCGCCGCTGGGCCTGACGATGATGTTCACGGCGCCGGTGTACGCCCGCCTGTCGGCCCGCTACGGCCCCAAGGTCACTTTGATCACCGGCCTGCTGGTCATCGGCCTCGGCTACGGCGGCGGCCTCGGCCTGATGGACGCGGCCTGGCAGACCATCGTCACCTCCGTCGTGCTCGGCGCCGGCATCGGCCTCGCCTACTCCTCGCTGCCCGCCCTGATCATCGGCGCCGTCCCGGCCTCCGAGACCGGCGCGGCCAACGGCCTCAACACCCTGATGCGGTCGATCGGCACCTCCGTCTCCAGCGCCGTCATCGGCATGGTGCTGGCCAACACCGCGCACCACGCCGGCGCGGTCGCCGTCCCGACCATGCACGGCTTCCGCGTCTCCTTCCTGATCGCCACCGCCGCCGTCGCGGTCGGCCTGGTGTTCGCGCTCCTGCTGCCCAGGACGCCGCGCCCCGCCGCGCACACCCAGCTGCGCGCCAGCAGCGAGGAGGACGCGGCGCTGGAGCGCGCCGAGCAGGCGCTGCGGGGCTTCCGGGGCCGGGTGCTGGACGCCGGGGGCAGCCCGGTCGCCCGCGCCAAGGTCACCCTGATCGACCGCCGGGGACGGCAGGCGGGGGCGACGCTCTCCGACGCGGACGGCGGCTACGCCCTCACCGTGCCGGCCGGCGGACCGTACGTGCTCGCCGCGAAGGCCACCGGGCACGGGCCGCTCGCCTCCGCCGCCACCCACCACGGCGAGGAACGGGCCGTCCAGCTCGACCTCTCCCTGCCGGGCGAGACGGTGACCGCCTAACGCGCTCCCGCCTCCCGGCACCCACCTCGCAGGCACCCCCTGTCGCCCCGGCGGCAGGGGGTGCGGCAGCATAGGCGCCCCGGAAGTACCCGGAAAGCCGTACGACCGAAAGGCGCCCCATGCCCGCCGCACCCAAGCCCGAGATCCTGGCCGCGTTCGAGGCGGCGAAGGGCTTCATGCCCGTGGACGAGGGCCTGGCGCTGTACGCGGCCGCCGTCGAGGCCGGCCGGCTCGGCCTCCCCCTCCTGGAGGTCGGCACCTACTGCGGACGCTCGACGGTCCTGCTCGCCGACGCGGCCCGCGCGGCCGGGGTCACCGCGCTCACCGTCGACCACCACCGGGGCAGCGAGGAGCAGCAGCCGGGCTGGGACTACCACGACCCCGGCACGGTCGACCCGGAGCTCGGCCTGATGGACACGCTGCCCACCTTCCGCCGGACCCTGCACCGGGCGGGCCTGGAGGACCACGTGGTGGCCCTCGTCGGCCGATCCCCGCAGATCGCCGCCCTCTGGAACGCGCCGCTCGGCCTCGTCTTCGTCGACGGCGGCCACACCGACGAGCACGCGAACGCCGACTACGAGGGCTGGGCCCCGCACGTCGCCGACGGCGGACTGCTCGTCATCCACGACGTGTTCCCGCACCCGGAGGACGAGTTCACCGGCCAGGCCCCGTACCGGGTCTACCTCCGGGCCCTGGAGTCGGGCGCGTTCACGGAAGTCTCCGTGACCGGATCGTTGCGGGTGCTGCGGCGGACCGGGACGGGCGTCTGACCCAGACTCGCCGTGATCGCCGGGGCTCTACCTGGTGGTGCTCGGCATCGCCGGGTGGCTGATCGTGCGCGGTCTCTGAGGCCGCTCCGGGATCGGGCGGCCCGGGGACGTCGGCCGTACCGGCCGCGCCACCCGTTGGGACCTGTCGGTCATGTGAAGGCCCTGGACGGCCGCTAGGGTGGCAGGCGTGTCGTACGTAGGCCCGGACTTCGATCCCCCGCAGCCGCGCCGGCCCCGGCGCGGACCACTGACCGTCGCGCTCGCCGCGCTGGTGCCCGGCGCGCTGCTCGGCTGGCTGGTGTACGAGGCGGTGGGCGGCTCGGGCGGCTCCTCGGGCGCCGTGAGCACCGCCTCGGCGTCCACCTCCGCCGGCTCCCCCACCGGCTCGTCGACGCCGTCGGCCGCCGAGCCAGGCACGGGTACGCCCACCGCCGACGCCAAGCGGCCGGACCCGAAGCGCACCACCACCGCCCCGGCCGCGTCCGGCGCCCTGCGCGGCAAGGTGGTCGTCATCGACCCCGGCCACAACCCCGGCAACTTCCGGCACACGGCCGAGATCAACCGCCAGGTGGACATCGGCACCAACAAGAAGGAGTGCGACACCACCGGCACGTCCACCAACTCGGGCTACTCCGAGGCCCGGTTCACCCTGGACGTGGCCCACCGCCTGCGCACGATCCTGGAACAGCAGGGCGCCACCGTGAAGTTGACGCACGACGGGGACTCCCCGCCCTGGGGCCCCTGCGTCGACGAGCGCGCCCGGATCGGCAACACGGCGCACGCGGACGCCGCCATCTCCCTCCACGCCGACGGCTCGGCCGAGGGCCACCGCGGTTTCCACGTCATCCTCCCGGCGGCCGTGCACGCGGGCGCCGCCGACACCCGGCCCATCGCCGCCGCCTCGCGCGACCTGGGCGAGCGGGTGGCGGGCAAGTTCGTCCGCGTCACGGGCGAACCCCCCTCCAACTACGTGGGCGACGGTACCGGTCTCGTCACACGTCAGGACCTGGGCGGTCTCAATCTGTCAACGGTTCCCAAGGTCTTCATCGAGTGCGGCAACATGCGCGATAGCAAGGACGCGGCACTCCTCACCAGTGGCACCTGGCGGCAGAAGGCGGCGCAGGGGATCTCCGAGGGAATCGTGAGTTTCCTGCGCGAGTCGTGACGACGGGCGCAACCGGGCGGACAGGCCGATCTTGCGGACGATAGTGTCTACCGACGTCGAGACGACCTACGAAGGACCTGAAGTGAATATCCGCTCCCTCACTAGAGGCGACGGCGTGGTGATCGGAGCAGCGGTGTTGCTGTTCATCGCGTCGTTCCTCGACAACTACTCGTACGACGGGGCAGACGGCCTCGACCTGCCGAACCTGTGGGCGAGCGGACCTGTCCTGCTCAGCGTCGTCCTCGCGGGGATCATCGGCGCTGCGCTGATCGTCGTCTCCCGTGCCCTGCCCGAGCCGCGCAAGGTCGTGGGTCTTGACCTCGGGCAGTTCGGTGTCGCCTTCGCGGTGTTCGCCGCGTGGAGCGCGCTGGGCAACGTCATCGACCCGACGGGCGGCGCGAACAACGTCACCGGCTCCAACGACGGCCCGAACGCGGGCACGGGCCTGATCATCGCCCTCATCGCCACCCTCGTCATGGCCGGTGCCGCCATCGCGACGCCGCTCGTGCCGGCCCTGCAGGCCGCTCTCGTCCCGGCTCCCAAGCCGGCCGCCCCGCAGCCCTACGGCGCCCAGCCGCCGGGTGGTTACGGTTACCCGGGCGCGCAGCCGCAGCCGGGGCAGCCGTACGGCGCGCAGCCGCAGCCGGGCCAGCCGTTCGGGCAGCAGCCGGCGCCGCAGCAGGCCGCCGCCCCGGCGCCGCAGCAGGGCGGCGGGGACTTCTCGCCGTTCTGGTTCGCCGTGCCGGTCGCCCGGCCGCTGTTCGCCGAGGACGGTTCGCCGAACCCGATCGCGGAACTGGCGCCTGGCACCTGGTACTTGGCGGTGGAGCAGCGGGGCGGCGCACTGGTGGCGCAGACGCAGGACGGCCGCCGCGGTGTGCTCCAGGACACCTCCGGGATCCAGCGCGGCTGACACCGAGCGCCCCGCGCCGGTACTTCCGCGCACGGCCCCTCGCCCTTCCGGGCGGGGGGCCGTTGCCGTACAGTCGCCTCCCGGCATATTGCTGACGATCCGTCAGGAGGCAGGCGCATGCGGCTCGGTCTCGCTCTCGGCTACTGGGGCCGCGGTCCGGACGCCGGTCATGTGCCGCTGGCCCGCGAGGCGGAGCGGCTCGGGTACCACTCGGTGTGGACGGCCGAGTCCTGGGGTTCGGACTGCTTCACCGCCCTGACCTGGATCGCCGCGCGGACCTCGACGATCCGGCTGGGCACGGCGGTTGCCCAGATGGCGGCCCGTTCGCCGACCGCGACCGCCATGCACGCGCTCACCCTGGACCACCTCTCCGGCGGGCGGGTGCTGCTCGGGCTCGGTCTGTCCGGGCCGCAGGTGGTGGAGGGCTGGTACGGCCGTCCGTTCCCGAAGTCGCCGCTGACCGCGACCCGGGAGTACGTGGACGTGGTGCGGCAGGTGCTCCGGCGCGAGGCGCCGGTGGTGTCCGACGGCCGGTTCCATCCGCTGCCGTACCGGGGCCCGGACGGCACCGGTCTGGGCAGGCCGCTGAAGCCGATCACCCACCCGCTGCGCGGCGACCTGCCCGTGCTGCTCGGCGCGGAGGGCCCGAAGAACGTCGCGCAGACGGTCCGGATCGCCGACGGCTGGCTGCCGTTGTACTGGTCGCCGAGCCGGCCAGAGGTGTACGGGGAGGCGGTGCGTGAGCTGCCCGAGGGTTTCACGGTGGCACCGATGGCCCGGGTGAGGGTGTGCGACGACGTGGCCGAGGGCCTGCTCCCGGTGAAGGCCATGCTCGGCTTCTACATCGGCGGGATGGGGCACGCGGCCCGCAACTTCCACGCCGACCTCATGGCCCGCATGGGGTACGAGGAGCAGGCCCGGCGGATCCAGGAACTGTTCCTCGCCGGGCGCCGGGAGGAGGCGCTGCTGGCCGTGCCGGACGCGTTCGCCGACGAGATCTCGCTGGTCGGCCCCCGTCAACGGATAGCGGAGCGGCTGGAGTTGTGGCGCAAGGGTCCGGTGACGGACCTGCTTGCCCTGTCACCGGACCCGCACACCCTGAGGGTGCTGGCGGAGCTGAACTCCTAACCGGCGGAGAGCTGGGACGAGGACGGCACCTGGTCCTTCACCGGGGCCCCGGCGCTCTTGCCTGCGTCCTTGACCTTGTTGATGATGTCGTCGAAGGTGCCGGCCGCGTCCGCGTCGCCGCCGCGCAGCTTGGCCGGCAGGCTCTTGAGCCCCTCGATGCCGGCGGTGAGCGGGGCGAGGGCCTTGGTGAGCGCCGGGTCGCCCTGGGCGTTGCGCTGGGCGGCCTTGAGCCGGTTGTAGACGAAGGCGCCGGCCAGACCGGCCTTCACCAGGGACACCTTGCGCCCCTTGGCGCCCTTCTTGAACTTGCCGGCCTTCCAGGGCTTGACGATCCACTGGTACGTCGCGCCCGCCGCGAGGCCCGCGTTGGCCACGAAGCGGGTCTTGGCGAACTTCTGCCGCTCGGCCGACGTGGTCGGGCTGGGCGTGGCCGCGTCGACGGCCGCGACGTCCGCGGTGTCCTTCGTCCTGGTCTTCTCGCTGTTTCCGCAGGCGGTGGAGCCGGCCAGCAGCGCGCAGCACAGGGTGAGCGCCACGCACAGGCGCCGTATCGGTACGGGCACGGGGTCCTCCGGACGTGTCTCCCCGAGCGGCTGTTTCCTCCGGCAGCCTCCCCCGGAGGGCAGGGGCGCGCCACCCAGGGGACGCCGTCGGGGTGGTGGGCCTTGTCCCGGCCTTGTTTCACGGCCGCGGAAGCGGCAATCCGAAGGGCATGTCTGGATATCGCAACGGAGCGAATCAGGCCGGGACGGTCGTCGCCGTCGTCGCCGACGTCATGGCCTTCATCCTCGGCCTGTGGATTCTGATGTACCTGCTGGACGCCAACCGGGCCAACAGCCTGGTGCAGTTCGTCCATGACGCCGCCGCCTGGCTGGCCGGCTGGTCCCACGACCTCTTCACGTTCGACGAGGCCTGGGCCCGGGTGGTCGCCGGATACGGCCTCGCCGCCGTGGTGTACCTGTTCGTGGGGCACGCCATCGCCAACCGCATGCACCGGCACTGACGTCCGGTCGCCGGACCCCGGCGCGGGCCGCCTAGGGCAACAGGCCCTGGCGGCAGCAGTCGGGGTCCAGGCCGGACGGCAGGTGCTCCCCGCCGAACACCGCGCAGGTGGCGTCGTGGCCGCCGAGGGCGGCGACGGCGAGCAGCAGGGAGCCCGCCGTCCAGGTCGTGAGTTCCTGCGGCCAGACGGCGCCGTCGTCGAAGACGTACCCCGTCCAGTACAGGCCCGTCGCCGGGTCGCGCAGGTGCTGGATGGACTGGAGGATCTCCAGGGAGCGGTCGGACTCGCCGATGGCCCACAGAGCCAGGGCGAGTTCGCTGGACTCGCCGCCGGTCACCCACGGGTTGGGGACGACGCAGCGCACGCCGAGACCGGGGACGACGAAGCGGTCCCAGTCCGCCTCGATGCGGGACTTGGCCTCCGCTCCGGTCAGCGCGCCGCCGAGGACCGGGTAGTACCAGTCCATCGAGTAGCGGTCCTTGTCCAGGAAGCGCTCGGGGTGGCGGCGGATCGCGTGGCGCAGCGCACCGACCGCCAACTCCCAGTCCGGCTGCGGTTCTTCGCGCTCCTCGGCGATGGCGAGGGCGCAGCGCAGCGCGTGGTGGACGGAGGAGCTGCCGGTGAGCAGCGCGTCGGCGGTGGGTGTGCCGTCGTCGTCGCGGCGCCAGCCGATCTGGCCGCCGGGCTGCTGCAACCGCAGCACCCACTCCATGGCGGCCTGGACGGTGGGCCACATGCGGTCCAGGAACGTGTCGTCGCCGGTGGACAGGTAGTGGTGCCAGACGCCCACCGCTATGTAGGCGACGAAGTTGGACTCGCGGGCGCGGTCGGTGACGTCGTCGTGGGCGCCGTCGGCGTAGGCGGCGTACCAGGAGCCGTCGGGGTTCTGGTGGGTGGCGAGCCAGGTGTAGGCCCGTTCGGCCGCCTCGTGCTCGCCGGCCGCGTCCAGGGCCATGGCGGCCTCGGTGTGGTCCCACGGGTCGAGGTGGTGGCCGCGGAACCAGGGGATGGCGCCGTCCTCCCGCTGCACGGCGAGGATGCCGCGGACGGTCGCGGCAGCCTGCTCGGCGGTGAGGACCCCGGGCAGGACCAGGTGTTCCGTCCGGGGCGTCGTCACTTGGCGGCCGCCCCGTCGTTGTCGGCGAGGCGGGGCAGGTGGGGCTTGGTCGCGTAGACCACGAAGCTCTTGCCGATGAGCGGGTTGAGCGCCTGTTCGGCGACCCGGGTGGCCAGCGGCTTCTTCATGATGTCCCAGACCAGCAGCTTGTGGTACGCGCGGACGGGCAGCGCCTTGTCGTTGTCGACGCCGAACGCGCACTTGAGCCACCAGTACGGCGAGTGCAGGGCGTGCGCGTGGTGGCTGCCGTACGGCTTGAGGCCTGCCTCGCGGATCTTGCCGACCAGTTCGTCGGCCTTGTAGATGCGGATGTGGCCGCCCTCGACCTCGTGGTAGGCGTCGGACAGGGCCCAGCAGACCTTCTCGGGGCCGTAGCGGGGCACGGTGACGGCGATGCGGCCGCCCGGCTTGAGGACGCGCACCATCTCGGCGAGCACGCCCTTGTCGTCGGGGATGTGCTCCATGACCTCGGAGATGATGACGACGTCGAAGGACTCGTCGGGGAAGGGCAGGGCGAGGGCGTCGCCCTCCATCGCGGTCGCACTCGCTCCGGCCGGGGCCTCGCCCGCCTCCGCCATGGCCGCGAACCACTTGGCGACCTCGCGGATCTCCTCGGCGTTCTGGTCGAGCGCCACGACCTGCGCGCCGCGCCGGTAGCACTCGAAGGCGTGCCGGCCGGCGCCGCAGCCGAGGTCCAGGACGCGGTCGCCCGGGGCGAGCGGGAACCGGGAGAAGTCGACGGTCAGCACGTGGCCCTGCTTTCGCGGTCGGAGGTGTCGCGGTCGGAGGCGGGTGGTTCTTCGGGTACGGCCGCCTGCGCGACGGGCGGGCGCGCGGGAACGGACGGGGTGCCCGGGTGGTGGGCGACGGCGTCACGGTAGCGGGCCACGGTCCCCTCGGCGGCACGGGCCCAGGTGAACCGGTCCAGGACGCGGGCCCGCCCGGCGGTGCCGAGCCGGGTGCGCAGCTCCGGGTCGCCGAGCAGCCGGCCGAGGGCGGCGGCGAGCGCGCCCGGGTCGCCGGGCGGCACGGCCAGGCAGGTCTCGCCGTCGCGGCCGGCGACCTCGGGGATGGCTCCGCCGGTGGTGGCGACCAGCGGAGTGCCGGTGGCCATGGCCTCGGCGGCGGGCAGCGAGAAGCCCTCGTAGAGCGAGGGCACGCAGGCGACCTCGGCGGAGCGGATCAGGTCGACCAGTTCGGCGTCGGAGATGCCCTTGACGAACTCGACGGCGCCTTCGAGGCCGTAGCGCTCGACGGCCTGGGCGACCGGGCCCTCGGTGGGGCGCTTGCCGACGACGACGAGGTGGGCGGCGGGGTGTTCGGTGCGCACCTTGGCGAGGGCCTCGACGAGGAAGACCAGGCCCTTGAGGGGCACGTCGGCGCTCGACGTGGTGACGATGCGGCCGGGGACCTCGGGGACGGCCGCATTCGGCGCGAACAGGTCGGTGTCGGCGCCGATGTGGACGACGTGGACGCGGTCGTCGCGGACGCCGAGGTGGTCCACGATCTCCTGGCGGGAGCTGCCGGAGACGGTGAGCACCGAGGGCAGGCGGCGGGCGACGCGCTTCTGCATGCGGGTGAAGGCGTACCAGCGGCGCACGGACAGCCGGCGCTGACGGCCTTCGGCGGCGTCCAGCTCCAGTTGCCGGTCGACGGTGATGGGGTGGTGGATGGTGGTGACCAGGGGGGCGCCGATGTCGCCGAGCAGGCCGTAGCCGAGCGTCTGGTTGTCGTGGACGACGTCGAACTCGCCCGCGCGGGCGCGCAGATGGCGGCGGGCGCGCAGGGAGAAGGTCAGCGGTTCGGGGAAGCCGCCGGTCCACATGGTGGCCACCTCGAGGGCGTCGATCCAGTCCCGGAACTCGTCCCGCTTGGGCGTGCGGAAGGGGTCGGGCTGGCGGTAGAGGTCGAGGCTGGGCAGCTCGGTCAGGCTCAGGCCGTCGTAGCCCTCGTCGAGGACGGGGTAGGGCTGGGAGCCGATGACCTCGACGCGGTGGCCGAGGCGGGCCAGCTCGCGGGAGAGGTGCCGTACGTAGACGCCCTGGCCGCCGCAGAACGGGTTCCCTTTATAGGTGAGGAGCGCGATCCTGAGCGGTCGCTCGCCGTCCGCCGCGAGGTCCGGTCGGGGACCCGCCTGACTGGCCTCAGCGGTCACTCCGGGCCCCCTTCTGCCTGCACTGTCCCGCGAGACTACGTCGGGACGCTAATCTAGAACAAGTTACAGACTTGATCGTTCAAGAGGCTCTGAATCTACCGGCAGGTAAGGGCCCTGTGAGCAGTGGATCAGGTGATTCACGCCACGGCACGGACCCCCGCCGTGCAGGATGATCACATGCCCTACCGAAGCCCTCACCGACCGTCACGGAGCGGGACCCATGCCTGCGGAATCCAAGCTGGAAGCGAGTAGCGCCCGGCCCCCTTCGGCGCCGCTGACCGAGCGCCAGGAGGCCCGCCGCCGCCGGATCCTGCACGCGAGCGCGCAGCTTGCCAGCCGGGGCGGTTTCGACGCGGTGCAGATGCGCGAGGTCGCCGAGTCCTCGCAGGTGGCCCTCGGCACGCTGTACCGCTACTTCCCGTCCAAGGTGCACCTGCTGGTCGCCACCATGCAGGACCAGCTGGAGCACATGCACGGCACGCTGCGGAAGAAGCCGCCGGCGGGAGACACGGCGGCCGAGCGGGTCGCGGAGACCCTGATGCGGGCCTTCCGCGCGCTGCAGCGCGAGCCGCACCTGGCCGACGCGATGGTCCGCGCCCTCACCTTCGCCGACCGCAGCGTCTCCCCCGAGGTCGACCAGGTCTCCCGGCAGACGACGGCGATCATCCTGGACGCGGTGGGCCTGGAGCACCCCACCCCCGAGCAGCTCTCCGCCGTCCGGGTGATCGAGCACACCTGGCACTCGGCGCTGATCACCTGGCTCTCGGGCCGCGCCTCGATCGCGCAGGTGAAGATCGACATTGAGACGGTGTGCCGGCTGATCGACCTGACGGAGCCGGGGACGTCACGCTGAGGGGCGGCTGTGACAAGGGCGTGACAGGGGTGGGTTGTTCCCTGTCGCCGCGATGGTGATGATGGATCGCATGTCTGAACACGGGGGCGGGGCGGACGAGGCAGCGCGCAACGACTTTCCCAGGTCTCGGTTGTACGACTACGCGGAGATGACGGCGCCTCCGCGAGAGCGGGCGGCGGACCGGTCGCAGCAGACGGCCGACGGCTCCGCGGAAAGCTTGCGGGAGGAGGCCGGCGGCTCCGCCGGCTCCTCGCCGGAGCACGTCTCCGCGGACGGAAGCGAAGCGGAGGCGCAGGCGCGCAGACGGGAGTTCGCGGCCCTGCTCGACGAGTTCCGTCACACCCCCGTCCTGGTGCCGCTCGGCGACGGGCCGGGTCCGGTCGAGGAGCGGGGGATGCTGACCGCGGATTGGAACGGTATCCGCTTCATCCTGGCGTTCTCGGACGAGCGGGCGCTCGCCCGTTACGCCCGGGAGCGGGGCGCCTTCGCGCGGGAGTGGACGTATCAGACGGTGCTCGGGGCGCGGCTGCTGGATGTGGCGGTGCCGGCCGCGGGGGTGCCGTGCGGGGTGGCGCTGGACTGTGCGGACGGGCCGGACGGGATGGTGTTCCCGCCGGTGCGGGGCATCGTGCCCGACGAGGCGGCGCTGGACTTCGAGGCGGGGGACGAGGCATGAGCGACGGTGGCAAGGACCTGAAGGCGGACGGGCTCGCACTGGTCGCGAAGGGCCTGACCGAGGCCCTGGGTGAGTTGAAGGAACTCGGCATGGTGGGTGAGGCGGGGGCCGGGCGCGGCTTCTCCGACATCGCGCTGTCCGGTCTGGAGCTCGGCCATGAGGGGCTGACGGGTGACTTCAAGTCGTTCTGCGAGCGCTGGGAGTGGGGGGTGCGGTCGCTGGTCGCCGAGGGCAACGGGTTCGCTGTGAAGACGGGGTTGTCGGCGGGCACGTATTACGAGACCGAGCACTACGTGGAGGGTTCCTTCAAGGTGGTCGCCAACTCGGCCGTCGGCAATCCGTACGCCTCCGAGGAGGACGTGGAGAAGATGGGCTGGGGCGACATCGCCACGTCCGGGGTCTACGGCGGGAACGTGGACTACAGCAAGGAGTCCTTCGACCAGGCGATGGCCAACAGCGGGCAGGCGTGGAAGGACGCGGGCCGGGACGTGATGACCTCCCACACCCTCGGGCCCATGGGTGTCAACCCCGAGAACCTGCACGACGCGTTCGGTGTCTCGGACCAGGAGTACGACCAGTACCTGGACGACACCTTCGGGCCCTCTCCCGAGGCCCGCGCCAAGGCCGCCGGGCAGGGCGGGGAGGGCTGATGGGGCTCGGAGACCTCACCAACTCGCTGCTGGGCGAGGGCGAGCACCTCTGGGACGCGGGCAAGAAGAAGCTCGGCGAGGGCGTCGACTGGACCACGGACAAGCTCGGCGAGGGCCTGGACTACGTCGGTGCGCACGACTGGGCCGACAGTGTGGAGGACTGGGGCGACGAGGTCGCCTCGGACCTGGGTGCCACCCCGGGCGAGCAGCAGCTCGGCCAGACCGAGGAGCCGGACGAGCTCGTCCACGGCCACCCGGACAGGATCCGGGAGAGCGCCAAGCACCTGAGGGACTTCCACGGCGCCTTCGACAAGGTGAGCACGGGGCTGAAGAAGGTCGACTCCTCCGGCTGGCAGGGCCAGGGCGGCGACGCGTTCCGGGAGAAGTTCGGCGTGCACCCCACCAAGTGGGCGCAGGCCGCCGAGGCCTGTGACACGGCCGCGGGGGCGCTGGAGGCGTACGCGGGCACCGTGAAGTGGGCGCAAGCGCAGGCCAAGGAGGCCGTCGAGCTCTACAAGAAGGGCGTGCAGGCGTCCAAGGACGCGGCGGACGCGTACAACAAGAAGGTCGACGCCTACAACGCCAAGGTCAAGGCGAACGAGGACCCGGGGCCCAAGCCGGAGCCGTTCCACGACCCGGGCAAGGCCGACATCAAGGCGGCCGCCGAGAAGCTCGCCGAGGCCCGTAAGCAGCGCAACACCGCCGCCTCCGAGGCACAGGGAAAGGTGAAGGCGGCCCTCGCCCACGCCCCCGCCGAGCCGCCGCCGCTTCAGCGCCTGGGCAACGACCTCACGGACGGCTACCAGGCCGTCAACACCGAACTCACCCACGTGGTCGGCGGCGCGCTCAAGGGCACGGCCGGACTGCTGAACTTCGTCCGCGGCCTGAACCCCACCGACCCGTACAACCTGACCCATCCGGCCGCCTACGTGCAGAACGTCAACATGACACTGGCCGGCCTGGTCTCCACCGCCTCCCACCCGGAACGGGTCGTCCAGGCGGCCGTGGACGGGTTCAAGAAGGACCCCTCGGAGTTCGTCGGCCGCCTCATACCGGAGCTGGTCGGCACCAAGGGCGCGGGGCTCGCCCGCGGCGGACTGCGGCTCGGGCTGCGGACGGCCGCGAAGGAGGGGCTCGAGGGGGGCGTCGAGAACGCGGCCCGCAGGTCCGTGCGCGACGGCCTCGAAGGACCCCGGGGAGCCGGGGACCCCATGCCCGAGCGTGCCGACGTCATGCAGGCGCTGCGCGACTCGAACCCGCAGATCGTGAACAAGAAATGGCCGGACACCGACGGCCGCTACTACGCGGACCGGGTGCTCGCCGGTGGCCGGGCCGACGGGGAGCAGGTCTTCGCCGGTCACGGTTACATCGAATCCGGAGCCGGGGAAACGGTCGTTCCCGAGGGGACCCACATCTCCTTCTACGTGGAGCACGGGGACGCGCTGCCCGGACTCAACGGCCTGACCGTCGAGCGGGGCGTGTATCCGGCGAACGGCTACGTGGAGACGTTCGGGCCGGGCGAGAGGATTCCGAACTACACGCTGGCGCCTCCCGCATCGTCGGGCGGCGGCGGATTCAGCGTGTTCGAGAATTCCACGACCGTCGGTCAAAGAACGCAGCTGGGCGAGCTGCTGAAGCCCGGCATGGGAAATGTTCACTGGGCAGCTTGCCGTGAGATAATCGAGCCGTGAGGAGCCCAACATGGATGTAGCAGAAAAGCGCCACTGGGTGTTGACGGAGGTGTCGCTCGTCATCAGGGGAAGAGATCTCCGCCCTGAAGAGATCACCCCCTTCCTTGATGTCGAGCCCACTGGCGTACGCAACCCGGGACCCAGTAAATGGGACCGCCCGGGTGAGGTCGATGGACAGTGGAAGATCAGCTGCAACGAGCGCACCAGCCGGGACTTTCACGAGCAGCTGGACAGCATCCTTTCCATCGCGGAACGGAAGCGGATTGAGCTCGGACAACTGGCCGAACAGGGATATGAGGTGACCGTCAGCCTGTTCGGATTTTCCGGAAACGATTCGACTCTTGCTCTTGAGCCGGAAGAAATCAAGCGAATCGCACGCCTCGGATTCCCACTCAGAGTCGCAGCCAGCATGAGCGAACGCTAAGAGAGCAATCATGGAAATGAAGCCTGTGAACAAATCGAAATCTTGGGCCGAGCTGACTACGTCCCTGGTGGTATCGGGTCGGGAAGTGGATGATGCTTCACTGCTCCTCGAGTTTCAGCTCGCCGACAGTGAGGATTTCTCTTCGTGTGAAGGCGCGGGAGTCTATTCCGGCCCCGGCTGGGCCACGCTCACCATTGACGAGCGACACTCGAGAAGCGCCGACGAACAGGCCGCGCGGCTCATCCGGTTCCTGGGCCCTCGCAAGCCGGCGCTCGACGCGCTGAAGAAGGCGGGGAAATCGGTGAAGATCGACATGTCGGGCATTGCCGAGTCCGGATCGGGACTCTGCGTCTCGCCGAAGGTTCTCGCGGATCTTGCGGAGCTGGAGATCCCTCTCACCTTTACGACGGTCCGGGCATCCGGGGAGGACGAAGAGGACCCCCTCGCCTGGCTCGGCTGACCCCTCGGAAGGCCGACTGCGCCGGCGCGAACGCGAAGCACCCGGCGTCCTCGAACATGACGAGACCTACGAGACGGGTTCCCTTCGCCGGTATGGTCCGGATCAGGTGATGGGGGTCGCCCTCCGGCCCGACTGCTGCCTTCCGGCCTCTCAGCCCTACCGTGACAGTCGGCACCGGCGGATGCGTGGTACGTGGTGCGTCGCGCCGAAGTCGGCCGCTGCGGTCGGACTCCCTCACTCGCCTCGTAGGCTGCTTTCAGGATAAGCCCGGATAGGTGTGACGGAACCGCCCAAATGAGAACTTTTTCCAGCACGGGGCCGCTACTCCTCGGGCGGGAACACCGGCTCCCCGCTGACCGCCAGGGTGAGCGTGATCGCCTCCACCGGGCAGCTCTCGGCCGCCGCCAGCAACTGCTCGCCCGCGTCGGCGTCCGGTTCGACGGCGTGGGACTGGCGGGCCGTGTCGAGGCGGAAGCCGTCCGGGGCGTGGTGGAGGCACTGGGCCGAGCCGATGCACACCGACCGGTCGACCTCGACGTGCCAGCGGTCGCCCATCCCTACGCCCCCGCCGGCAGGTGGATCATCTTGTGCTCCAGGTACTCGCCGTACCCCTCGGGGCCGAACTCCCGGCCCAGGCCCGAGTTCTTGTAGCCGCCGAACGGGCCCAGCATGTCGAGGCTGAAGGTGTTGACGGAGTAGGTGCCGGTGCGCACCTGGCGGGCGATCTCGACGCCGCGCTCGACATCCGCCGTCCACACGCTGCCGGACAGGCCGTAGTCGGAGTCGTTGGCGATCTTCACGGCCTCGGTCTCGTCGCCGTACGGGACCAGGCAGATGACCGGGCCGAAGATCTCCTCGCGGGCGATCCGCATGGAGTTGTGGACGTCGCCGAAGAGGGTGGGCTCGACGTACCAGCCCTGGTCCAGGCCCGGCGGGCGGCCGCCGCCGGTGAGGATCTTGGCGCCCTCCTCCTGGCCGATGCGGATGTAGTCGAGGTTGCGGCGCTGCTGTCGGCGGGCCACCAGCGGGCCGACCTGGGTGGCCGGGTCCAGCGGGTCGCCGACCTTGAGCGCGCCCGCGGCCTGCGCGAAGGCGTCCGCGAACTCGTCGTAGCGGGCGCGGGGAACGAGGATCCGGGTCTGGGCGACGCACGCCTGCCCGTTGTTCATCCAGGCCGCGGGGACGATCCCCGAGACGGCCGTCCGGAGGTCGGCGTCCGGCAGCACGACCGCCGCCGACTTGCCGCCCAGCTCCAGCGTGACCCGGGTGAGGTTGCGGGCGGCCACCTCCATCACCCGCCGGCCCGCCGCGACCGAGCCGGTGAACGAGACCTTGTCGATGCCGGGGTGACCGACCAGGTACTCGCTGACCTCTCGGTCGGCGGGCAGGATCGACAGGACGCCCTCCGGCAGCCCCGCCTCGCGCGCGATCTCGCCGAGGAGGTAGGCGTCCAGCGGGGACTCCGGGGACGGCTTGAGCACGACCGCACAGCCGGCCAGCAGCGCGGGGGCGAGCTTGGCGGCCGCGACGAACTGCGGGACGTTCCAGGGGACTACGGCGGCGACCACGCCGACCGGCTCGCGCCGCACGAGGATCGGGCCGAGCACACCGTCGCGGCGCTCCTCGTACGAGAAGCTCTGCGCGACCCTGATCGCCGAGTCCCACACCATCATCGCGCCGAGCGCCTGGGCGAGGACGCTCCATGAGTACGGGGAGCCGTTCTCCGAGGAGATCACCCGGGCGATCTCCTCGTGCCGGGCGGCGATCCCGTCCTTGATCCGGGTGACGACCCCGATCCGCTCCGCCGGCGAGGCGCGCGGCCAGTCCCCCTCGTCGAAGGCGCGGCGGGCGACGGCCACGGCCCGGTCGACGTCCTCCCGCGAGGCGTGCGGCACCCGTCCGATGACCTCCTCGGTGTGCGGCGAGACCACCTCGATGACGTCCTTGCCCAGGGGATCGGCCAACTCCCCGCCGATGAAAAGCTGTCCGTGCTCCACGAGCTCCGCCATGGCCGACCGCCTCCCGACGCACCGCCTGTTTCTGACGCTGTATCAGAAACTGATACCAGTTCCCGTCGCGGGAGACCAGACATCAGAGGTCGAGCTGGTACTCGAACGTCGTGCGGGTCGGCGCATAGCCGAGCGCGTCGTTGATGCGCATCATGTGCGGGTTGCTGTCGGCGGTGTCGGTCAGCAGGCCGCCGAGGCCGGGGTGCCGTTCGAGGGCGTGCCGGACGGAGGCGGCCTTCATCCAACGGCCGAGGTCGTGGCCGCGGTGCCGGGGCAGGACGCCGGTGCCGTAGTGCTGGCCGTCACCCTGGCCGTCACCGGGAACCACCAGTTCGGTGAACCCGGCGATGGAGCCGTCCGACTCGTCGACGGCGGCGACGGTGTGCAGCAGCTCGCCCCGCCTCTGCACGGCCACGGCGGCGGCCCTGACCTGTTCCAGGTCCCAGACCACCGTGCCGAAGTCGGTACCGCCCATCGGCATGTCGTCCATGGCGTGACGCGACTCGACGAACGTCTCGGCGAGGTCGTCGGGGACCGTGCCCTCCCAGGAGATCAGCCGGTAGCCCGGATGCGGCTCCTCGACGATCGCGGTGAGAGCCGTGAGGTCCGCCGCGGCCGACGGGAGCCGGGTGAAGACGAGGGTCAGGACCCGGTGGAAGCCCCGGGCCGACAGGAACCCGTCGCCGGGAGAGCCGGCCTCGGCCTGGCCGATGACACAGCGCCGGCCGTCCTCACGAGCGGTGGCCACGGCCGCCTCCAGCAGCCGGGAGCCCGTGCCCCGCCGCCGCTCGGCCGGGTGGACCCGCAGCTCCAGCTCGGCGAGATGCTCCTGCCCGGTCTTGGCGAAGAGGCGCAGGAACGCCGATCCGACGGGAACTCCGTCGGCGTCGGAGGCCAGCCACACCAGGCGACGGGAGGACGGTCCCGCGTCGGGGTCGGTCAGCGGGGTGATACGCAGTGTCAAGGTGCCTCCATCGGCATGGTTGATCGGCGGCCCGGAGAACGTAGTCGCTGCGGCGGGGACCCGGCAAAGGGTTAAAGGGGTCATCTGACGGACAATCAGTTCCGGTTATAGTGGGCCACGGTCATGGACTGCGGGCGGTGGGGCGGAGGTCCGGAGATGGCGGAGGCGTTCGATCACGGTGGGGGTGTGCGGTCCGTCCGGGTGCCGATCCCGGACAATCCGCTCGGGCACACGCTGGTGTACGTCGTGGACACCGACCGAGGGCCGGTCCTGGTGGACACGGGCTGGGACGATCCGGCCGCCTGGGACGCGCTCGCGGCCGGGCTGACGGCCTGCGGGACGTCCGTCGGCGAGGTGGTCGGCGTCGTCGTCACGCATCACCATCCGGACCATCACGGGCTTTCGGGGCAGGTCCGCGAGGTCTCCGGCGCGTGGGTGGCGATGCACGCGGCGGACGCGGCGATCGTGCGCAGGGCCCGGGAGACGCGGCCGGAGCGCTGGTACGCGTACATGGCGGCCAAGCTGACGGCTGCCGGGGCGCCCGCGGAGCACGTCGCCCCGCTGCGCGCGGCCCGGGGCCGCCGGACCCTGCCCGGTCTCTCGCCCGCCCTGCCCGACCGCGAGATCGTCCCCGGCGAACTCCTCGACCTGCCGGGCCGCCGGCTGCGCGCGATCTGGACCCCGGGCCACACGCCAGGGCACGTCTGCCTGCACCTGGAGGAGGAGCACCCCGCTCATCTCCCCGGCCGGGGACGGCTGTTCAGCGGTGACCACCTGCTGCCGGAGATCACCCCGCACATCGGCCTGTACGAGGACCCGGACGACGCCACGGTCACCGATCCGCTCGGTGACTACCTGGACTCCCTGGAGCGGGTGGGGCGGCTCGCCCCCGCCGAGGTGCTCCCTGCCCACCAGCACGTCTTCACCGACGCCTCCGGCCGCGTACGGGAGTTGCTCGCCCACCACGAGGAACGCCTCACCGGCCTGCTCGCCCTCCTCCGCGAACCGCTCACCCCCTGGCAGCTCGCCGAGCGCATGGAGTGGAACCGCCCCTGGTCCGAAATCCCCTACGGATCGAGGAACATCGCGGTCTCCGAGGCCGAAGCCCATCTGCGCCGCCTGGTGAAACTGGGGCGGGCGGAACCGGTGACGGGGAGCGAGCCGGTGGCGTACGTGGCGGTGTAACCGGATCGCGGCCAGGACGAGGGGCCTGTTGGATGACCCCATGGACCCTTGGGAGCAACTCCTCGGCGAACGCGCCTGCGAGCGCCTGATCCTCGACTTCGTCCACCGGCTCGATCTCGGCGAACCGTCCTCCGTGGCCGGCCTGTTCACCGAGGACGGCAGCTGGGCGTGGCCGGCGGGCGAGCGCCTGGTCGAGGGCCGGGAGGCGCTGGGTGAGTACTTCGGCTCCCGCCCGGCCGACCGGCTCTCGCGCCGCCTGATGTCCAACGTCCTCGTCACCGTGACGTCCCCGGACACGGCCACCGCCGTCTCGTACTTCTCGACCTACCGCGTCGACGGCCACGAGGGCGGCTTCGTCCCCGCGGAACCGCCCGTCCAGGTGGGCCACTACGAGGACGCCTTCCGGCGGACCGACGGCCGATGGCTGCTGCAGACCCGCGTCCTGCACCTGGCGTTCGCGGGCCCGACGCCGAAGGTCAGCTGAGCCCGGCCGCCTCGCGTTCCGCGGTGCTGAGCGGGGGGCCGGACAGCGGGCCCTTGCGGGGGCCGAAGCAGATGTTCCAGAGCATGTCGGGGGCGAACAGGCGGGTCGGCGGTGTGCGCAGGCTCATCACGTCCAGCAGGCCGCGCAGCGCGCGCGGGTTCTCCGAGCCCGCGGCCACCGCCCTGTCGACGTAGGCGGTGAGCAGCCGCTCGACGGCGGTCGGTGGCTGGGGCGCGGCCCCCGGGTAGGAGGCGTCCTGGCCCACCGCGAGGTTCCAGGCGTTGCCGACCGGCCGGGCCACCGCGCGCTGGATGCGGCGGGCGGTGCCGGCGGCGGTCGGGCCGTGCCGGTCGAGGACCCGGCCGAGGGCCCGCACGCTCTGCGCGGCGACGGAGAGGCCGTGTCCGTAGACGGGGTTGTAGCCGGCAACGGCGTCCCCGATGACCGCGAAGCCGTCCGGCCAGGTCTCGGCGTTCTCGTAGTAGCGGCGGCGGTTGGCCGTGCTGTGGGTGGTGACCGGGTCGGTGAGGGGCGTGGCGCGGGCGAGGAGACGGCCGATGATCGGGTCCTTGAGACCGGTGCGCGCGAACTCCTCGAACCGCTCGGGGTCTGCGGTCGGCCGGCCGCCCCGGGTGCCGGAGAGCGTGACCAGCCAGCGGTCGCCCTCTATGGGTACGACGACTCCGCCCCGGCCGGGCGCGTCGCGCGGGTCCGCCTGGACGTTCACCACCGGGTAGCGCAGGGCGGCCGTGCCCTCGGGGGCGGCGTAGATCCGGCTGGCGTACGCGACACCGGCGTCGACGACCCGTTCCTCGACGGGGGCGTGGCCCAGTTCCCGCAGCCAGTGGTGCGTCTGGGAGGCGCGGCCGCTCGCGTCGATCACCAGGTCGGCGGGGAGGTCGCCGTGGCGGCCGTCGTGACGGTCGTCGGACGCCGCGCACATCCGGACGCCCGTCACCCGGCCCTGGTGGGCGGTGAGGCCGGCGACCCTGGTGCCGTCGCGCAGCGTGACACGGCGCCGGGCCAGCACGTCGGTCCGGATCACCGCGTCCAGCAGGTCCCGGCTGCACACGATCATGTGGTGCCGTGAGCCGGTGAACCGCCGGAACCACTGACCGGAGGGCGCCTTGCTCACCAGGTCCGTCATCACGTCGATCAGCCCGGCCCCCCTGCCGACCAGTTCCCCGGTGACGCCCGGCAGCAGCTCCTCCAGGGCGGCGACCCCGCCGGACCACAACAGGTGGGCGTGGCGGGCCTGGGGCAGCCCCTTGCGCGGCTCGGGACCCTGCGGCAGCCGGTCGGCCTCGACGACGGTGACCTCGTGGAAGCGGCTGGCGAGCACGGAGGCGGCGAGCATCCCGGCCGTGCTGCCGCCGATGACGACGGCGGTACGGCGGGCGGTGCGTGTGTCAGGCATGTGTGGTGAGACCTTCTCTGACGACCGCCTCCCGGCGGAACGTATCGACCATCGACGAGTGGACCCGCAGGGCGCGCGCGATGCACTCCAGCTCACCGTCGGACACATCGGCGAGGCCCCGCACGGGCGCGACGCGATCGACGGTCGCGGGGTGCGGGCCGGGGCCCGGCATCGGAGCCGCCCGGCCTGCGGCGAGCGGCTCCGCGACGGCTGCGGACCTCGCGCAACCCGCGCCCAGCGGCCCCGCGCCACCCACCCGAACCGGCTCCGCGGGGCCCCCGGACCCCGGCTCCCCGCCGGCTCCGGACCCCGGCTCCCCGCCGGCTCCGGGCCGCGGCTCCCCGACCGCTCGTGGCACCCGCTCCGGCCCGCCTCCGGCGGCCGGCTCCCCCGGCGCTCCGGGCACGGGTCCCAGCGCGCCTCCGGCGGCCAGCTCACCGCCTCCGCCGGGCGCACGTTCCAGCCCGCCTCCGGCGACCGGCTCCGCGAGGCACCCGGCGACCTCCTCCGCCGGGCCCTCGGGGGGCGCCCCCGCGTCGCCCTCACCACCTGCCCCCGTCCGGCATCCGGCAGCCGCCCCCACGCAACCCGTGGCCGACGGCCCCGCGCCCAGCGCTTCCCCGCCGCCCACACTGACCCGCTCCGCCAGGCCCCCGGGCCCCGGCTCCGCCCACCCCCGCCCAACGGGCCCCCGCCCTGAGGGCACCGGGCCGGATGGCACCGGGCCGGTCGGTGGCGTGGGATCTGCTTCCCCGTTCGGGGTGGCACGGAGGCCGGGCCGCTCAAGGCCCGGTAAGCGGAGGGCTTCCCTCGCGGTCAGGATGTCCACCGCTGCCGCGATGCCGCGGGCGGCCGTGTCGGAGTAACCGGCCGCCGTCGCCGCGTGGTGGGTGCGGTCGCGGCGGGACTGGCTGAGGTGGGGGCTGAGTTTGAGCAGGCCGTCGTTGATGGTGGCGCGGCGCAGCTCCAGGCGGAGGGCGGCACCGCTGACCCGGCCGGTCGCCGGGGCGGCGGGGGCCGTGACGGTGAGCATGGCCTGCCACAGGGGCTTGAGCCGCCGGTGGGTGCGGACCAGGCGCCGGCGCTCCTCGACGACCGGTCCGGCCTGTCCGGCGATGAAGCCGACGGCGACCAGTACCGCCTCGCCGATGGCGAACGGCGGGGCCGCGTAGGTCGACAGCCAGTCCCAGTCGCGGCCGCCGAACCGGGCGCCGATCGCGGCGAGTTTGGCGATGTCGAAGAGGAGCCCGAGCGCGTACGCGATCTGGAGGCAGACCACGGCCCGCCGCAGCCAGGTGTCCTCGACCTCCTTGAACCAGGCCCACAGGATGCCCGCCGCGACCAGCGCGGAGGCCAGGTGCGCGACCAGGTACAGCAGCACGAACTCGCGCATCCAGGGTGTGTCGGCGTAGTAGGTGTCGAGGTCCCGCAGCCGCTCGACGTGGTGGTCGCCGAGCAGGAAGGTCGTCCACAGGCCGAGGACGATGGCGCCGTAGACCAGCCAGACCGTGCGGGTGCGCCGGCGGCGGACCGCGGACGGCGGCTCGCGCCAGGTGATGATCAGCCACAGGCAGGCCCCGCAGTAGGCCGCGAGCAGGGAGTACACCCACAGCCCGGCGAAGTTGGGGACCCCCGTGAGCTGGTTGATGCGGTGCAGGTTGGCCGGCGGCAGCGAGGCGAAGACGACCGCGCCGATCGCGAGCAGCAGGGTGGTGGCCCGCAGGATCGGGTCCTGCCAGGCACGCCGCAGCAGCGGCAGCTTGATCAGGAAGGCCACCGCGAGCAGCGCGGCGGGGACGGCGTAGGCGGTGAACGAGCCGCACGGGTCCCAGCGCATCACGGCCCGCCGATGTTGCCCAGCGAGGACGACAGCCGACCGGTGAGGGTTTCCTGCGTGGTGCGTCCGGCGGCCGCGCCCGGGCCGACGACCCGGCGGAACTTGGCCGCGAGCCGCAGCCCGCACTCCTCGGCCTCCCACTCCGCCTCGGCCGCCGCCGTCGCGGGCGACCGGGTGGCCAGGGCGACCACCTGCGCCCAGGGGACGTCCTCGTCGGCGCGGGCCAGCAGCCGGCGCGCGGCCGCGGGCATCCCGGGCCGGTAGTGGACGTCCAGCGTCTGGTAGTGGATGTGGCCGATCTCGTGCCCCGTGATGACGAACTTGTGCTCGTCCGGGGCGCGTTCCTCGACCACGACGACGTACTCCTCGTCCATGGCGAAGGTGACCCCGGAGACGTCGAGACCCGGCGGGAAGCCGACGAACTTCAGGCGGACCGGGCGGTCGAGCTGCGGACCGAGCGTGGCGCAGACCGCGTGCAGGAACGCCTCCGGCCGGGTGGGCGGGGTCAGGGTCCGGGCGGTGTCGCGGACGAGCCGGTCGAGGAACCGCTTCGGCGACCTCACGGGTCTGCGGGATCTCGGCGATCTGTCGGGGCGCATGCGTCGTCCTTGCGGTCGTCGTCCTTGCGGTCGAGGTCGGCGGGCGTGCGGGCGAACCATAGGACCAGGAAGACGGGAATGGCATGTTCCCCGGGCGGGAACGATCGTTTACGGCCAGTGCCGGACCGGGCACGCGCCGGAGCCCCGGGCGGGCGTCACACCCGCCCGGCGCCTCGCAGGTCGGCGGGCTCCCTGACCGCCCCGCGCTCCCCGGACCGCTCCGAGGCGATGATCATCTCGGCCAGGTCGGCGAGCGTGGCGAGCTGGCGGGCGTTCATCTGCGGGGCGCGGGCGGCCAGTCGCACCAGCCCGCTCTCCCGCAGCCGCAGCAGCGGGTCGGCCTCCGCCTCCAGGCTCTGCAGCACCGGCTGCAACGCCTCGTACAGCGCTTCCTGTTCGTCCGCGGTGAAGAAGCCGGCCGGCAGACCGAAGAACCGGCGCAGCCGGTCGGTGTGTTCCAGGCCCGGCATGCCGCTCTTGCGCCACTCGCTCAGCCACTGCCTGCTGGTGCCGGCGATGCGGGCCAGCTCGTCCAGCGAGTACCGCTTGCCGTCCGCCCTGCGCCGCGTCTCCCGGATGAAGTCCAGCCGCTGGCGCACCCGTTGGGACAGGCACGCCTCGGGCGCCCGGCCGCCCGAGAGCAGTTCGACGACGACGCCGACGGGGATGCCGGTGCGGTGCGAGAGGCCGGCCACGTCCAGCGCCTCCGGCAGCCGGCCTGGCCGACCGGTCAGTTCCCCGAGCCGGTCCAGCACGTCGGCCAGCGGGGCGTAGGCGTCACTCACCGAGGTCCCCCCTGGGCGCGTCGTCCGTTCCGTGGCTGAGCTGACGCGAGGCTACCCGGTCACCCGGGTGCCGACCAGACATGGCAGGGGCGGCTGCCCAAAGAGGCAGCAATCGTTGACAGTTGAGGGTGCGTTGGGTGAGTATCGGGACACGGAGAGCAAGATCGACCCGCCCCGGGTGCTGCCTATGGGGGAGCAGCATCCGGGGCGTTCCTCTGTCCGCCTTCTCCCCACGAAGGTGAGGTTCCGATGCCGCAGTCCGTCCTCCTGCTCGGAACCGGCCGCCGGGCCGCGTACGACGCGTACCCGCTGGCCCGGATCGCGGCCGCCCACCCGGTGGTGCTGGTGGGCATCGACCCGCCCGGCTGGACCCGCCCCTACCTGGCGGGCCACCTGGCGGCGGACCCGCGCCAGGAGGCCGCGGCGGCGGCGGTCGCGCGGTACGCGGCCCGGCACCGGTTCCGCGGGGTGCTGACCTGGTCGGCGGAGCACCTGGTGGGCGCCGCGCGCATCGCCGACCGACTGGCGCTGCCCGGCGTCCCGTACGCGACGGCCGCGGCCTGCGCCGACCCCGTCGCCCTGGCGGCGCTGCTGGCCCGTCACCGGGTCGCGCCGGCCGGTCCGGAGGACACGGAGGGGCTGCTGGTCTCCGCCGAGGCCGTGGTCCTGGACGACGAGGTGCGCATCGCCGCGCTCACCCGGACGACCCCGGGTCCGCCGCCCGCCCGGCAGCCGCTGCGGCATTCCGTGCACGCCCACGACGCCCTGCTGCACAACCCGTTCCTGCGGCAGACGGTGGAGCGGACCGTGCGCGCGCTGGGCCTCGCCCACACGGTGGTCCACGTCGGCCTGCGGCTGACCGAACGGGGGCCCCGCGTCACGGACGTCGTCCCGCACCTGCCCGGTGACCTGATCCCGCTGCTGGTGGAACGGGCCACCGGCGTCGATCTCGCACGGGCCGCCGCGGCCCTGGCCACGGGGCGGCCCCCGGACGTGACGCCGACCCGGCAGCGGGCGGCCGCGATCCAGTTCGCCTACCCGGCCACGACCGGCCTGCTGACCCACCTCCACCTGGACCCGGCCGCCCGGTACGAGCCGTGCGCCGAGCGGATGGTGCTCACCCGGCGGCCGGGCGACGCGGTCACGGCGGCCGCGCACGCGGGCCCGGCCGACCGGCTCGCGCACTGGGTGGCGGAGGGCGACGACCCGGCGCGGTGCGAACACGCGCTGCGCGAGATGGCCCACTACCTGAGCGCGGCCGTCACCCCGACGACCCGGCCGCACGCGGCCTGACGCACCTCCGCACCCCCGACCGCATGCGACCTGACGCCCCTCCACACCCCTGGCCGCGCGCGGCCCGACCCACCTCCACACCCCCCAGCCGCCCATGAACTGCCCACCTCCGTACCCCCGGCCGCCAGCGGCCCGACCCACCTCCACACCTCCGGCCGCCCGCGGCCCGACCCACCTCCACACCTCCGGCCACCGCCCGTCCTCGGCGCGTGACCCCGGTCACGGTCGCGCTGTGCCCACAGCCACCTCTCGGGCCCGGTTCGGCGGCCGGTAAAGTGGCGGCGTCGTCATCACACCCGTACGGGGGGAAGCCGGTGCAATTCCGGCGCTGACCCGCAACCGTGAACCGTCCCCCGGGCGGTGAGCCGGACTGCCCCGGGCGGGACGTTGACCGGCTCGCGTGCGCGACGGCCCGTCGCGCACGGCACCGTCGAGGTTCACGGAGCCGAGCCGCCCGGGGTGGTCCCGCGCGCTGCCGGTTCCCGCAGAGAGGCAGTCGCCGACCATGAACGTCCGCCGCAGTGCCGCGGCTCTCGCCGCCCTGGGTGTGCTGGCCGCAGCCGCGCCCGCCACGGCCGCCGATTCGTCCCCGTCCGCCCCTCCGAAGGTGACCGTGCCCGCCGGTCTGTACGGCAGGACGGACCCGACCTACGACGGTGTCTGGCGCCAGTCGCTGGCGCTGCTCGCGCAGCGGACCGTCGGCTACCGGCCGGCCGCCTCGGCCGTCGACTGGCTGACCGGACAGCAGTGCGCCGAGGGCGGCTTCGCCGCGTTCCGGGCCGACACCGCCAAGCCCTGCGGCGGCAAGGGCGGCGCCCAGCCCGACACCAACAGCACGGCCGCCGCCGTCCAGGCGCTGCAGGCGCTCGGCGGTCACGACAGCGAGATACGCAAGGCCCTGGTCTGGCTGTCGTCGCAGCAGAACAAGGACGGCGGCTGGGGCTACACTCCCGGCTCCCCGAGCGACACCAACTCCACCGGTGTCGTCGCCGGCGCCTTCGCCGGGGCCGGCCAGGACCCCGCCAAGCTGCGCCTCGGCGGCAAGAGCCCCTACGACCTGCTGGCCAAGTGGTCGCTGCCGTGCGACGGCGACGCGGCCGGAGCGCTCCCCTACCAGCCGGACAAGAAGGGCAAGCTGACGGCCAACGCGGACGCGACGGCCGCCGCCGTGCTCGGCGCGCTCGGCAAGGGGCTCGCGGCCAAGGCCGGCACGGCCCCCGCGCAGGGGTACGTCTGCGCCAACTCCGACAAGCCGCTCACCCCCGAGGAAGTGGCGAACAACGCCTCCGCCTACCTGGCGGACGCCCTGTACGACGACGGCCACCTGAAGTCGGCGCTGCCCGGCGCCAAGGACCAGCCCGACTACGGCAACACGGCGGACGCGGTCGTCGCGCTCGCCGCGGACGGCTGGGGCCGTTCGGCGAAGAAGCCGTACACCTGGCTGGAGAAGAACGCGGCGAAGTGGGCGGCGCAGAGCGGCCCGGCCGCCTACGCCGAACTGGTCTTCGCCGCCCACGCGATGGGCGACGACCCGCGCGACTTCGGCGGCACGGACCTGGTGCGGGCGCTCAACGCGACGGGTCCGGCCCCGCAGGCCGCGAGCCCGGCGCACGCCGAGACGAAGTCCGCCGAGGACGACTCGCACACGGGCGTCTGGTGGATCGTCGGCGTCGGCCTGGTCGCGGGCATCGGCATCGGGTTCCTGCTCAGCGGCCGGAAGAAGAAGGCGCGGTCGTGACCGCCGTCCGCCGTGCCGCCGCCCTGCTGGCCGCCGTGCTCGTCGTGGTGACCGGCGCGGCCCAGGCGCATGCCGCGGGGTACCGCTACTGGTCGTTCTGGGAGCGGGACGGGGCCCGGTGGACGTACGCCACCCAGGGCCCGGCGACCGCGCGCCCCGAGGACGGCGGTGTGCAGGGCTTCCGGTTCGCGGTGAGCGAGGACTCCGCGGACGCGAGCCGGCCGCGCGGTGCGGCGGACTTCGCCACCATCTGCGCGGGCACCCCGGCCCGTCCGGGCCACAAACGCGTCGCGCTGGTCCTCGACTTCGGCACCCCGGCGGACGCGCCGTCCGGTGAGACGCCGCCGGCCCGCCGCACGGCGTGCGCCCGGGTGTCCGACGACGCCACGGCGGCCGACGCCCTGGCGGCGGTCGCCAAGCCGCTGCGCTACGACGCCAACGCCCTGCTGTGCGCGATCGCCGGCTACCCGCACAAGGGCTGCGGGGAGCAGGTGTCGGCGGGGAAGGCACCGGCGGCCGGCGCCGGTGCGAAGTCCGGCACGGACACCGGCGGCACGTCCGGTTCGGACGGCGGTCCCTCGCTGGGCCTGCCGATCGGCGCGGCGGTCGTCGCGCTGCTCGCGGGGGCGGCGGTCTGGCAGGCGCGGCGGCGCGGGAATGCGTAACGGCGCCGGTGACCGCGCGCGGCCCGCGGCCGGTCGCGCGGTCCGCGGCACCGC
>NZ_JARAUO010000033.1:0-102761 GCF_033792105.1 Streptomyces sp. WI03-4A
CTCCAGGGCGGGCGCGGCGGCCGGCGGGCGCGGGCGCGCCCGGCCGCCGGCGGGCAGCCGGGCCCACACCGTCTTGGCGTCGGTGCGGTAGGTGACGCCCCAGGACTCGGCGAGCGTGGCGACCAGGCGCAGTCCGCGCCCGTGCTCGGAGGCCTCCTGGGGCGGCTCGCCGCCGGGGTCGCGCGGGGCGCGGGCCGGGTGCTGGTCCTCCACCTCGACGACGAACGCGCCGGTCTCCTCGAGGCGCCAGTCGACCACCACCTCGGTGCCCGCGTGCAGGACGGCGTTGGTGACGAGTTCGCCGACGACGGCCATGGCGTCCTCGGCCAGCCGGGCGGAGGTCGCGGGGTCGGTGAGGCCCTGGTCGGCCCACTCGGCGAACGCGGCGCGCAGCAGGGCACGGGCGGAGCCGGGCGCGAGGGGGCTGCCGGGCAGGGTGGCACGCCCCCGGGCGCGCGGGCCCGCGCCGGGGTGCGCGGGCGCGTCACAGGCCCGGGAGCCGGTCTCCCGCTGCGTCGGTATCGCAGCCATGTCCATGCGGCCAGGGTGACAGAAAGACCCGGGACCTAAGCGCTGAGTTACCGAAGTGGACAGCCGCCCGCGAGAACTGTGCTACGGGTGTGCTCGAAGGCGGTCGGAAAATGAGCGGAAAGCCACCACACGGCCGCCGTCCACGCCGCCGCGGGCCGCCCGGGCGGGTGGGGGCTGGTCGGGGGCTGGTGGGTCCTTTTCATCCGTTCCGGGCATGCGCCGGTCCCGGAGGGCCGGGTGGCCTCCGGGACCGGTCGGCCGGCTCAGGCCTCCCGCGTGCCCGCGTACATCTCGTCGATCAGGCCCTTGTACTCCCGCTCGACCACCGGCCGCTTCAGCTTCAGGCTCGGCGTGATCTCGCCGTGCTCCACGTCGAGGTCGCGCGGCAGCAGCCGGAACTTCTTGATGGTCTGCCAGCGCTGCAGGCCCTCGTTGAGCTCCTTGACGTACCCCTCGACCATCTCGACGGTCTGCGGCGCGGCGACGACCTCGGCGTAGGACCTGCCCTCGAGGCCGTTGTCCTTGGCCCACTGCAGGATGGAGGGCTCGTCGAGCGCGATGAGCGCGGTGCAGTAGTTCCGGTCGGCGCCGTGCACCAGGATGTTGGAGACGTAGGGGCACACCGCCTTGAACTGGCCCTCGACCTCGGCGGGGGCGACGTACTTGCCGCCGGAGGTCTTGATGAGGTCCTTCTTGCGGTCGGTGATGCGCAGGTAGCCGTCGGGCGACAGCTCGCCGATGTCACCGGTGTGGAACCAGCCGTCCGACTCCAGCACCTCGGCGGTCTTCTCGGGCTGCTGGTGGTAGCCGTCCATGATGCCGGGGCCGCGCAGCAGGATCTCGCCGTCGTCGGCGATGCGGACCTCGGTGCCGGGCAGCGGCTTGCCGACCGTGCCGGTCCGGTACGCCTCGCCCGGGTTGACGAAGGAGGCCGCGGAGGACTCGGTGAGGCCGTAGCCCTCCAGGATGTGGATGCCGGCGCCGGCGAAGAAGTAGCCGATCTCGGGCGCGAGCGCGGAGGCGCCGGAGACACAGGCGCGCAGCCGGCCGCCGAAGGCCTCGCGGAGCTTGGCGTAGACGAGGGTGTCGGCCACCTTGTGCTTGGCGGCGAGCCCGAACGGAGCGGTGGCGGTGCCGGTGCGGCGGAAGTTGTCCTGGGTGACCTTGGCGTACTCGCGGGCGACCTCGGCGGCCCACTGGAAGATCCTGTACTTGGCCGCGCCGCCCTCGCGGGCCTTGGCCGCGACGCCGTTGTAGACCTTCTCGAAGATCCGCGGCACGGCCGCCATGTACGTCGGCTGCACCACCGGCAGGTTTTCGATGATCTTGTCGACGCGGCCGTCGACGGCCGTGACGTGGCCGACCTCGATCTGGCCGGAGGTGAGCACCTTGCCGAAGACGTGCGCGAGCGGCAGCCACAGGTACTGCACGTCGTCCATGGTGACCAGGCCGGTCGACGCGATGGCCTTCGCCATGTACGACCAGTTGTCGTGCGGGAGCCTGACCCCCTTGGGGCGGCCGGTGGTGCCGGAGGTGTAGATGAGGGTGGCGAGCTGGTCCTTGGTGATCGCGCCGACCCGCTCCTTGATCAGCTGGGGGTGCTTCTCCAGGTAGGCGGTGCCGCGCCGCTCCAGCTCGGTGAGCGTGGTCACCCAGTCGTCCGTCTCGACGCCGGCCGGGTCGATGACGACGACCTTGGTCAGGGCGGGCAGCTCGGCGCGCTTCTCCACCGCCTTGGCGGCCTGGGCCGCGTCCTCGGCGATCAGCACCCGGCTCTCGGAGTCGGCGAGGATGAACGCCGACTCGTCGGCGTTGGTCTGCGGGTAGACGGTCGTGGTGGCGCCGCCCGCGCACATGATGCCGAGGTCGGCCAGGATCCACTCGACGCGGGTGGAGGACGCCAGCGCCACCCGCTGCTCCGGTCCCAGGCCCAGTTCGATCAGGCCGGCCGCGATCGCGTACACCCGCTGCGCCGCCTCGCCCCAGCTCAGCGACTTCCAGTCGTCGGGGCCCTGCCCGGTGGAGGGCAAGGGGTAGCGGTAGGCCTCGGCGTCCGGTGTGGCCGCCACGCGCTCAAGGAAGAGGGCCGCGACGGACGGCGGACGGTTCTCGATCAGGGTCTGTGTGTCGCTCACGACATCCTCCGGGGCCCGCGACAGTGCGGCTGACTCGGTGCGGCTGGGTTGACTCACGGTGGGGTTCGCGCGCTTGTTTAACTCGCGAGTAACTATCGAGCAGGGGATCAGAGTAAGGCGCGACCGCCCGCTGCGTAAGGGGCATCGGCCTGTCTCTTTCCACGCAGAGCGACGCTACGCACGCGTAGGGGCCCGCCGCACTTTCGCACGACGAGCCCCCCGATGCCCGGAATGCGGACGCGACCCGTTGTTACCCCCGGTTACTTCTTGCTCTTGGCCGACCCCGCGCTGTCATCGCTGGAGAGCACCGCGATGAAGGCCTCCTGCGGAACCTCCACGGAACCCACCATCTTCATCCGCTTCTTGCCTTCCTTCTGCTTCTCCAGCAGCTTCCGCTTGCGGGAGATGTCACCGCCGTAGCACTTGGCGAGGACGTCCTTGCGGATGGCGCGGATGGTCTCGCGGGCGATCACCCGGGAGCCGATGGCGGCCTGGACCGGCACCTCGAAGGCCTGCCGCGGGATGAGCTCCTTGAGCTTGGCCACGAGCCGCACACCGTAGGCGTACGCCTGGTCCTTGTGGGTGATGGCCGAGAAGGCGTCGACCTTGTCGCCGTGCAGCAGGATGTCGACCTTGACGAGGCTCGACGTCTGCTCGCCGGTGGGCTCGTAGTCCAGGGAGGCGTAGCCGCGGGTCTTGGACTTCAGCTGGTCGAAGAAGTCGAACACGATCTCCGCGAGCGGGAGGGTGTAGCGGATCTCGACCCGGTCCTCGGAGAGGTAGTCCATGCCGAGCAGGGTGCCGCGCCGGGTCTGGCACAGCTCCATGATCGAGCCGATGAACTCGGTCGGCGCCAGGATGGTGGCGCGCACGACCGGCTCGTACACCTCGTCGATCTTGCCCTCGGGGAACTCGCTGGGGTTGGTGACCGTGTGCTCGGTCCCGTCCTCCATGACCACGCGGTAGACCACGTTCGGCGCGGTCGCGATCAGGTCGAGCCCGAACTCGCGCTCCAGCCGCTCCCGGATCACGTCCAGGTGCAGCAGGCCGAGGAAGCCGACGCGGAAGCCGAAGCCGAGGGCCGCGGACGTCTCCGGCTCGTAGACCAGCGCCGCATCGTTGAGCTGGAGCTTGTCGAGGGCCTCGCGCAGCTCGGGGTAGTCGGAGCCGTCCAGCGGATACAGACCCGAGAAGACCATCGGCTTCGGGTCCTTGTAACCGCCGAGCGCCTCGGTGGCGCCCTTGGCCTGGCTGGTGACGGTGTCACCGACCTTCGACTGGCGGACGTCCTTCACACCGGTGATGAGGTAGCCCACCTCACCCACCCCGAGCCCGTCGGCCGGCAGCATCTCGGGCGAGGTGACACCGATCTCCAGCAGCTCGTGCGTGGCGCCCGTCGACATCATGCGGATGCGCTCGCGCCTGTTGAGCTGGCCGTCGATGACACGCACGTACGTCACGACACCGCGGTAGGAGTCGTAGACCGAGTCGAAGATCATCGCGCGGGCGGGCGCGTCGGCGACACCGACCGGCGGCGGGATCTCCTTGACGACCTTGTTCAGCAGCGCGTCAACGCCGAGACCGGTCTTCGCGGAGACCTTGAGCACATCCTCCGGGTCGCAGCCGACCAGGTTCGCCAGCTCCTCGGCGAACTTCTCCGGCTGCGCGGCCGGCAGGTCGATCTTGTTCAGCACGGGGATGATCGTGAGGTCGTTCTCCATCGCCAGGTAGAGGTTGGCGAGGGTCTGCGCCTCGATGCCCTGGGCGGCGTCGACGAGGAGGATGGTCCCCTCGCAGGCGGCCAGCGACCGCGAGACCTCGTAGGTGAAGTCGACGTGCCCCGGGGTGTCGATCATGTTGAGGATGTGGGCCGTGCCCTGGTCGGGGCCCTCGGTCGGGGCCCAGGGCAGACGCACCGCCTGGGACTTGATCGTGATGCCGCGCTCGCGCTCGATGTCCATACGGTCGAGGTACTGAGCACGCATCTGCCGCTGCTCGACCACACCGGTCAGCTGGAGCATCCGGTCGGCGAGCGTGGACTTGCCGTGGTCGATGTGCGCGATGATGCAGAAATTGCGGATCAGAGCCGGGTCGGTACGGCTCGGCTCGGGCACATGGTTAGGGGTCGCGGGCACGCAGGGTCCTGTCTCTTGAGGCGCCTTATGCCTCGGGTCGGATCGATACGTAGTCTCCATGGTCCCACGCGGCGGGACCGGGGACCGTTTTGGGCCGCTCGCAGGGCCACTGGTACTGTAGATGGCTGTGCCTCATGCCCTCTCAGCACGAGGCACGTCAGAGAAATTTTGGATCACCGGCACGGGACCCGAGCGGCCCCGTGCCTGAACCTGAAAAGGCTCCTTCGTGGCGAACATCAAGTCCCAGATCAAGCGGATCAAGACCAACGAGAAGGCTCGGCAGCGCAACAAGGCCGTCAAGTCCTCCCTGAAGACCGCGATCCGCAAGGCCCGCGAGGCCGCTGCCGCGGGTGACGTCGAGAAGGCCACCGAGCTGCAGCGCGCTGCCGCGCGTGCGCTCGACAAGGCCGTCTCCAAGGGCGTCATCCACAAGAACCAGGCCGCCAACAAGAAGTCGGCGCTTGCTTCCAAGGTCGTCGCGCTCAAGGGCTGAGACCCTTACTGATCTGACCGCCGGAAGGACCCAGAGCGGGCCCTCTCTCATCCGCTCCCGACCGGCACCCCAGGATCCGCGCGCGGCCTGCGTTCGCCACGCGGGCGCGGATCCGGCAGCTTGGTCCGAAGGCCCCGGCACCCTCCCTTCCCCAGGGCGGGCGCCGGGGCCTTCGGCATGCTCCCCGCGTCGCGGCCGCCTCAGGCCCAGAAGTCGTCGAACTTGCCGAGGTCCGGTACGCACTCGTCGATGTCGGTGATCTTGTCCCCGACGATCCGCAGGACCAGGCAGCCGTCCTCGTGGTGACGCCTGCCCTCGCGCTCCGCGGTGATGTGGTGCAGCGCGACGGCGTGACCCCGGCCGTCGACGAACACGCCGCGCAGGTCCGCGCGGAAGCTGCCGCCGGTCTCCTGGAAGAGCCGCTCGTACATGCCGATGACCGCGTCCTGCCCCTTGAAGTCCCCGGACAGCGGGTGCCTGCCGGGGACATGGTGCGTGACGTCGGCCGTCATCAGCCCGCGCAGGGCGTCCATGTCGACGCGGAGGAAGGCGTCGTACCCCTTGCGGACGAGGGTCGCGTGCGGGTGTTCAGCCATGGCGATCGCCACCTTTCCACGCGTCGGCGAGGTGCGGCTGACAGCTCCGATTCTCCTCGCCGCGGCAGGCACGGGGCGACTGGATCACCGCGCCGGGCGGCTCAGCCCCGGCCCCGGGACCGCGCGGCCCGCGCGATGGTCACGACCGCCTTCTCCAGGGCGTACTCGGGGTCGTCGCCGCCGCCCTTCACCCCGGCGTCGGCCTCCGCGACCGCCCGCAGGGCCACGGCCACCCCGTCCGGCGTCCAGCCCCGCATCTGCTGGCGCACCCGGTCGATCTTCCACGGCGGCATCCCCAGCTCACGGGCCAGGTCGGCGGGCCGGCCACCGCGCGCCGACGACAGCTTCCCGATCGCCCGCACCCCCTGGGCGAGCGCGCTGGTGATCATCACGGGGGCCACGCCGGTGGCCAGCGACCACCGCAGCGCCTCCAGGGCCTCCGCCGTACGTCCCTCCACCGCCCGGTCGGCGACCGTGAAGCTGGAGGCCTCGGCACGGCCGGTGTAGTAGCGCCCGACGACGGCCTCGTCGATCGTCCCCTCGACGTCGGCGACGAGCTGCGCCGCCGCCGAGGCCAGCTCGCGCAGGTCGCTGCCGATCGCGTCGACCAGCGCCTGGCACGCCTCGGGCGTGGCCGACCGCCCGAACCCGCGGAACTCCCCGCGCACGAACGCCAGCCGGTCCGCCGGCTTGGTCATCTTCGGGCACGCCACCTCCCGCGCCCCCGCCTTGCGCGCGGCGTCGAGCAGCCCTTTGCCCTTCGCACCGCCCGCGTGCAGCAGCACCAGTGTGATCTCCTCCGCGGGCGACCCGAGGTACGCCTTCACGTCCTTGAGCGTGTCGGCCGACAGGTCCTGCGCGTTGCGCACGACCACGACCTTGCGCTCGGCGAAGAGCGAGGGACTCGTCAGCTCGGCCAGCGTGCCGGGCTGCACCTGGTCCGACGTCAGGTCCCGCACATCGGTGTCGGCGTCCGCGGCCCGCGCGGCGGCCACCACCTCCCGCACGGCACGGTCGAGCAGCAGCTCCTCCTGGCCCACCGCCAGGGTGACGGGTGCGAGGAGGTCGTCGTCAGTGGTCTTCTTGGCCATCACCGACAGCATCCCACGCGGCACCGACAACGCGTCCGCGCCGCCGGATCACGGCTCCTCCCGCCAGCCGTCCCACTCCCCCGCGAAGGAGTCCAGCTCCGCCGCGTCGAGGCGCTCCTTCTCGTCCGTCAGCACCACCAGCCACTGGGCGTCCTCGGCGTCGTCCTCCCCCGCCAGCGCGTCCCGCACGATCCGCGGTTCCTCGTCGAGGCCGAACCGCTCCCCCAGTGCCTCCGCCGCCTCGTCCGCGGCGTCGCGGTCGGGCAGGACCAGCACATGTCTCACATCGCTCACGGGATTCATTGTCCGGTACGCGCGGCACGGCCCCGGTACGCCCGCGCACCCGTGCTCAGCGCGAGGTCCGGCCGACCAGGTCGACGACCTCGCCGAGGAATCCCTCGTCGAGCATGGTGGAGACCGCCGTGTCGCCCTCGTCGCCGTAGCCCGCGTCGTGGCAGGCCACGCCGATCAGATGGCCGCCGTCCAGCCCGAAGGTGCCGAAGGACCACTCGCCGTGCGAGGCCGGGGTGCCCGTCGGGGTGAGCAGCGCGCGGTGGTCCGGGTCGAAGCCGAACTGGGTGAAACCCATCCGCATGCCCTGCCCGAGCGCCTTGGTGTAGGCCTCCTTCAGGACCCAGGTGCGCAGGAGGTCGCGCTGCTGCTCCTCCTCGGGGAGGGCGGCCAGGCGGCGGCGCTCGGCCGGGGTGCACACATGGCGCTCGACCGCCGAGTACTGGATGCGGCGGTCGCTCCGCTCGGTGTCGACGCCGATCCGGCCGCGCCGGTTCAGGCCGACCACCAGCAGGTCGCCGGTGTGACTGAGGCTCACCTCGATCTGGTCGCAGCCCCGCAGATACGGACGTCCGCCCGCCTTGGACGCGAGTTCCACCGCGTCCGGCGGGGTCTGCAGGACGGCTCCGGCCGTGTGCTTCAGCAGCAGCCGGGAGGCCGCGAAGCGGTCGCGGGCCTGCGGGTCGGTCAGGGCGTGCAGCCGCTGCCAGTCGCGGGCGCCGAGCACCGGGCGCAGCCGGGGGTCGGCCAGGGTGGCGGGCAGCCAGCCGCGCCACGACGCGTGGACGACGACGTGGCCGTGCCAGGCCATGGACTGCCTGACCCGGCTCCACGGGCTGTCCGGCCCGGGCATGTGGAGGGGCGCCGCTACGGCGGGACTGTTCACGGGATACCTGCTTCCGCCAGGGGCGCGTCGTGGAGGTCGAGACCGCGGCCGGCGGCGAAGCGCGCCAGCAGTTCCTCCATCACGCGGTCGACGCAGTCCGCGGGGAGGGGTGGCAGGGTGAGGCCGAGCCGGCGGCCCAGCCGGTGCAGCGCCAGGACGAGCCAGGCCGGGTCGGCGAGGAAGCCCTCGGTGTGCCGTTCCCAGGTGGCGAGGGCGGCCCCGATCACGCAGAGCACCGCGTGGCGGTCGGCGCGTGCGGCCATGGCGGGGCCGGTGAGTGCCGCCCGGTCGCCCGGCTCCACGGCGCGGCAGTCGTCCCGCAGCTCCCGCAGGGCATCCCGGAAGGCGGTGGCCATGGTGCGCAGGATGGTGCCGTACGGGCCCGGGACGGTGTCCCCGGCGAGGCGGTCGGCGCCGGCGCCGAGCGCCGCGGCAAGGAAGTCGCCGCCGCCGGCCACCTGGAGGGCGGTGAGGTCGAGGGCGGGGACCCGGGCGCCGGGGGCGAAGAGGGCGTCGGCGGGCTCGGGTTCGACGCCCCAGGAGGTGCGGGCGAGCAGGGGCAGCTGGGGGATGACGACGGCCTGGCAGGAGGCGGTGCCGGCGTGGCCGAGACCGGCGGCGGGCAGGTCGCGCAGCAGTTTGGAGAGCATGCCCTGGTCGGTGTCACGGCTGTAGCCGCCGGCGCCGAGCACCGTGGCCAGCTCCTCGAGATCGTCGCGGAGCAGGTCGGGCACGAGGTACTTGAGTCCGGCTGCGGCCAGATGGGCGCTGTCCGGGAGCAGGGACAGGGCGCGGAGTACGGCGGTGGCGCAGCTGTCGCTCGCCAGGAGGTCCGCGAACACGCCCGCCAGGACGCCGCGCTGCCGTCGGCCGAGGGCGCCGGCGGCGAGGGCGGTGCGCAGCGCCGAGCGCAGCACGGTGTCCACGGAGGCGATCACCGCGCCGGTGATGAGGGTGCGGTTGAGCTGGAAGGTGCGCAGGGCGAGGCGTACGCCGGCGCCCTCCGCGCCGACCAGGGCGGCGCCGGAGACCCGGCAGTCCTCGAACTCGTATCCGGCGAAGCGGCAGCCGCGCATGCCGGTGGTGGGGCGGCGGCCGAGCAGTCTGAGCCCGTCGCCGCGCAGGGCGTCGGGGTCGAGCAGCAGCACCGAGTGGGCGGCCGGGCCGGGCGCGGGATCGGTCCGGACGTAGGCGACGACCGCGCCCGCCCGGTCGGCGTTGACGACGACGTCCTTGCGGCCGCGCAGCAGGTAGCCGTCGCCGTCCGGCAGGGCGTCGACCTCGCCGCGGAGCATCGCGGTGCCGTGCGCGAGGGAGCGGTGCACGATCGCGGCCCGGCCGCCGGACGCCAGCAGCCGTGCCACGTGGGCGCGTTGGGCCGGCGATCCGGCGGCGAAGACCGGGGCCGCCGCGAACAGCGAGGTGATGCCGTAACCGAAGCCGAGGGCCACGTCGCGGCGGAAGACGGGGCGCAGCACGTGGACGAGGCTCTCGGCGTCGTGCAGCCGGCCGCCCAGCGCGACCGGGACCAGCTCCGCGCCGAACCCCTCGTCGTCGAGCAACGCCTCCGCGTCCGGCAGGAGTTCGCAGGCGTCGTCGGCGGTGAGGAGGGCCCGGAAGCCGAGGGGGTTGGTGGGGTCGCCGGGGTCGCCGAGCCGGCGTTCGAGGCGGGCGGCCCGGCGGCGGACGTCGTCCCGCTCACGGAGTTCCACGGTCACGGGCTGAGCCCTCCCTCCGCCGCGCGGGCGTACAGCGGCCTCAACTCGCCGCGCAGGTACAGGTCGCGCATCAGGGAGCGGCGGACCTTGCCGCTGGTCGTGCGGCGGACGGTGCCGGGGCGGACCAGGACCACCCGGCCGGGGTCGGCGCCGAACTCGCCGTGCAGCCGGCCCCGCACCCGGTCGGCCAGGTCCGCCAGCTGACGGGTGCTCCAGCCGGTGCCGTGGACCTCCTGGATGGCCACGATCTCCTCCCGTTCGGCGGGAGCGGCGAGCACGACGGCCGATCCGAACGGGGCTCCGGTGCGCGCCAGTTGACGTTCGGCCTCCTGGGGGTGCAGGGTTCGGCCGTCGATCAGGAGGGCGTCCTTGATACGGCCGGTGACGTACAGCTCGCCGTCGGACAGGGCACCGAGGTCGCCGGTGCGCAGGAAGCCGTGTTCGCCGCGGGCGGTGACCGCGTCGAAGGCGGCGGCGGTCTCCGTGGGGCGGCGCCAGTATCCGGCCGTGACCGCCGCGCCGCGGACCCAGATCTCCCCGACCGTTCCGTCCGTGAGGACCGCGGAGGTGTCCGGGTCGACGATGCGCACGGTGTCCGGGGCCGGGCGGCCGCAGCCGACGACCGTGCGCACCGGACGGCCCGGGACGGGAGGGGTGAGCGTGCCGTGGTCCAGTGCGGCGGCGCCGACGGTGGTGGTCCGCGCCGGGCCCGGGCCGCCGACGCTGACCAGCAGGGTCGCCTCGGCGAGGCCGTAGCCCGCGACCAGCGCGCCGGTGCGCAGGCCCGCGGCGGCGAAGCGGCGTGCGAAGGCGTCCTGGGTGACGGCCGAGACGGGCTCGGACGCGTTGACGGCGACCGTCAGCCGGCCGAGGTCGAGCTCCGCGAGGTCGGCGTCGGTGACGGCGGCCAGGCAGCGGGCGTACGCCGAGTCGGGGGCGGCGGTGACGGTGACGCCGTGCCGGGCGACCTCGCGCAGCCAGCGCAGCGGGTCGGCGGCGAACAGGCTCTGGGGCATGAGGACCGCGGTGGCGCCGAGCCAGAGGGGGTGCAGGAGCTGGCCGATGAGGCCCAGGTCGTGGTGGAGCGGCAGCCAGCCGCCGATGCGGGCCGTCCGGTCCGTGCGCAGGGCGTCCTGGAGCGCCCGCATGACGGCGAGCAGGTTGGCGTGCGTGACACGGACGCCGCGCGGGGCGGCGGTGCTGCCGGAGGTGTACTGGATGAGGGCGGTGTCCCCGGGGCCGGGGGCGGGCGGCTCCCCGTCGGCGGCGGCGGCCGGCAGGTGGTCGACCGCGAGGCACACGACCGCGGAGCGTCCGGCGTCGGCGAGCCGGCGGGAGAACTCGGGGGCGTGCGCGGAGTGGGTGAGCAGCAGGGGCGCGTCGGTCTCCGCGGCGATGGCGGCGGTGCGTTCGGCGGCGGCCCGCGAGGCGTCCGGTGGGGGTACGGGGACCGCGACTGCCCCCGCGTACAGGCAGCCGAGCAGGGCCGCCACCGTGTCCGGGCCGCTGTCGGTGGCGACCAGGACCGGGACGCCCGCGGCCCGGCGCCCGCGCAGCGCTGCGGCCACGGTGCGGGCCCGGGCGTCCAGTTCGCGGTAGTCGTGGGCGGTGGCCCGGCCGGTTTCGTCCAGGCAGAGCAGCGCGGTGTCCCCGGCACTCGCGGAGAACCGCTGTGCCAGTGCGCGTGTGAAGCTCGTCGCCGCTGTCATACCCTGCTCCCCCTGCGCCGGTGCGAATGCCTGTCCACTCCTACTCTGCGTGCCGGTCCTTGACGAACACTTGACGATCGATCGTGCTGGTCGGCCCTGGTCCGGTCATCGGCGGAACCGCGGCGCCCCGTCGAGCAGATCGTGCAGGAGGTCCATCTCCTGCGGGCTGAGCGGGAGGTCGGGGCGCAGTCGTTCCGGGTGGCCGGGCGGCGGGCCGTCGGCGTCGACGGCGGCCATCAGCGGGAAGCCGTCGCCGAGGCCGCGGAGCCCGGCCCGGGTGCTGTCCGCCGCCGCGAGGTACAGATCGACGCCGCCGTGGACCATGAGGGCGTGTCCCACCGGTCGCAGCCAGCGGCCGAGCCGACGGCGCCAGTGGCCGGGACGCTTCCATCGGGCCATGTCAGAGCACACCTTTCAAGCCGCGGTATCCGTTCATCTCGGTCGCCTCTCCCTTCACCTCCGGCCGGTCGGCGGCCGGGGTGGCAGGGAGGATGGGAGGGCAGGCCGGAGAAGCGCCGGAGAACCACTGGAGCTTCGGTGGAGAGGTCGCGAAAGGGTGTGTCGCGAAGCTACTGATTCCGGCCATCCGTATCGATCAGCGTGTGCGGCATACTTGGCCGAGTCTGATTCAACTGAGACACGGGGGGCATGAGTGGTACGAGTTCTCATAGCCGAGGACATGCACATGCTGCGCAAGGCGCTGGTCTCGCTGATCCAGCTGGAAGCGGGACTGGAGATCGTGGCGGAGCTGTCGTCCGGCTCCGACATCGTGCCGACCGCCCTCGCGCTGCGACCGGACGTCGCCGTTCTCGACATCGACCTCCCCGGCACCGACGGCATCACCGCCGCGGCCTCGCTGCACGAATCCGTGCCGGAGTGCCGCACCCTGATCCTCACCAGCCTGGGCAGACCCGGGAACCTGCGGCGGGCCCTGGCGGCCCACGTCTCCGGCTTCCTGCCGAAGGACTCCGACCCCGACGCGCTGTGCGACGCGATCCGCAAGGTCGCCGCGGGTGAGCGGGTCATCGACCCCCAACTGGCCCTCGCCACGCTGGACTCCGGGCCGTCCCCGCTCACCGGGCGGGAGCAGGAGGTCCTGCAACTCGCGGCGGAGGGTCATGAGCCGTCCCACATCGCCTCGCGGCTCCACCTGTCCTCCGGGACCGTGCGCAACTACCTGACCTCGGCCGTCAGCAAGCTCAACGCCCGCAACCGGGTGGACGCGATCCGCATCGCCCGCGAGGCGGGCTGGCTGCGGGCCCAGTAGGGGCGCCGGGCAGGGCCGGCGCCCCGGTGCGCCGCTAACCCGCCGGCGCGAGCTCCACCTCAGCCGCCAGTTCGAACCAGCCGTCCGTCCGCGGTCCCGCCGAAAGGGAGCCGCCGACCGCCGTCACGCGCGTCGACAGGTTCCCGATGCCGCTCCCGCCGCCACGGGAGTCGAGCACGGGCTCTCCGGAGCCGTGCACCCCGTCGTTGACCAGTGAGAGCCGTACCGCCCCCGCCACGCGCTCGGCGGTGATCAGGCACCGCTTGGCCTGGCTGTGCCGCAGGACGTTGGTCATCCCCTCCCGCAGCAGGGTCGCGAGGACGGTGTCGACGTCGCCGGGCAGCTCACCGCAGTGGAGCCGGACCTGTGCCTGGATGCCGACGCCGGCCAGCATGGTCACCGCGCTCTCGGCCTCCGCGCTCAGGCTCATCCGGTGGGTGCCGCCCGCCACCGTCCGTACGTCGGCCAGCGCCTGCCGGACGATCTGGAGCACCTCGGTGAGTTCCCCCTGGGCCTGCACCGGCTTGTCCTCGGCCAGCCTGCGGACCAGTTCGCACTTGAGGGTGATCGCGGAGAGGCTGAACCCGAGCAGGTCGTGCAGGTCACGGGCGAAGCGGAGGCGTTCGGTGATCACGGCGAGCCGGGCGATCTCGGCGCGCGACCAGTGCAGTTCGAAGGCGAGCTGGGCCATGCGGGACAGGCCGAAGACGACCAGTGCGCAGATCACGTCGTAGGCGGACAGGTAGATGATGTCCTGGGTGGCGTTGCCGACGAGGTAGAGCGTGAGCGTGCTGCTCGCGACGACGCCGGCGGCCACCGGCCAGGCGGCGGCAGCGGGCAGCACGAGGAGGGCGGAGCCCGCGACGAAGCCGGGCAGTCCCAGCCACTCGATCCCGAACAGCAGGGACGGGACGAACTGGAACGCCGCCTGCAGTGCGAGCGCCGCGTACCGCGGCCATCCAGCCCACCACGCCGACCACGGCAGGCGCCAGTGGAACGACTGGGCGACCTGAAGGGCGCAGGCGCCCACGAGCCAGGCCGCGCTCGCGGCCATCCGTCCAGGGCCCGGCTCGAAGGAGAGAGCGAGGACCGCCGAGGCCACGAAGTAGCCGAGGAGGACGGCGGAGGTGATCGCCGTGGCCGCCGTCGGCACCATGTCCGGGTACACGCACTCGTACGCCTGCGCCTCGTCGTCGTCGCCGGACGCGGCGCGCCGGGCGGGGCGGGAGGAGGCGGGCTCGGGCAGGGCCGGCTCGCTCAGCGGCACCGCGGCCTCGATGCGGAACCAGCCGTCGGCGTCCGGTGCGTGACGGAGCGAACCGCCGAGCGCGCGGATCCGCCGTTCCAGGACGGCGAGCCCCCCGTCGGCGACCGAGTGCACGACCCGGGACGCGCGTCCGACGCCGTCGTTGACGACACTCAGGCGCGCGGTGGCGTCATGGGCCTCGGCCCTGATCACGCAGTGCTCGGCCTTGCTGTGCCGCAGCATGTTCGTCAGGCCCTCGCGCAGCACCGCCGCGAGCGCGGTGTCCACCGGACCCGGCAACTGCCCGCAGTCGTAGCCCACGTCGGCCCTGATCCCGGCCGCGGCCAGCATCGACACGGCCGCGTCCGCCTCGCCGGAGAGCGACATCTCCCGGTACCCCCGGCTCACCGACCGCACGTCGGCCAGCGCCTTGCGGGAGGTGCGGAGCACCCCGGTCAGTTCGTCCCGCGCCATCGCCGGGGCGTCCGCGAGCAGACGGTAGGCCAGTTCGCACTTGAGGGAGACCGCCGAGAGGCTGTAGCCGAGCACGTCGTGCAGGTCCCGTGCGAAGCGCAGCCGTTCGCCGTCGACGGCCAGACGGGCGAGTTCGGCGCGGGAGCGGTGCAGGTGGACGATCATGCCCGACATCCGCGACAGGCCGATCACGATCAGCGGGATCAGCACGGCCTCCGTCGTGTTGTACGCGATCGTGGCCCAGCCGTCGGCGAAGTGGAAGAAGACCGCGCTGTCCCCGACGACGCAGAGGCAGAACAGGGGCCAGCCGATCTCGGCCGAGAACACCAGCACCGCCGAGGCCGTCAGGAACTCCGTCATACCGCCCCACGCCACGCCGAACCGCATGATCGGCAGATAGGCGAGCAGGCCCTGCAGCACCCACGTCGCGACCCGGTAGCGGGGCGCGACGGGGAACAACCTGGGGAAGGAGTGGCCCAGTTGCAGCAGGAGGATGGCCGCGAAGCCGAACAGGGCGGCTCCGAGCTGCCAAGCGGGCGGGTGTTCGGCCCAGACGTACGAGCCGTCGATGACGAAGAATCCGACGAGAACCACCGCGGTGATGGCTATCGCCTTACGCGGCGGTAGTTCCTGACTGCCGGCCGGCGCGGGTTGCCCGTCCGCGCGGCCGTTTTCGAATATTCCCAAAATTCCCCCATGGTCCACAGTGCTTGGTCACAGCACAGTCCCGGTTCGGAATCATAAAGAATCTTCTTTACCGTTCAGTAGCCCCTGGGCGGACCGCGGCAGTCCGCCGCCGGGTGCGACGCGTTCGGCGAGCAGTCCGGCGGCGGCCGCGTAACAGCGTGCGGCGCGGGCGACGGCCGGCGGGGGATGTGCCGGGGTGCCGTCGCGACGGCCGCTCAGCCGGTCGAGGAGGCGGTCGGCCTCGGGACCGTGCAGTTCGAGGCGGTGGTGCAGGCGCGGGGAGTACAGGACCGTGGTGCGTCCCTCGCGCCGGGCCAGGACGTCGTCCCGCAGCCGCGCCCGGCCGCCCGGCTCCGCCGACGCCGGGCGGAAGCCGGCCCCGGGCGCCACGGGCAGCACGCTCAGGCACAGGGTGGCACCGACCGCCAGGTGCCGGACCACCACGTCCTGGTGCGCGTCGAGGACGGTGAGCAGCTCCCGGGACGCGTCGTCCCAGTGCTCCTCGGGGACGTCGTAGCCGGGGAATCCGGGGACCACGTTGGCGAGGGAGACCGGACCGAGCAGCATCCGGCGCAGCGCCTCGCGGACGGAGCGCGCGGGCCGGGGGACGGTACGCCGGCCCCACGGCGTGCGCAGCAGCACGTCGTCGCCGTCGAACCCGACCGTGACGTCCTCGCGCAGCGACCACAGCTCCGAGAGTTCGGGGGCCGCGAGCCGGTCGATGCGCATGGGGGTCCTTCCGGGTGTACGGGGGGTGAGGTCGGGCGGCGGGCCTACAGGAACAGCGGTACGGGGTTGAGGTCCTCGTACCGGGTGGGTTCGGCGCGTCTGCCGAGAGCCACCGGCACGTCGAAGAGACGGCCCGGGGCGAACCGGGCCCAGTGCGGGCGCAGACCGGGCACGACGACCCGGACCACGGGAAGGCCCACGTCGGGACGTGTCTGGTCCAGCACGAGCAGCTCCATCCCGTGCTCCCGCAGGAGGGCCACGGCGGCCTCGATGTCCTCTCGCAGATCGTCGCGGGGGGTGTACGCGTGCGTGTCGGGCCCGGTGGGGGACGAGCCGTCCGGCAGCAGGTACGGGTGGGCGGCCGTGGTGGCGGTCCGCAGCCAGTGGGCGACATCGGCGTCCCGGGTGACGGTCATGCACTCGGGGGCGTCCTCGAGGACGTGCGGCATCATCTGGTTCAGCTCGGTCAGGGCGCGGCGCAGGGCGACGCGCGGATCGAGGTGGGCGCCGAAGCCGAACATGATGTGCTCAGGTCCGCCGTCGGTGCGCCGGGAGACCGCGGCCATCACCGGGATGCCGAGGTCGGCGGTGATGTCGAGCACCCAGACCTCACGGCCCAGCGAGGCGTGCACGCGGCGCAGTTCGGTGATCCAGGGGTCGTCGAAGGCGTCCAGGTCCACCGCGGGGTGTCGGGTGCGGTTGTACCACCACAGGGCGAGGGCGTCGCGTTCGACGAGTTCCAGGAACCCCTGGAGCACGGCGTCCTCCAGGGTGCCGCCCGCCGCCGTGCCGTTGGAGGTGGCCAGGCAGGTGAAGGCGCCCTGCGGCTGCGGCACCCCGTAGTAGAGCAGTGCCGTCGGCAGCAGTTTCCGGCGCCGTTCGGTCAGCGACCACATGGGCGTCCAGTCCGTCTCCCGGTCGTCGTCGAAGGGCTCGCACACATACTGGAACGGGCCGTGGGCCTCGTTCCACTCGGCGCGTCCGGCGTACTGCCTCGGGTCGTACAGCTGGACGGTGTCGGGGTGGACGGCGCGGTCCCGGAGCGCGTGGTAGCTGCCGCGCACCGTCGCCTCGCCGCCCTCCGCGTACCCGGAGTGCCGCTCCAGCGCCTCCGCCAGCGCGCTCACCCGGGCCTGGAGCGCGGTGGCCCCCTTGCCGCCCACGGCGGCGCGCAGCCCGCCGCGGATCGCCCCGATCCCCTGGCCGGCGACGGCCGGGTTGAGTCCGGCGCAGTAGGAGTTGAGGAACTCCGGACCGCACGGATAGCGGGTGATGTCCCGGACCAGCCCGGTGATCGGGTCCACCAGGTGCCCGTAGCGGTCCAGGAGCTGCCGCGGGCCGAGACTGCGGTGGCCGTTGCCGCCGGTGTCCGTCTTGAGCCGGGAGCGCAGCACCACGGGGGTCTGCACCTGGGCGGCGGCCATGCCCGGCTCGCCGCACGTCGCGCACTGCGGGCGCAGGCTCACCGGATGCTGCTCCCCGGCCAGCGTCAGGCTGTCGAGGGTGCGCAATGCCTGCTGGCTCGCGTGCCGGTATCCGGCCAGCCACTTGGCGGCCTCCAGCGCGGCCAGGTGCAGCGCCGTCAGCCGGGACGCGGGCAGCGAGCAGGAGGGGCGCGGCACCGGGCCGGACCGGCCCAGCATCCGCTGGATGTGCGCCTCCACGGGGCGGGACCGCCACAGGCGTTCGGCCAGGCAGGACCAGCAGGGGCCGTCCCCGCCGCCGAGGAACGGACCCAGCCACAGTTCGGTGCCCTCGGTCTTCACCGGCAGCCAGCGCCGGCCGGCCGCGCGGAACTCGGCGTCCACGGCGGCGAGCGCCGGGTCGAGGTAGTCGTCGCAGAGGACCACCGCGAGGGCGGCGTCCGCCTCGTACCCGGGCTCGGCCGTCGCGAGGCCGACGGCCTCGAGGCAGGCGGACAGTTCGGCGGCGTCGACACCCCCCACCGCGAGCACCTGGACCGTCCCGTCCGTGCGGGCGGCCGCAGCGCGGTCGCCGTCCAGGCCGCCCGCCTCCCAGTAGGCCTCCTCGGCCGCCCGCTCCGGCTCCACGACGCGCTCGGCGCGGTTGCACAGGAGTCCGGCGCCGCTCAGCCGGGACACCAGCCGGGCCGCCTGTCCGGCGGGCAGCGTGTCCGCGGCGTCGCGGGCGATCCGCTCCAGCGGCCGGGTGCCGTCCAGAAGGGGCGCGAGCCGGCTGATCTGCTGGCCGTGCAGGGCGGTCACCCGCTGGTCGGAGATCAGGTAGACCGCTTCACCGGGCACCTGCTCGACCCGCAGGTGCGGCTTGAACCCCAGCAGGGGGACGGCGGTCCGGCCGACGCCCATCAGGCGGTGTACTGGGCGGACTTGGCGGACTCGGGAAGCGCCACTCCGCAGCCGAGGCACAGCCTCGGCACCTGCCCGACGATCGCGCTCCGCCCGAACTCCTCGATGACGAGGTCGTCCTGGCCGGCACCCGTGACAATCATGTTCCCCTGCATGACATCCATCCCTTGGTCAGTGAGCTGACGTTGGGGGAACCCCCCCGTCGGCACCCGGTTTCCGGTCGTGCCGACACCGAGAACCCTGCCGCCGGAATCCGTGACTCCCCAGTGCCACGGTCACGCGATGCACATGAAACTTTCACACCTGTCACGGGGAGAGCCGCATGCCGGGTTCAGGAGCCTCGCACTGGCCGGGAACGGACCCCGATGAGAGCTTCGGAGGGTGTTGCAGCCGGGCCCGATACGACGGGGAGGTCCGGCGGATCCAACCCCGGAGGAATCCACGATGGAGATCAAGGTGCTCGGCCCGCTGATGGCCGAAACAGGTGGCACATCGATCGTCCCGAGCGCCGGCAAGCCCCGGCAGATCCTGGCCCTGCTGTCCGTGTACACGAACCAGGTCGTGCCCGTGCCGACGCTGATGGAGGAGATCTGGGGCGGCGACATGCCCCGCAGCGCGCTGACCACGCTGCAGACCTACATCCTCCAGCTGCGCCGGCTGATCGGTAAGGCGCTCGGCCCGGACAGCCCCTACGGCGCCCGGGACGTGCTGGCCACCCGGCACGGCGGCTACCTGCTCGAGGTGCAGCCCGGCGCGGTCGACGTGCACGAGTACGACCGGCTGGTGGCCACCGCCCGGTCCGAGGCCGACCGGGGCGACGACACCACGGCCGCCGCCCTGTACCGGGACGCGCTCGCCATGTGGCGCGGGCCGGCCCTGGTCGACGTACGGCTCGGCCCGCTCCTGGAGATCGAGCTGGTGCGGCTGGAGCAGAGCCGGCTGGAGGTGCTGGAGCAGCGCATCGACTGCGATCTGCGCCTCGGGCGCCACATGCAGCTGCTGGCGGAACTGACCTCGCTGACGGCCCGGCACCCGCTGCACGAGGGGCTGCACGCCCAGTGCATGGTGGCGCTGTACCGGTCGGGACGGCAGTGGCAGGCGCTGGACGTGTACCAGAACCTGCGCCGCGGCCTCGCCGACGAGCTGGGCCTGGACCCTTCCACGCGGCTGCGGCAGCTCCACCACGCGGTGCTCGCCGGGGACCCCTTCCTGGACGCGGCGACCTCCGCGGGGCGCCGCACGCTGGACCTGTTCGCCGCCTGACCGCGGCGCTCGCCGCGACGCCGTCGGTCCCCCCGCCCCCTTCCCGGCGGGCGGGCGGCCCGGCGCGTGCGCGACTCGACCGGTCCTCCAGGGTGTGGCCGCACGGTGCCCCCGAAACTCTCCTACCGAACCTGGGGGTTCACCTTGCGAGTCATCGACCTGTCGTCCGCCGTGGACGCGTCGGGGTGGGAGCCGGACCCGATCGTCCACGAGATCATGACGCCGGCCGAGGGGGCCCGGCACATGGCGGCGGAGATGAAGGAGCACTTCGGTCTCGACTTCGACCCCGCCGACCTGCCGGGCGGTGAACTGCTCTCGCTGGACACGCTCACCCTGACCAGCCACACCGGCACCCATGTGGACGCGCCCTCGCACTACGGCTCGGTCGGCTCCTACGGACGCCCGCGGAACATCGACGAGATGCCGCTCGACTGGTTCCTGCGCCCGGCCGTGGTCCTCGACGTCAGCGACGTCGGCACCGGTGTCATCGGCGTCGACCGGATCGAGAAGGCGATCGCCGACGCGGGATACGTGCCGCGCCCGCTGGACATCGTCCTGCTGCACACCGGTGCCTCCGTGCACGCCGGCACCTCGCGGTACTTCACCGACTTCGCCGGGCTCGACGGCCCGGCCACCGACCACCTCCTGGACCTCGGCGTGCGCGTCATCGGTACCGACGCCTGGAGCCTGGACGCCCCCTTCGGCCACATGATCCGCGCCTACCAGGAGACCGGCGACCGCTCGGTGCTGTGGCCGGCCCACTTCGCCGGGCGGCGCCGCGAGTACTGCCAGGTGGAGCGGCTCGCCCAGCTCGACACCCTGCCCGCGCACGGCTTCCGGGTGTCCTGCTTCCCCGTGAAGATCGCCGGTGCGGGAGCGGGCTGGACCCGGGCCGTGGCCCTGATCGGGGAATGAGGCTCCGGACGAGTTCGGAGATGGCGGCGCCCTGGCTGTTCTGCTTCCACCACGCGGGCGCCGGTGTCTCGTCCTTCGCCCGCTGGCAGCGGGACCTCGGCGACGCCGCCGAGGTGGTCCCGGTACTGCTGCCGGGACGCGGGCCGCGCTCCCGAGAGCCGAGGATAACGGACGCCGCCGAACTCATGACCGAGCTGCAGGAGTTGATCCTGCCGCTGCTGGACCGGCCGTATCTGCTCTACGGGCACAGCCTCGGCGGTCTCGTCGCCCACGCGCTGACGCTGGCCTTGGAGAAGGACGGCCTGCACCCGCCCGCGCGGCTCGTGGTCGGGGCCGTGCCCCCGCCGCATCTGCGCAATCTCCTGGTGCGCAGCGCCGACCTGGCGGACCGGCAACTGCTGGAGCTGCTGGTCGATCTGGACGCGATACCCGCGGAGGCCGCCGGCCGTGACGTCGCGCTGTGGCGGCGGCGGGTGGTGCCGGCCCTGCGGGACGACCTGCGGCTCGCCGAGTCGCTGTGCCGGGCGGGGGCGGCCACGCGGCTGCGCACCCCGCTGACCGCGCTGGCCGGACGGGACGACCCGATCTCGCCGCTGGCCGACATGGCCGAGTGGGCGGACTACACGGACGCCGGGTTCCGGCTCCAGACCCTGCCGGGCGGCCACTTCTTCGTACGGGAGCGGTCCGTGCCGCGGCTGCTGCGCGAGGTGGCCGAGGAGTTGCGGGGGCCGTTCCAAGACGAGTCGAGCGCGGATCAAGACGCCGCGTCGAGACTCATGGCGACAGCTGACCGATCAGAGAGGTGACGCAGCCGTGCTGCATTCTCCCGGGGCGATCCCCCGCGACCCGCGAACCGAGGAGGCCCGATGAGCCGACGCGTCGTCATTACCGGAATCGGTGTGGTAGCCCCCGGGGGCGTCGGCACCAAGGAGTACTGGTCCCTGCTGACCGAGGGCCGCACCGCGACCCGGGCGATCTCGCTCTTCGACGCCTCGGCCTTCCGGTCCCGCATCGCCGCCGAGGTCGACTTCGACCCGGTCGCGCAGGGGCTGACCGAGGAGCAGGGCGAACGGCTCGACCGAGCCGCCCAGTTCGCCCTGGTCGCCGCCCGCGAGGCGGTCTCGGACAGCGGCCTCGGCCCGGCGGGCACCGACCCGTTCCGCACCGGTGTCACCATCGGCAGCGCGGTCGGCGCCACCACCAGCCTCGACTACGAGTACGCGGCCGTCAGCGACGACGGGGAAGCCTGGCTGGTGGACCACGAGCGGGCCGTCCCGCACCTGTACGACAGCTTCGTGCCGAGTTCCTTCGCCGCCGAGGTGGCCTGGGAGTTCGGTGCGCAGGGGCCGACGGCCGTGGTGTCGACCGGCTGCACCTCCGGGCTCGACTCGGTCGGCCACGCCGTCGAGCTGATCCGCGAAGGCAGTGCCGATGTGATGATCGCCGGGGCCACCGAGGCGCCGATCTCGCCGATCTCCGTCGCCTGCTTCGACGCCATCAAGGCGACCTCCAACCGCAACGACGAGGCGGAGACCGCCTCCCGCCCCTTCGACAAGTCGCGCAACGGCTTCGTCCTGGGCGAGGGCAGCGCCGTCTTCGTCCTGGAGGAGTACGAGCGGGCCGTCGCCCGCGGCGCGCACATGTACGCCGAGATCGCGGGGTTCGCCTCGCGCTCCAACGCGTACCACATGACCGGTCTGCGGGCGGACGGCGCCGAGATGGCCGAGGCGATCACGGTCGCGCTCGACGAGGCCGGCCTGCCCGGGACCGCCGTCGACTACATCAACGCCCACGGCTCGGGCACGCTGCAGAACGACCGGCACGAGACCGCCGCGTTCAAGCGCAGCCTGGGCGAGCACGCCTACGCCACGCCCGTGTCGTCGATCAAGTCGATGATCGGGCACTCGCTCGGCGCCATCGGGTCCCTGGAGATCGCGGCGTCCGCGCTCGCCATCGAGCACGGCGTGGTGCCGCCCACCGCCAACCTGCACGAGGCCGACCCCAAGTGCGACCTCGACTACACGCCGGTCGTGGCGCGCGAGAAGACCATCGACACGGTGCTCAGCGTGGGCAGCGGGTTCGGCGGCTTCCAGAGCGCCATCGTGCTCACCAGGCCCGGGCATCCGGACCGCACGACAGAGAGTAGGGCCGCATGACCACCGCACTCGCCACGACGACCGCGGTCTTCACCGGCATCGGCGTCACCGCCCCCAACGGCCTGGGTACCGAGGCGTGGTGGCGGGCGACGCTGGCCGGCGAGAGCGGCATCCGTCCGGTCTCCCGCTTCGACGCGTCCGGCTACCCGGCGCGGCTGGCGGGCGAGGTGCCGGGCTTCGACCCCGCCGAGCACATCCCGAGCCGGCTCCTGCCGGCCACCGACCACATGACCCGCCTCGCCCTCACCGCGGCCAAGGAGGCCGTCGAGGACAGCGGCGCCTCCCCCGACGAACTGCCGCCGTACTCCGCCGGTGTGGTCACGGCCGCCTCCGCGGGCGGCTTCGAGTACGGGCAGCGCGAGCTGCAGGCGCTGTGGAGCAAGGGCGGCCAGTACGTCAGCGCCTACCAGTCGTACGCCTGGTTCTACGCCGTCAACACCGGCCAGATCTCCATCCGGCACGGGCTGCGCGGGCCGAGCGGTGTGCTGGTCACCGAGCAGGCGGGCGGGCTCGACGCCGTCGCCCAGGCGCGGCGCCAGCTGCGCAAGGGCAGCAAGCTCATCGTCAGCGGCGGCGTGGACGGCGCGATCTGCCCCTGGGGCTGGACCGCCCAGCTCACGGGCGGCCGGATGAGCACGGTGGCGGACCCCGGGCGGGCGTACCTGCCCTTCGACGCGGAGGCGTCCGGGTACGTCGTCGGCGAGGGCGGCGCGATCCTCGTGCTGGAGGACGCCGAGGCGGCCCGGGCCCGCGGGGCTCGGGTGTACGGACGGCTCGCCGGGTACGCGGCGACCTTCGACCCGGCGCCGGGCCGGGGTGGTGAGCCCGGGCTGCGGCGCGCCGCCGAACTCGCCCTGGGGGAGGCGTCGCTGGCGCCGTCCGCCGTGGACGTCGTGTTCGCCGACGCGGCCGGCGTGCCCGAGCTCGACCGGCAGGAGACCGACGCCCTCACCGCCCTGTTCGGCGCGCGCGGGGTGCCGGTGACCGCTCCCAAGACCATGACCGGCCGGCTGCTGGCGGGCGGCGCCTCGCTCGACCTGGCCGCCGCGCTGCTGTCCGTGCGGGACGCGGTGATCCCGCCGACCGTGAACGTCACGGCACCGGCCGACGGCGCCCTCGACCTGGTCACCGCGGTCCGCCGCGGCCCGGTGCGCACGGCGCTCGTGCTGGCGCGCGGCAGGGGCGGTTTCAACGCCGCCGCCGTCGTGACCGCCGACGACTGAATACCCACAACAGACAGGTGACTTCCATGGAACTGAAAGAACTGACCAACCTGCTGCGTGAGTGCGCCGGCGTCGACGAGGGCGTCGACCTGGACGGCGACGTCCTCGACACCCCCTTCGACGAGCTGGGCTACGACTCGCTGGCCGTCCTCCAGGTGACCGGTGTCATCGAGCGCGACTACCGGATCCAGCTGTCCGACGACACGGTGGCCGAGGCGACCACGCCGCGGCTGCTGCTGGAGTTCATCAACGAGCAGCTGGGGGCCGCACCGGCGGTCCGGGCCGCATAGGCCCCCGCCGGCAGCCGTTCCCGCGCGCAGGCCGCCCATCCCGTACGGGGTGCGGCGGCCTGCGGCGTTCCCGGGCCCTCCCCCGGCCCCTCGGGCACACGGCACGGAACGCGCAGCCCGACAGGGCACGGAGCGCACAGCGCACGGCGCACAGCAGTGCCCGCACGCCGGGGGAGTCGCGTGCGGGCACTGCCGGGGGAAGGGCCGGCGCCGGCCGGCCCTGGGGGGATGGTCAGACGAGGTCGTCGCGGGTGATCTGACGGTCCTGGATCTGCCAGGCGCCGTCGGCGCGGACGATGCGGTCCTCGCACAGGGTGCTGGCCTTGATCTCGGGACGGCCGCCGCGCGGGGTCTCGATGACCAGGGCGTAGCAGCGGGCGATGACCGTCTGCCCGGTGGCGGACTCGACCGAGACCATACCGAGCCAGTGCCGGCGCTGGACGCCGGCGGCCGCGTACGCGTCGGTGGCCTTGGCGGCGGCCTCGGTGATCGCGGCGCGGCCGACGGCCGGGACGGGCTGGGCGTTGGCCGCGAAGACGCCGTCCTCGGTGAAGGTCCGGGCCCACTCCTCGACCCGGCCGTCGTCGAGCAGGTGCATCTGCTGGGCGTAGAACTGCTGGATCTCCTGGTACAGCCCGGCCGTGGCGGACTGCGGCAGCTCGGTGACGGTCATACGGGTCCTCTCCTGCGGTGGTCGTGCCGTGGCTCTGCGGTGGTCCCGCTGCGGGCCTCCCGGCGCCGTTCACGCTCGCCGTCGGCGCTCGAACGGCGGTCGGGGAGTTCTGGAGCGGCGGCCGTCCACCGGTGCTCTACACCGGTTCGAGCGGGGCTCGGCACCTTGGGGCGCACCGACACCGAACGCCCAGGAGAGACCCCATGGCTCAGCAGCTCAAGGACCGCAAGGCCGCGCTCGTCACCGGCGCCACCAGCGGCATCGGCCTGGCGGCCGCCCGCACCCTGGCCGAGGCCGGGTACGCCGTCTTCATCTGCGCCCGCGGCGAGGAATCGGTGCGGCTGACCGTGAAGCAGCTGCGCGAGGAGGGGTACGAAGCCGACGGGACCGTCGCCGACGTGCGCGACCCGGAGTCGGTGAAGGCGCTGGTGGGCGCCGCCGTGAGCGCGTTCGGCCGGATCGACGTGCTGGTCAACAACGCCGGGCGCAGCGGCGGCGGCGTCACCGCCGACATCACCGACGAGTTGTGGAACGACGTCATCGCGACCAACCTCAACTCCGTCTTCCTCGCCACCCGCGAAGTCCTGACCCAGGGCGGCATGCGGGAGCGCGGCTGGGGCCGGATCATCAACATCGCCTCCACGGCGGGCAAGCAGGGCGTGGTCCTCGGCGCTCCCTACTCCGCCTCCAAGCACGGCGTGGTCGGCTTCACCAAGGCCCTCGGCAACGAGCTGGCGCCCACCGGCATCACCGTGAACGCCGTCTGCCCCGGCTACGTCGAGACGCCCATGGCGCAGCGCGTGCGCGAGGGATACGCGGCGGCCTACGACACCTCGGAGGAACAGATCCTCGCCAAGTTCCAGGCGAAGATCCCGCTCGGCCGCTACTCCACGCCCGAGGAGGTGGCCGGCCTGGTCGGCTACCTGGCCTCCGACACCGCCGCCTCGATCACCTCGCAGGCCCTCAACGTCTGCGGCGGCCTCGGCAACTTCTGAGCCGCGTGCCCCGCCCCTCCTCCCTTCGAGCCCCCCTTTCGAGCAAAGGAAGTCCATCCGTGTCCGTGACCACACCGCACCGCACCCTGCACAGCATCGCCGTGGCCGCGCCCGCCGAGGTCGTCTACGGGATCGTCGCCGACGTCACCAAGTGGCCCCAGTACTTCGCCCCCAACGTGCACGTCGAGCACCTGGAGAAGGACGAGGGCAGCGAGCGCATCCACATCTGGGCGCTCGCGAACGGCACGGTCAAGAACTGGGTGTCGCGCCGCACCCTGGACCCGGCCGCGCTGACCGTCACGTTCCGCCAGGAGGTGTCCGCCCCGCCGGTGGCCGCGATGGGCGGCACCTGGGTGGTCTCCCCCGTCGACGGCGGCTCCTCGCTGCTGGAGCTGCACCACGACTTCGCCGCCGTCGACGACGACCCGGCCGGCGCCGAGTGGATCACGGCGGCCGTGGACCGCAACAGCGCGGCCGAGCTGGGCGACATCAAGGAGCTCGCCGAGCGGTACCGCGAGCTGGACGAGCTGGTCTTCTCCTTCGAGGACACCGTGGAGATGGCCGCCGAGGGCAAGGACGTGTTCGACTTCCTCGACCGGGCCGACCTGTGGCCCGAGCGGCTGCCGCACGTGGCCCGCCTGGACCTGACCGAGGACGAGCCGGGTGTGCAGGTCATGGCGATGGACACCAGCGCCCGGGACGGCTCCACCCACACCACCGAGTCGGTGCGCGTCGTGTTCGGACCCGACCGGATCGTCTACAAGCAGACCACCGTGCCGGGCCTGATGACCGCCCACACCGGCAGCTGGACCATCGTTCCCGGGACGGACGGCGTCCGCGTCACCTCCCGGCACACGGTCACGCTGAAGCCGTCCGCGGTGGAGAAGATCCTCGGCGCCGGGAAGACGGTCGCCGACGCCCGCGAGTACGTCCACAAGGCGCTCAGCACCAACAGCACCAACACCCTGAGGCTGGCCAAGGCGCACGCGGAGGCGCTCCGTGGCTGAGCTGCCGTACGAACTGCCCGACCGGATCGACCAGTTGCTCGCGCGGGCCGCGGCCGCCGCCCCGGCGCACCCCGCGATCGTCGACGACGGCACGGAGCTGGACTACGCGACGCTCGACGCGCGCGTCGACTCCTTCGCCGCCGCGCTGCAGGACCTCACGGCGGCGGGCGAGGTGGTGGCGGTGGCGTCCGTCCTGCACCCGGACTTCGCGGTGGCCTACCACGCCGCCGCCCGCGCGGGACGGACCGTCGCGGTGGTCAACCCCCTGCTGCGCGAGGAGGACCTGCTGCACGTGCTGACGCTCGGCGGCGCCGCGGTCGCCGTCGTCGACCCGGCGCTGGAGGCCCGGCTGGCCGCCGTACGCGACCGGCTGCCCGCGCTGCGGGAGGTGCTCCGCATCGGGGCGCTGCCCGCGGGCGCCGGCGCGCCCGCCGACCCCGGCACCGGGCCCGGCGACACCGCCGTGCTGCAGTTCACCAGCGGGACGACCGGCCGCCCCAAGGCGGTGCGGCTGAGCCACCGCAACGTCGTCGTCAACGCGGCCCAGATCGCCGACGCCCACCGTCTCGACGGCGCCACGGTCGCCCTCAACCACCTGCCGACGTACCACCCGATGCACCTCAACTCGGCGGTCGCGGCGGGTGCCACCCAGGTGCTGTGCCGTGCGCCGGAGCCGGTCGCGGCGCTGCTGACGGCCGGCCGGTGCGGTGCGACGATCCTCTACAGCCTGCCGGTACGGCTGGCCCGGCTCGCGGCCGACCCCGACCTGGACAGCGTGTCGGTGCGCTCCCTGCGGCGGATCGCGTCCGGCGGGTCGGGACTGCCGGTCGCCGCGGCCCGCAGGCTCTCGAAGCGGTTCTCCGTCCCCGTCTTCCAGGGGTACGGACTGGCCGAGACCTCCCCGCTGACGCACAGCGACGACCCCGACCGGCCGGTGCACGGTTCGGTCGGGCGGCCCGTCGCCGGGACCGAGTGCCGGATCGTGGACATCGACACCCGGGCCGTGCTTCCCGCCGGCTCGGCGGGCGAGGTGCAGCTGCGCGGACCCCAGGTCATGCGGGGCTACCTCGGTGGCCCCGACGGCACGGGGCTGGAGCCGGACGGCTGGCTGAGCACCGGCGACGTGGGACGCGTCGACGAGGACGGCCGGCTGTTCCTGGTGGACCGGCTCAAGGACGTCTTCAAGTGCGACAACTTCCTGGTCGCGCCGTCCGACGTGGAGCGGGTCCTGCTGCGCGACCCGCGGGTCGCGGACGCCGTCGTGGTCGAGCTGCCGGACACCGCGCACGGGGCGGTCGCCGGGGCGCTGGTCGTCCTGCGCGAGCCGTCGGCGCTGGGGGACGTGGTCGCCGAGGTGAACGACGCACTGCCGTACTACCAGCACATCCGGGACGCGATGGCGCTCGACGCCATCCCGCGCTCCGGCAACGGAAAGATCCAGCGGCGGCTGCTGGCCGAGCAGCTGAGGAACCACCAGCCCGCCTGACCCCCCGGAGGGACCATGAACTTCACCGTCGTCAACACCTTCACGCTCAAGGACCCGGCACGCGCCGAGGAGTTCGAGGAGCGTTTCCTCAGCCATGTGGAGTGGATGCGCGGCCGCCCCGGGTTCGTCGCCCACCAGGCGGTCCGCTCCACCGAGCAGCCCGGGGTGTACGTCAACTTCGGCTGGTGGGAGAAGCCGGAGGACTTCCAGGCGGTGCTCGCGAGCGACACGTTCAAGGAGCACGCCGAGGAGTTCCACCGGATCGTGGACGTGGTCGCCGACCCGTCCGCGGGCGTGCTGCGCCTGGACGGCGCGAGCGCCGGCGACGGCGACCACCTCGTCGTCGAGTTCTTCACCGACGAGGACCCGGGCAAGTACCGCGGCTACGCGGAGGCCGACGGCTTCGTCGGCGCCGACGTCGCCAAGTCGCTGTTCGCCCGCCCCGGCGGCTTCACCGCCCTGACCCGCTGGCGCTCCGCCGAGCAGGCGGCCGCCGCCCGTGCCCCCTTCGTGGAGCGCGCGCTGCCCGCCTCGCCGATCGCGGGCAACCGCGCCGACCTCGCCGCCGGCGCGGTCTGAACAGGAGGACCCCATGGAGTACCGCCGACTCGGCACGGACGGGCCGGTGGTCAGCCGGATCGCGTTCGGGAACTCGCTGACCGCCGGCAACCAGCTCGCCGACGCGAACGCCCTGGCGTGCGTACGCGCCGCGCTGGACGCCGGCATCACGACCTTCGACACCGCGGACGCCTACGCGGACGGCCGGGCCGAGGAACTGCTCGGCCGGGCACTGCGTGGCGTGGACCGGGACTCCGTCGTCGTCTGCACCAAGGTGGGCAGGGGCGGCGGGCCCGGTCCCGGCGCGCTCTCCGCCGGGCGGATCGCCACGAGCCTGGACGCGTCGCTGCGGCGGCTGGGCACCGGGCACGTCGACCTGTACCAGGCGCATCTGTACGACGACTCGACCCCGCTGGAAGAGACCATGGGGGCCTTCGCCGACGCCGTGCGCGCCGGGAAGGTCCGCTGCGTCGGCGTGTCCGAGTGGGCCGCCGACGAGATCGGGCGCGCGGCCGTGCTCGCCCGCGAACTCGGGGTGCCGCTGGTCGCCAACCAGCCGCAGTACTCGCTGCTGTGGCGGGTGATCGAGGCCGAGGTGATGCCCGCGTGCACCGCGCTCGGCATCGGGCAGATGGTGTGGTCACCGCTGGCCGGAGGCGTGCTGACCGGCAAGTACCGGCCCGGGCAGCCGCCTCCGGCCGGTTCGCGTGCCGTGGCCGCGCGCGGCGGCGAGGTCTCCATCCGCCGGTTCGACTTCCTGGACGACGCGGTGCTGACCGCCGTCTCCCGGGCCGCGGAGCTGGCCGGCCAGGCCGGTCTCACGCTCCCCCGGCTCGCCCTCGCCTGGGCGCTGCGCGGCGAGGCGGTCGCCACCGCCGTCATCGGCGCGTCCGCGCCCGAGCAGATCACCCGCAACCTCGCGGCCCTGCGAACCCCGCTGGACCCGGAACTGCTGCACCGGATCGACGCGGCCCTCGCCCCGGTGGTGGTCCGCGATCCCGCGCTCACCCTGAGCCGGATGCTGCGCGCCGCGTCCCTTTCCCAGACCGCCCGCTGAAAGGTCCCCTCATGACCGTATTCGCCGGTACCGAACGGCAGGTCCACCACACCCGCGCCACCGTCGACATCAACGCCCCCGCCGACTCCGTCTACCGGGCGCTGACCGGTGTCGCCGACTGGCCGGTGCTCTACCCCTGGATCGCGCACACCGAGGTGCTCGGCCGCGAGGGCGCGGACGACGAGGTGAAGTTCTGGGCCGTGCGGCCCGACGGCTCCGGGCTGCGCGTGTGGACGTCGAAGCGCACCCTGGACCCGCGGGCGCTGCGCATGGTGTTCGAGCAGCGGGGCTCCGTCGGCCCGATCCGGCAGCTGGGCGGCACCTGGGACTTCGTGTCCCGGCCCGACGGGGGCTGCCGGGTGGAGTCCGGGCACTGGTTCACCACCGACGCCGACCCCGCCGGGACCGCCGGGGAGCTGGACCGGCACGGAGCCCTGCAGATGCGGACGCTGAAGTCGCAGACGGAGAGCGCCACCGCGCTCACCACGGACGTGATCCGCGCCGAGTCCGCGGCGCTGGTCGCCGGCGGCTCCCTCGCCGAGGTCCGCGGTCGGCTGCTGGCGGCGCTGCCCGCCGGGGACGGCGACGCCTGGTTCGGGGACACGGAGACGGGCCCCGCGGTACAGATCGCGCACGGCGACGACGTCCTCGTGCAGAAGCCGCTGTCGCCGCCCGAGCCCGCGCGGCTGTACCGGACGCGGTGGCGGCTGGCCGAGGAGGCGGGCGGCGTGCGGGTGACGGCGGATGTGCTGGCCGTCGCCACGGGCGAGCACGAGCGGGTGCGCCGGCTCGCCGAGGCCGGGGTGCGGGACGCGCTCACGCTCGCGGGTGCCCGATGAGCGAGGCGGCGGACGTCGAGGAGATCGAGTCGGACGTCTGCGTCGTCGGCGCCGGGCCTGCCGGCCTCACCCTGGCGCTGCTGCTGCTCCGGTCGGGGCTGCGGGTCAGCGTGGTGGAGCGTTCGCGGTCGCACCAGCGGGAGTTCCGCGGGGAGATCCTGCAGCCCGGCGCGATGAGGATCCTGGACCAGCTGGGCGTGCTGGAGAACGCGCGGGCGCGCGGCTGCCACGAGCACTCCCGGTTCCGGCTCCTGGAGCAGGACCGGGTGCTGCTCGACATCGACTACCGCTCGCTGCCCGCCCCGTACGACCATCTGCTGTCCATCCCCCAGTCCCATCTGCTGACCGAACTCCTGCTGCACTGCGCCCGGTTCAGCGGCTTCCGGTATGTCGACGGCTGCCGGGTCGGCGGGCTGCTGCGCGACGACGGGGGGCGGGTGACCGGGGTGACCGGTGACGGGCACGTCTTCCGCGCGAAGGTGGTGGTCGGCGCCGACGGCCGGTTCTCCAAGGTGCGGCGGCTCGCCGGGATCGAGGCGGGCCGGACCGAGGCGTTCGACCAGGACGTGCTCTGGTTCAAGCTGCGCGGCGCGCGGCGCGAGGCCGGGCACGACGTGCGGGTGTTCCGCGGCGCGGGCACCAGCCCGGTCCTGGTGTACGGGTCGTGGCCGGACAACGTGCAGGTCGGCTGGACGCTGCCGCACAAGGGGTACCAGGAGGTCGCCCGGGCCGGGCTCGGGCACATCAAGGCCGAACTGGCGCGGGCGGTGCCGGCGTACGCGGAGCTGATCGACGACCAGATCACCTCGCTGCGCGACCTGAGCCTGCTCGACGTCTTCTCCGGGCGTGCCGAGCGCTGGGCCGTGGACGGTCTGGTGCTGATCGGCGACGCCGCGCACACCCACAGCCCGATCGGCGCGCAGGGCATCAACCTGGCCGTGCAGGACGCCGTGGTGCTCCATCCGGTGCTGGTCGAGGCGGTGCGCCGGGAGGACACCGGTGCGGAGTCCCTGTCCCGGTTCGAGCGGCTGCGGGCCCCCGACATCGCGGCCACGATGCGGCTGCAGGGCGTCCAGAGCAAGGCGATGCTGTCGACGGGCACGTTCGCCACCCGGGTGCGGCCCCGCCTGGCCGCGGTGGTCCGGCACACCCCGCTGTACCGGAAGATCCTGCGCAGCGTCGCGTACGGCAACCCCTCCATCCGGGTCGCGGAGGAGCTGTTCGCGCTGTAGCCGGACACACGAAGAGGGGGCCGGGTCCCATGGACCCGGCCCCCTCTTCGTGCGCCTTACGCGGCCGGCACCCGCTCCCGGGCCGTGTCCACGGCGACGGCGTAGAGGCCGCCCTGCACCTCCGCGTGCGCGGCCATGCGCTGCGCGTCGGCGGCCATCTCGGGGCTGCGCAGGACCGGCGCGTAGGCCTGCGGCCCGGTCCACCAGCCGATGTTGACGTAGGAGCCGGTCTCGCGGTCGGAGTGGACCAGCTGGTGGGCGAGGAAGCCGTCGTTGGCCTTCACGAAGGAGACGTGGCCGAGGAAGGACTCCTCGAAGGCCTGCTGGTCGGCGCCCTCGCGCAGGGTGAACGTGGTCAGCGCGACGGCGGCGTCGGCCGCCGGGGCCTCGGCCTCGCCCACGCCGTCCGCGGCCTTCTCGCCGGCCAGCACGGGACCGTGCACGCTGGTGATCGAGGCCAGGTAGACGAACCGGCTGCTGACGGCGGTGAAGAACTGCCAGTCGCCGACGACCGTGCGGTGCGCCTCCGCGTCCCGCCACCAGGTGAGGATGACGAAGGAGTCGGGCGCGGAGATGCCCCGCAGCAGGGCGGTGCGCAGCAGGCCGTCACGCTGCGAGACGGCCTCCTTGTAGGTCTGGTACGCCTTCTCGAACTCGGCGCCCTTCTGCTTGTGCTTGTCCTTGAGCACGAAGTGGGCGACGGCGACGACAGGGGCGTTGGCGGTCATGTCTCGGTGCCTTTCGGTGGATGAGTGGGGCGAGGTGGGGTGGGGCGAGATGAGGTGACGGTCCTTCAGGCGGGCTGCGGCACGTACGCGTGGACGTACTTGTCGAGCACGGACCGGTAGTAGTCGGGGCCGAAGCCGAGGCCGTACACGGTCGGCACGAGCCGGCAGAGCTTGTCGATGGAGACGGGCTGGGCGCCGGAGGCCTCCACATAGGTCTTCTCGGCACTGGTGCCGAGCAGGCCCTCCATGTGGGCGATGACGTCCTCGATGCGGGGGGCCTGCCCGGAGGCGACGTTGACGATGTCGCGGGTGCGGCCGTCGACCAGCAGCGTGTGCACGATCTTGACGACGTCCTCGACGTCGATCAGGTCGCGCTGGGCGCCGCGGTGCACGTGGATCCGGCCGCTCGACAGCTGCCGCACGAGGGCGGGCAGCAACTGATGCGCGGGCTGGTTGAAGCCCACCACGTGGGACAGGCGCAGGATCAGGTACTCGACGTCGGAGGACCTGACCACGGCCTCGAGGGAGAGCTTGTGGCGGCCGTACGGAGTGGCCGGGTAGACCGGCCCGTCCTCACGGCCCGGCGAGGCGTCGGGCACCGAGTACATCCCGGCGGACGCCGTGGAGAAGAACACCAGCCGCTTGCCGTGCTTCTCGCAGTACCGAAGCGTCTCGTAGAGCCGGGCCGACTCCCTCGTGTACTGCTCGGGCGGGATGTCTCCGGCGGCCGAGACCCCGGCGGCGAGCGCCACCACGTCGGGGTGGTGGTCGCTGATGCCCGCCAGATGCCCGGCCAGGAATCCCCTGCCGACGATCTCCATGGGATGTGCCAACTCCTCGTGATGGATGGGTGGTTCACCGGCGGGGCGCGGTGGCCCAGTCGGGGACGGCGGTGATCTCCAGGACAGCGGTGGTGATCGTGTATCCCGCGCCACCGCCGTAGAGCATCACGTGGTCGCCCGGGCTCAACGCCCCCGTACACAGGAGGTGTTCGAGCCCCGCGGCCCAGTCGCCGGCGCCGATGTGTCCGCTGCGACGGGCGAACTCCCAGGTGGTCCGCTCCTCCTCGACCCCGAGCAGGTGGTGGATCTGGAAGGGTCCCTGGATCCGCCCGGTGGACGGGATGACGACGTACGCGAGGTCGGCGGTCTCCAGGCCCGCGTCGTCCAGGACGGCCTGCTTGGCCTCCTGCATGACCTTGCCGAAGCGGATGTTGGTGAACGTCTCGTCGCTGACGGCCCGGTGGGCGTCGCCACGCGCGGTGAGGTCGATCTGCCGTTCGGCGGCGCGTGAGACGGGGGCGAACTCCTCGTCGCCGCGGGCCATCGGTTCGAGGGTGTTGTCGGCGACGGTGGCGGTCGCCACCAGCCGGGCGAAGCCGCCCTCGGTGGACAGGACGGTGGCGGTGGCGCCGTCGGCGTAGGCGTTGCCGTGCCTCAGGCGCCAGCGGTCGGCGCCGGGGCCGCCGAAGCGGTCGGCGGTGGTGAGCATCACCGCGCTGCCGAACCCGGCCGTCAGATGGGCGGCGGCCAGCTCCAGGCCGCTGATGCCGACGTTGCAGCGCTGCTGCACGTCGAGGCCCGGCACGGTGGAGCCGACGGTGCGCTTGGCCACGTAGGAGGCGGCCGGCCAAATGTCCAGCCCCTGGAACCAGGTACTGCCGTGCAGCAGCAGGGAGTACGCCGACTTCGGCAGGCCGGAGCGCTCGTGGGCGGTACGGCCCGCGGCGACGGCCATGTCCGGCGGGGCTGTCCAGGCCTCGCCGGCCGCCTCGCGGGCGATCCGGACGGCCTCGTACCCGAAGTCGTCGATCCACTCCTGGCCGCACTCCCCGGCCGCGACGCACTCCGCGACCGGCACCGGTTCGGGCAGCCAGCTGCCGAGTCCGGCGACATAGACCTCTTTCCAGCGCATCCAGCTACTCCTCCGGCTCGGAACTCGGGCGTTTCGGCATGCGCCCAAGGTCCGCGCACGCTCTCGAACCGCGCTGGAGTCCGGGAGGGGAACGGACGTAGGCGGCGGACTCCAGCGCCGCTCGAGCGGGACCCGAGCGGCGGCCGAGCCGCTGCCGCCACGCTCTGATGCACGACCGGAGGGTGGGCGCGCCACGCCCACCGCCCCGGCACCGACCCCCCACCGACTCCTCGGAGATCCGCCGTGCGCATCCTCTTCACCGCCCATGCGGGCAAGTCGCATCTGCGGCTGCTGATCCCCCTGGCCCAGGCGGCGGTCCGGGCCGGGCACACCGTGGCCGTCGCCGACGACGAGTCGATGCGGGGGGAGAGCGAGAGCTACGGCCTCGCCTTCTTCCCGGCGGGCGTCGACTGGGCCCTCGACCCGGACTGCGTCGCCGCGATCGCGCCCGGCCTGTGGTCGGGGGACCAGGAGGCGTACGAGGACGGGCTCGTCGACTGCATCCTGGGCGCGCCCGCCCTGCGCGCGGCCCGCGACATCATCGCCGCCGCCCGGGAGTGGAAGCCCGACCTGATCGTCCGCGAGGGCGAGGAGATGGGCGGTTACCTCGCCGCGGAGGCCCTGGGCATCCCGCACGTCGCGGTGGCCGGCGGCTCCACGCACCTGCTGACGCCCGCCGTCACCCACGACCGGCTGAACGCGCTGCGCGCCGAACTCGGCCTGCCCGCCGACCCGGACGACAACACCGCCTACCGCCACCTCCTGGTGAGCTGGCTGCCGGCGAGCTGGACCGGGGACGGGCTCGACGGACGCACCCTGCGCCACTACCGCCAGACCACCCCGTTCCGCCGTGACGACCCGGTGCTGCCCTGGCTCGCCGGACTGCCCGACGACAAGCCGGTGGTCTACGCGTCGATCGGCACCATCGCACCGTCGCTGCCCGGGAAGTCGGACGCCGTGCTGGGCGCGGTGATCGAGGCCCTGTCCGGCATCGACTGCACCGCCGTCGTCTCGATCGGCGTCGGTCGCGACCCCGAGGACTTCGGGCCGGTGCCCGACCACGTCCGGCTGGTCACCGAGTGGGTGCCGCAGGACGTCCTGCTGGAGGCCGCCGACGTGTTCATCACCCACGGCGGCCACAGCGGCATCCGCGAGGGACTGCGCTCGGGCACACCCATGCTCGTCACCCCCATGTACGACGACCAGCCGCACTCGGCGGAGCGCTGTGCCGCGCTCGGCTGCGCCATCGACCTGCCCGCCCCCTTCGCGGACGCGGAGACGGTCACCGCGGCCGTCACCGCCCTGCTCACCGAACCGGCCTACCGGCGCCGTGCCGCCGCCGTCCGGCGGGAGATCCTCGCCTGCCCGCCGGTGGAGCGGCTGGTGGCGGACCTGGAGGAGCTGGTGGCGGCCACCCGCACATCCGCCGAGGAGGCGTCATGCGTGTCCTGATCACCGCGCTCGTCCCGAGCCATCTCGTCCCGATGGTGCCGCTGACCTGGGCGCTGCGCGCCGCCGGGCACGAGGTGCTGGTGACCGGGGACGCCGAGCTGGTGCGGTTCGCGGCCGCCGCGGGCCTCGACACCCGCCCGGTCGGCGGCGGCGAACTGCGCCAGCGGCTGACCCGGCCCGGCGCGGTCCGCATGCCCGACCGGGCGGGGATGGACCGCCGCGCGGCGTCCGAGTGGGACGAGGCCGGCGAACGCTGGCGCACCCGGCTGGGCGGCTACATCGACGAGCTCGTCGGGCTCGGCCGGGACTGGGCGGCGGACCTGGTGGTGACCGACCCCGTCGAGTTCGGCGGGCTGATCACCGCCGCCGCGCTCGGCGTGCCCGGGGTCGTCCACCGCTGGGGTCCCGACGACTTCACCAGCCCGCTGCTGCGCCAGGCCAAGGTCCAGCTCGACGGCCTGAGCCGGGAGTTCGGCGCCGACGGCTTCCCGGGCCCGGCCCTGATCATCGACCCGAGCCCGGCCTCGCTGCTGCCCGGCGGTGACAACGTCCCCGGGCTGCTGACCCGCTACGTCCCCTACTGCGGCACCGCCGAACTGCCCGACTGGGCGGTGCGGCGGCCCGAGCGGCCGCGTGCCCTGCTCTGCCTCGGCATGTGGCACGGCCGGCTGCTCGCCGAGACCGGCGAGCTTCCGCCCGGCTTCCGGCACGCGTTGTCCGCCTGCGCCGAACTGGGCGTGGACGTGCTGTTCCCGATCGACGCCCAGTACCACCCCCTGCTCGGCGACGTGCCGGACACGGTGCAGGTGGTGGACCGGTTCCCGATCGGCCCGCTGATGCGGCACACCGCGCTGACCGTGCACCACGGCGGCAGCGGCACGAGCATGACGTCCTTCGCCTCCGGTGTGCCGCAGCTGGTCCTGCCCGGCGGCAAGCCGTTCCTGCAGACCACGGGACGGCTCGTGGAGGCCTCCGGCGCCGGGCGCAACCTCGCCGGGGAGCAGGAGCAGCGGGACGCCGGGCTGGTCCGGGCCGCACTGGCCGGACTGCTCACCGAGGAGCACTACCGCAAGGCCGCACGCGCGGTCGGCGAGGAGATCGCGGGCCTCCCCGGCCCCGCCGAACTGGTCCGCACCCTGGAGGGGTTGGTCTGACATGCGTCCGCTCACACAGCACGTACAGGAAAGGGAACAGGTGCCACCCCCCATGGCAGAACAGCACGGACCGCCCGCGGTCGTCTTCGAGGGCGTCGTCAAGGCGTACGGCGACGTCCGCGCCGTCGACGGGATCGACCTGACGATCCACCGCGGCGAGACGGTCGCCCTCCTGGGCCCGAACGGCGCGGGCAAGTCCACCACCATCGGCATGCTCCTCGGCCTCTTCCCGCCGGACGAGGGAACCGTCGAGGTGTTCGGCAAGAAGCCCGAACTCGCGATGCGCGCCGGCCACCTGGGCGCGATGCTGCAGGAGGGGAAGATGATTCCCCGGGTGTCGGTCCGTGAGCTGGTCGACTTCGTACGCGGGACGTACCGCGACCCGCTGCCGCTCCAGGAGGTCCTGGAACTGGCCGAACTCACCAAGATCGCCGACCGGAGGGTGGACCGGCTCTCCGGAGGCCAGGCCCAGCGGGTCCGCTTCGCGCTCGCCCTGGCCGGCGACCCCGACCTGGTGGTCCTGGACGAGCCGACGGCCGCCCTCGACGTGGAGTCGCGGCGCGAACTGTGGGCCGCGATGCAGCGCTACGCCCGGCGCGGGAACACGGTGCTGTTCTCGACGCACTACCTCGAGGAGGCCGACGACAGCGCCGACCGGGTGATCGTGATCGCCGCCGGCCGGGTGGTCGCCGACGGCACGACCTCCCAGATCAAGAGCATGGTCGAGGGACGCACGGTCAGCTTCGCGCCGCGCGGCGGCCCGAGCGACGGCTACGACCTGCTGCCCGGCGTCACCGCGGTGGAGTTCCACGGCGGCCGGGTGCACCTGCGCACCACCGACTCCGACCGGACCGTCCACGCGCTGGCCCGGGCGGACGCCTTCACCGACCTCGAGGTGTCGGGCGTCGGCCTGGAGGAGGCCTTCATCGCACTGACCCACCGCGCGCGCCACCGCGAAGCCTCCCCGGAAGGACGGAGCCTCTGATGCTCGGCTACATCCGACTCGAGATCCTGCGGCTCGTCCGCAACGGCGGCTACCTGATGATGAGTCTCGTCATGCCGGTCGGCATGTACGTGACCTTCGCGGGCGGCGGCCCGGACCAGCGGTCCCTCGCTCAGGCCATGGTCGGCGCGGCGGCCTTCGGCGCCCTCGGCGTGGTGATCACCAACGGCACCGGGATCGCCGAGGACCGGGCGCTGGGCTGGCTGCGCCAGCTGCGGCTGACCCCGCTGTCCCCGGTGCAGGTGGTGGTGGCGCGGGGCGCGGTCGCGACCTGCCTGGCCATCCTGCCGATCACGGTGATCTCGCTGATCGGCGTCTTCTACCGGGGCGTCCACCTCGGCTTCGGCACCTGGCTCGCGGTGTTCTTCCTGCTGTGGTTCGGCATCGCCCCGCTCGCGATGCTCGGCATCGGCATCGGCTACCTGTTCAAGGCTCAGCTCGCGCAGATCGCCGGCACCGTCTCCTACCTGTCGCTGACGCTGCTCGGCGGCCTGCTGCTCCCGATCGACAACTTCCCGCACTGGGCGCAGCAGGTGTCCCGGGCCACCCCGGTCTTCCGGTACGCCCAGCTGTCCTGGAACGCCGCCGACAGCGCGGCTCCCACCCTCGCCGGAGTGGGCGTCCTCGCGGCCTGGACGGTTCTCCTGGCCGGTTTCGCGGCCTTCGCCTACCGGAGGGGCGGCCGCCGCGCCTGAGCGTTGCGCCGATCCGCAGTGCCCGCAAGGGGGGCCACCCCCTTGCGGGCGCTTTCGCGTTCCTACGGCGCGCGAGCCGCATTCGAGTGACCCGCCGCACCCTTGCCCTGCCACTGACCGGACGCGATGGAGTGAGGCAACTGGATGCGCGTGTTGTTCGTGGGTCACGGCCCGGCCCATATCCCCTGGATCATCCCGCTCGCCTGGGCCTCCCGGCTCGCCGGGCACGACGTACGGGTGGCGGTGCGGCCGCAGTGCGTGGCACCGGTCACCCGGGCCGGGCTGGTCGCCGTGCCCGTCGGGGACGAGGCCGCGGCCGGCGCCGTGGCCGCGCGCCGGCTGCCCCTGGGCCCGGGCCGGCTGCGGCCGGCCGACCGGACGGCCGGTGCCCTGGACGCCGACGTCGCCGACACCCTCGTCGAGAAGATGATCGCGGTCGCCGACACGCTCACCGACGACCTGGTCGCCTTCGCCCGCTTCTGGCAGCCCGACATCGTCGTCCACGACACCGCCGCCGCCGCGGGCCTGGTGGCCGCGGCGGCCGTCAAGGTCCCGGCCGTCGGCCACACCTGGGGCGTCTCGCTCGGCGTGCACTGCGAGAACGACGCCGACCTGCGGCCCTCGTACGCGCGGCTCTTCGAGCGGTTCGGCGTCGACCCGGTGGTCGGCCCGTCCGTCTGGATCGACCCGTGCCCGCCGGGTCTGCGCCCTCCGCACCCCGTGCGCCGGGCCGACATGCGCTACGTGCCGTTCGCCGGGCCGGCCGCGCTCCCGCCGTGGCTGCGCACCGGGCGGGACTCCGACCGGCCGCTGGTGTGCGTCACCGGCGGGGTCACCACCACCGCTCTCGACGAGGTACGCGACCAAGTCGTCGCCGGGCTGCGCGAGCTGGGCGCGGACGTGGTCCTCGCCCTCACCGCGGCCCAGGCGGAGAGCCTGCCCGAACTCCCGGACGGAGTACGGGCCGTCGAGTCCTTCCCGCTGGACGTGCTGCTCGCCCACTGTGACGCGCTGGTGCATCACGGTGGTGTCGGTAGCGGGCTGATCGCCGTCACGCACGGCCTGCCGCAGCTGCTGCTCCCGCAGAACGCCTTCCAGGAGCACTGGTCCCATCTCGTCAGCGCCTCCGGAGCCGGCACCGCGCTGCCCGCCGACGCCGGCGAGGGCGCGGTCGGCACGGCCCTGCGGGGCCTGCTGGCCCGCCCCTCCTACCGGCAGCGGGCCCGCGCGCTGCGGGCCGAGATCGACGCGATGCCCACCCCCGACCGGCTCGTGGGCTTCCTGGAGGAGTGCGCGAGAGCCGGTCACACCGACGTCCCCACTCCCGCGGAGGCAGGAAGACGATGACCGTGCAACTCCTCGCGCCCGCCGTGCAAGCCGAGGCGCCCCGGTTCACGCGGGGCGCGACCATGCACGCCCTGTTCCAGGACGCGGCCCGCCGCTTCCCGGAGGCGACCGCGCTCGTCCACGGCCCGGCCCGGGTGTCGTACCGCGAACTGGACGCGGCCTCGGACACCCTGGCGGCGCTCCTGCAGGAACAAGGGGTGCGGCCCGGCGACCTGGTGCCGGTGCTGCTGGAGCGCGGCACCCGGCTGATCGCGGTCCTGGTCGCGCTGTTCAAGTGCGGGGCCGCCTACTCCGTCCTGGACCTCCGCTGGCCGGCCGAGCGCCTGCGCACGCAGATCGGCCAGCTCGACGCGCCGCTGCTCGTCACGGCCGAAAGCGGTGCCTGGCCGGTGCCGGCGTGGGCGCCGCCCGCCGAGGACCTGACGGTCACCGCGGCGCGCGGGCTGCGTCCGGCGCCGGTGGCGGTGAGCGGCGGTGACCCGTGCGCGGTGTTCTTCACCTCGGGCACGAGCGGCGCGCCCAAGGGCGTGGTCTCCACCCACGAGAACGCGGTGCGCCTCTTCGACGAGCACACCTTCGCCGAGCTGGGCCCCGGCACCGTGATGCCGCAGACCGCGCCGCCGACCTGGGACGGCTTCACCCTGGACTGCTGGAGCATGCTGCTCACCGGCGGCACGACGGTGCTGCTCGACGAGCCGGTGCTGGTGCCACGCGCCCTGCGCACGCTCATCGCCGAGGACGGCGTGAACGCGGCGTTCATGACGACCCAGCTGTTCAACATGCTGGTCACCACCGACGTGGGCGCGTTCGCGGGCATGAAGTGGCTGGCCGTCGGCGGCGAGCGGGCCGCCCCCACCCGCATCCGCCGCTTCCTGGCCGAGCACCCCGGCATCCGGCTGCTCAACGTGTACGGTCCCGTCGAGTGCGGGGCGATCGTCACCGCGCACGACGTCCGCCCAGAGGACTGCGACGACCCCGCCGGGATCCCGCTGGGCCGCGAACTCGCCCACACCGACATCGTGGTGCTCGACGGCGACCGGGTCTGCGCCACCGGGGAGACGGGCGAGCTGTGCCTCGGCGGCCCCGGCCTGGCCCGCGGCTACCTCGGCCGGCCGGAGCTGACCGAGGCGGTCTTCACCACCGTCGGCGGCCGGCGCGTCTACCGCACGGGCGACCTGGGCCACCGCACCGCCGAGGGCGTCCTGCACTACACGGGGCGCGGCGACCGGCAGATCAAGGTCCGCGGCCACCGGATCGAACCCGCCGAGGTCGAGCGGACCGTCGAGCGGGTCCCCACGGTCACCGGGGCGGCGGTCGTGCCGCTGCCGAAGCCGGACGGCTCGTACCACGGCCTCGCCCTCTTCTACACGCGCGCCGACGACCGCGGCACCGGCCCCGAGGAGCTGCGCGAGCGGCTGGCGTCGCTGCTCCCGGAGTACCTGGTCCCCCGCCATGTCCACCTGCTGGACCGCTTCCCGCTGCTCGCCAACGGCAAGCTCGACCGGCGCGAACTCGCCGCGCGGGCCCGCACGGAGCAGCCGGCCGGACCGGGCTCCGGCGGGCCGGCGCTCGACGGTACGGCGGGCACGGTCGCCGAGGCGTTCCGGACGGTGCTGGGCACCGGTCCCGTGCCGGAGCACGCGTCGTTCTTCGAACTCGGCGGCAGCTCGCTGGACGCGGCCCGGCTGTGCCAGCACCTGGACGACGCGCTGGGCGCGGCCGTGCAGCTCTCGCAGCTCTTCCGCACGCCGACGGTGCGGGGCCTCGCGGACTGGCTGGACTCCGCCCCGCGTGCGGGCGAGCCGTCGGGCACCGGCCCCGAGGAGACTCCGGGCGAGGTCGTCCTGCCACCGCAGCAGGCCGGCTTCCTGTGGGCCGGCGCCCACGACAGCACCGGTATCGGCGGGCTGTGCCGGCTGACCTGGTGGCTGTCGGGCCCGGTCGACCTCGCCGCCCTGGAACTGGCCGCCGGTGACGTACAGCGGCGCCACCAGTCGCTGCACGCCCGGTACGTGCTGCGCGAGCAGACGGCGCTGGCCGTGCTGCCCGAGCGGCCCGCGCCGGCCGAGTTCCTGCGCCTCCCGGACGCCGAGGACGAGACGGCCGCGGTCGAGCGGTGGCTGGCTGCGGCGTTCACCCCGCTGGCCGTGGGCGAGGGCCGGGTGTGGCGGTGCGCGGCACTGCGCAGCCGGGACACCGGCCGCACCCTCTTCGGTCTGGTCGCCCACCACGTCGCCTTCGACGGCGCGTCCGAGACGGTCCTCGCCGCCGACCTCGCGTTCGCCTACGCGGCGCGCGCCGAGGGCCGCGCGCCCCGCTTCCCGGCCCCCGCGGCGAGCCTGGACCAGATGGCCGCCGACCACCGGCGCGCCCTGTCCCGTGCCGATCTGACCGCCCAACGCGCCTTCTGGGAGGAGCTGCTGGACGAGCCGGAGCCGCTGCGGCTGCCCGGCCGGACCGGGAGCACCCGGTCGGCGGGACCCAAGCACGGCCGCTCCCTGCACCTGCGGGGCGAGGAGCTCGCCCGCTGGGACGCCCGGGCCCGGGCCCTCGGCACCACCCGTTTCGCCCTGCTCGCATCGCTGTTCGGCGTCGTGCTGAGCGAGCTGAGCGGGCAGCGCGACATCATGGTCAAGGTCCCCGTGGCCCGGCGTGGCAGCGGTGTGCTCGCGACGGCGGTGACCTGCCGCGTCGACCTGGTGTACCTGCGCTTCCGGCCGCCGGGCACGGCGGACACGGCGGCGCACACGGACGCCCTGGCGAGCGCCGTGGCGAGCACCGACGCGTCGCTGGCCGCCATGGAGCTCGGCGGAGCGGCCCTGGACCACATCCTGGTGTGGTCCGGCGGCAGCGAGGCACTGCCCTCCATACCCACCTTCCTGATGCAGGACGACCCGGCCCCGGTGTTCGAACTCCCTCGCTGCACCGCCGAGTTGCTGCGCATCGACAGTCCCGTCATGTCCACCGAGCTGGAGCTCGACGTGCGCCTGCGCGGCAGCGGCGCGGACGTGACCGCCACGGTCCGCACCGACCGGCTGCCCGCGGAGCTCGCGGACGCCGTCGTGACCGCCTACGCCGAGGCGGTACGGCGCGGACCGACCGAGCTGCCCGCCGACCCCGAGGACCCCTCATGCGCGTACTGATCCTGAGCACCCCCGAATCCACCCACTTCACGACGATGGTCCCGCTGGCCTGGGCACTGCGCGGGGCCGGGCACGAGGTGCTCGTCGCCGGCCAGCCGGACATCGTCCCGGCGGCCCGGTCGGCCGGCCTGTCCACGGTCACCGTCGGCCGCGCGTTCCACGCCAAGGACCTGCTGAGCCCGCCGCTGCCGCCGGACCGGCGCCCCATCGAGGTGGCGGGTCCGACGACGCCGAAGATGATCGCCATCGGCTCCAAGGTGTGGGTGCTGCACGCCCGTTACCTGTTCCCGCGCTACCTGGAGGTGGCCCGGCAGTTCCGGCCCGACCTGGTGGTGTCGGAGCAGATGGACTACGCGGCCCTGCTGGTGGGCGGAGTCCTGCGGATCCCGGTCGTCTCGCACCGCTGGGGCGTCGACCCGCTGAGCCCGCTGATGCGGGAGACCGCGGTCGACTTCCTGCGGGGCACCTGCGACCGCAACGGCATCGAGGGCGGGCTTCCGCTGCCGGACGTCGTCCTCGACCCGGCGCCGCCGGAGCTGCTCTACCCGGGCACGCCGGCGGCGACCCCGATCCGGCACGTCCCGTTCAACGGCACCGGGGCCGTCCCCGCGTGGCTGCGGCGGCCCGGCGACAAGCCGCGGGTCGTCGTCTCCATGGGCCGGCAGACGATCGCGCTCGGCGGGATCCCGCTGTTCCGCACGGTGATCGAGGCGTTCGGCCGGCTCCCGCACCTCGAGGGCGTGTTCACCGTCCAGGACGAGTACCTGGACGCGCTGGGCCCCGTTCCCGCCAACGTGCGGCTGATCTCACCGGCGCCGCTGAGCGGGTTCCTCGGCGGCTGCGCGGCGATCGTGCACCACGGCGGCGCCAACACCCTGATGACGGCCACCGGGGCCGGCATCCCGCAGCTCGTGCTGCCGCAGCTCGCCGACCAGTTCGCCGGCGGCGAGCTGCTCGCCGCCACCGACGCCGCCATCTCGCTCGGCACCGCCGACGAGCAGAACGACCCGGCGACCGTCGCCGAAGCCCTCGACCACCTCCTCGGCGCCGGGCGCCACGCGAAGGGCGCCGCCGAACTCGCGCGCTCCGTCGCCGCCATGCCGAGCCCCGCCGCCGTCGTCCGCGACCTGGAGAACCTGCGATGCGCGTCCTAGTCATCAGCACCCCCGTCGACACCCACTTCCTGCCGATGCTGCCCCTGATCCGGGCGCTCGCCGACGCCGGGCACGAGATCCTGGTGACCGGCCAGCCCGACGTCACCGACGCCGCCGAGGCGGCCGGGCTGGCCACGGTCACCTTCGGGGAGGCCTTCCACCCCGAGGACCTGCGCGGCGGCAGGCGGCCCGCCGGCAAGCGCCCCATCGAGGTGTCCGGGCGCCCGGACCGGCAGCAGATCGGCGGGGTCGCCCAGGTGTGGCGCAACCACGTCCCGTACTTCCTGCCGGACTACCTGGAGGTGGCCCGCGAGTGGCGGGCCGACCTGGTGCTGTCCGAGCACATGGAGTTCGCCGGGTCGATCATCGGCGCGGTCCTCGGCATCCCCAGCGTGCAGCACCGCTGGGGCGTCAACCCGACCTCCCCGGCCATGCTCGGCTTCGTCCGCCTCTACCAGGAACCGGTCTGCGCGCGGGTCGGCCTGGACTCCGTACCGGTGCCCGACCTGCTGCTCGACCCGGCGCCGCCGTCCCTCGCGGACCGCGAGGCACCGGCCGCCGAACCGATCCGCCCCGTCCCCCACACGGAGCCGGGCGGCCCCTGGACGTACCGCACCCCGCCGGGCCGTCGGGTGGCCGTCGCGCTGGGCGGGCACACCCTGGACCTCGGTGGCGCGAGCCTGCTGCGGCGGGTGGTGGACGTGCTGGGCCGGGTGGACGGTGTCGAGGCGGTGGTGTCCGCGGCGCCCCGGCACCGCGAGGCGGTCGGCGCCCTTCCGGACGGGATGACGTACACCGAACTGACCGCGCCCGGCTCGCTGTTCCCGGAGGCCGACCTGGTGGTGCACCACGGTGGCGCCGGCTCCACGCTGGGTGCCGCCGCCCTCGGTGTTCCGCAGCTGGTGCTCCCGCAGCTCGGCGACGCCTTCGTGGCCGGCGACCGGATCGCGGGCGCGGGCGCAGGGCTGACGCTGGACTCGGCGGAGCTCCAGAACGACCCGGCCCGGCTGGCCGACGCCGTACGGGCGCTGCTCGAGGAGCCCGCCCACCGCGCGGACGCGGCCGCCGTGCGCGCCGAGACCGACGCCATGCCGGCGCCTCCCGACATCGCCGTACGGCTGGAGCGGCTGGCGGCCCGGCAGGGGGTGCCGGCATGACCGTGGAGGCGCCCGTGGCGCGGGCGGAGAAACCGGCGAAGGAGCCCAACCCGCACGGCATGACCGACGTCCAGGTGCTGGTGTTCATCGTGTGCGCGATGGCGACCATGACCCTGGCCCTGCTCGACGGCTCCATCGTCTCCTCCGCCGTCCTGCCGATCGTGCGCGACCTCGACCCGGCCCACGGTATCGACCGCTTCCCCTGGCTGATCACGTCCTATCTGCTCGCCGCGACCGCCGCCCAGCCGCTGTACGGCAGGCTGAGCGACAGCTACGGGCCGCGTCGGATCTACCTCACCGCGCTGGTCACGTTCCTGGCCGGTTCCGCGCTGTGCGCGAGCGCGCAGTCGCTGACCCAGCTGATCTTCTTCCGTGCCGTGCAGGGGCTCGGCGGCGGCGGCCTGATGAGCATGACGCTGATCGTGATCGCCACGCTGTACCCGCCCAAGACCCGCGCGGGGCGCTCGAACACGGGCGGCGCGCTGATCGCGGCGGGCATCGTCGCGGGCCCCGCGATCGGCGGCCCGCTCAGCCAGGAGCTGTCCTGGCGGTGGATCTTCCTGCTCAACGTGCCGCTCGCCGGGCTCGCGCTCGCCGGCATCACCTGGGCGCTGCGGCTGAACGTGCGGGGGACCCGGCAGCCGGTCGACTTCTTCGGTTCGGTCCTGGTCGCCTCCGCCACCTGCGCGCTGCTGCTCGGCGTCAAGACCTACGGCGAGCAGCACTCGTTCTCGGGCTCGGTGGTGCCCTACTTCTACGGCGGCCTGATGATGTTCGTGTTCTTCGCGGTCCGCCAGCTGAAGGCGGCGGACCCGCTGATGCCGCTGACCCTGTTCAGGGACCGGGTGTTCCGGCCCGCCGCCATCCTGCAGTTCGTGGGCGGGTTCGCGCTGCTGTCCCTGCCGGTGTTCCTCATCAACTACCTGAACATCGTGCGGGGGGTGGACCTCGACGCCGTCGGGCTGCACCTGATCCCGCTCGCCGTCGGCGTGGTCCTGGTCTTCGTCGTCTGGGGCCGGGTCATCGCCCGCACCGGACGCTGCCGGCCCGTCCTGATCGGCACCACGGCGACGGCGGTCGCCGCGACCGCCGGGCTCGCCCTGACCGTGGCCGACGCTCCCCTGTGGCAGCTGGACGTGCTGCTGGTGCTGCTCGGCGCCGGCCTCGGCGGGGTCACCCAGATCGCCCTGTTCATGACCCAGTCGGCGGCCGACCCCGAGCAGCTCGGCGTGGTCACCACCACCTCGCGGTTCGCCACCATGCTGGGGACCACGATCGGCGGCAGCGTGCTCGGCGCGGTCCTGAGCGCCCGGTTCGCCTCGTCCGCCAAGGCCTCCGGGATCGCCGACCCCGATGCCGCCGCGGCCCGCCTCGCCGGGCTCCCGCCCGCCGTCCGGCACCTGGTGCGGGCCGCCTTCGCCCACGCCACCGGCACGGTCCTGCTGACCGCCGCCGGACTGCTGCTGCTCGCCCTGATCACCGCACTGCTGATGGGCGAGGTCAACGTCGACGAACTCAACGAAGCCGCCGAGGAGGCACGAGAAGATGCGCGTACTGATGCTGAGCACCCCCTTTCCGACCCACTTCACCCCGTTGGTCCCGCTGGCCTGGGCACTGAAGGGGGCGGGCCACGAGGTGACGGTGGCCGCCCAGCCTGATGTCACCGACGCGGCCCGCGCGGCGGGGATCACGGCCGTCGACATCGGCGACCGGTTCCACGGCCTGGACGTCCTCCAGCGCCATCTGCCGCCCGGGGTGCGCCCGCTGGAACTGATGGGGCCCACCCCGCCGGAGAAGATGGCGGGCACCACCAAGCTGTGGGAGACCCACGCCCGGTATCTGCTGGGCTCCTACCTGGAGTTCGCCCGCGACTGGCGTCCCGACCTCGTCGTCTCCGAGCAGCTGGAGCTGGCGGGGCCGGTCGTCGCCGCGGTGCTCGGGGTGCCGTCGGTGCAGGTGCGCTGGGGCGTCGACCCGCTCAGCGGCCCGTCCCGCGCCTCCGCCCGCAACTTCCTGCACGGCACCTGCGTCCGGCTCGGCCTCGACGGTCTGCCCGACCCCGACCTGCTCCTCGACCCGTGCCCGCCGGCCCTGCGCCATCCGACCGCCCCGCCGGGCAGCCCCCTCGGCCACGTCCCCTACAACGGCGTGGGCACCGTGCCCGAGTGGCTGCGCGTCCCGGCGCCGGAGGGAGTGCGCCGGGTGGCGGTCTGCCTGGGCAACCAGACGCTGGTGCTCAACGGCAGCGGGTTGTTCCGCACGATCATCGAGTCGTTCGAGGGGCTCACCCGCGTGCAGGCGGTCGTCACCGCCGCTCCCGAGTACCACGAGGGCTTCGGCCGGCTCCCGGACAACGTGCGGGTGGTCGAGCCGGTGCCGCTCAACCTCTTCCTGCGGGACTGCGACGCGCTGATCCACCACGGCGGCGCCAACACCACCATGACCGGCTGCCACTTCGGGCTGCCGCAGGTCGTCCTGCCGCAGCTCGTCGACCAGTTCGCGTCGGCCGAGCTGCTCGCCGCGGCGGGCGCCGCCCGGGTGCTCGGCGAGGCGGAGCCGCAGAACGACCCGGCGCTGGTCCGGGCCGCCGTCACGGACGTCCTCACCGACGACCGGTACCGGAAGAGCGCGCGGGAGCTGCGCGACGACATGGCCGCGATGCCGAGCCCGGCGGAGATCGTGGCCGACCTGGAGCGGCTGGCCGCCGGCGCCTGACCGGCACGACGAGAAGGGCCCCGACCGGATCTTCCGGTCGGGGCCCTTTCGGTTCGGGGATCAGCCGCGGTTCTTCTTCAGGGCGTCACTCACGAACTTGGCGGCGAGGATCAGCGCGACGGTGACACCGAGGCCGATGAAGAGGTGCGTCATGGTGTTTCTCCTTGTGTGAGGGGTTGCGATGTGAGGGGTCGAGCGGTGGAGAGGTGGGACGTCGTGCGGTCGGGCGGTTCAGCGGGCGACGGCGGCACGCTGGGCGCGGAGCACGCCCCACAGCGCCGCCGGGGTGGCGAAGGTCGCGGCGGTGAGGGTCTCCTCCGGGAACTCCACGCCGTAGGTGTCCTCCAGGCGGACCAGGAGCTCGATGGTCGCCATCGAGTCGAGACCGGCCTCCTTGAGGTCGCGGGCCGGGTCGATCGGGTCCTGGCCGGCCAGCCGCGGCAGGACGGAGCGCAGCAGCTGCTCGAAGTCGTGGTCCGGGATCGTCGTCATGATGTCTGCTCCTTGGGGGCGTGGGCGTGTCGCTCGTGGCGCAGCCGCTGCTTGTCGGTCTTGCCGTTCGGGGTGAGGGGCAGCTCGTCGACCGGGTGGCAGGCGGCGGGGACCTTGGCGGCCTCCAGCCGCTCGCCGAGCTGCTCGAGCACGGCGTCGGGGGTCAGCTCCGTGACGGCGTACAGGGTGAGGTCGTGGCCGTCGGCCGGGGCGAGCGCCGCGGCGGCGGTGACGCCGGGGATGTCCAGGGCGGCTGTCTCGATCTCGAGGGTGCCCATGCGGACGCCCTTGCGCTTGAACAGGTCGTCCCGGCGGCCCTCGAAGTAGAGGTGGCCGTCCGCGTCCAGGTGGCCGTAGTCGCCGGTGTGCAGGGTGATCTCGCCGGTGACCGGGTCGGGGCGGAAGCGCAGCGCGGTCTGCTCGGGAGCGCGCCAGTAGCCGGCCATGACGTGCGGGCCGCGTACGACGATCTCGCCGACGGTGCCGGGCGGCAGCGGGGTGCCGTCGTCGTCGAGGACCAGCACCTCGGTGCCGTCCAGGGCGCGGCCGACCGAGCCGGGCCTGGCCAGGTCGCCGTCCGGTTCGAGGACGGTGATCCGCTTGCACTCGGTGGTGCCGAACATCGGCGACACCCGGGCGTGCGGGAAGGCGGCGCGCAGCCGGGCGATGACGGGCGCGGTCAGGGCCGCGCCGGTGTTGGTGAACAGCCGCACCGGGGGCGCCGCCCGGCGGTCGCGGCGGGAGAGGGTCAGCAGCATCTCGGCGAGCGACGGCACGAGCGGTACGACGGTCACACCGTGCTCGTGCAGGGTGCCCAGCAGCCGTACGTGGCGGTCGGGTTCGGTCAGCACCAGCTGGGCGCCCGCGAGCACCGAGAGGAAGATCTGGTAGAGCCCGTAGTCGAACGACAGCGGCACGGCGGCGAGGACGACGTCGTCCTCCCGGTAGTCCAGCCGGGCCTGAATGGCGCGGGCCGCGAAGACGATCGGGGCGTGCGGGCTCGCCACGGCCTTGGGGGCCGAGGTGGAGCCGGAGGTGTAGATCAGCAGGCCGAGGTCGTCGGGGCGCACGGGGGCGGTGTCCTCGGCGGCGCCGGCGCCGGAGCCGCCGCGCAGCCGCTCCTCGGCGCCGGCCCGGGCCTCGGCGAGCGACACGACCGGGCGGTCCGTCAGCTCCCGCAGGACGGAGGCGTCGTCGCCCTCCTGCGCGACCAGCAGGACGGGGTCGCTGTCCGGCACCACGGTGTTCAGGTGGAAGCGCTTCATCGCCGGGTTGACCGGGACGAAGACGATCCCGCGGCGCAGCGCGCCGAAGAGCAGGGCGGTGAACTCGCGGACGTTGCCGACCCGGGCCAGCACCCGGTCACCGCGGCGCACGCCCCGGTCCTCGGTGAGCCAGTCGGCGTACGCCCGTGACCAGGCGTCGAGTTCGGCGTAGGTCCAGGCTCCCGAGGCGTCCCGCACGGCGGGGGCGTCGGGCCGGGCGGCGACCGCCGCGGCGAGCAGGCCGTCGACGGTGTCGGCGGCCACCAGTGTCTGAGTCGTCATTCGGCAACCTCTTGGGGCGATCGGGTCCGTCGGAGCGGAGGTCGGTCCCGGCCAGCGTCACCGCCCCCGCTCGACCTCCGGTGGAGCCGCTCTCGCACCACGGCGGCCTGCCCGCGCTCAAGTCCGCTGCGAGGAGCCGGTCCGATGGTGACCGCGGCAGCAAGCCCCATGAAGACGACGACCCCGCCGCGACGACGTCCGACGGGGAAGGAGGCAGCACAGGATGAACGCGGAATCCCGGCAGTCCGGCGGCTCCGGCGGCGCAGCACCCGGCGGTCGCCCGCTGGACCTCGGCGTCTTCTTCTTCGCCGCGGTCGGCGACCGGTCCGAGGACACCTACCGGCTGATGCTGGACGCGGCGCGCCGCGCCGACGAGCTCGGCTTCGGCTTCGTGTCGACGCCCGAGCGCCATTTCCACCGCTTCGGCGGCGCCTTCCCGAACCCGGCCGTCACCTCGGCCGCCATCGCCGCCACGACCCGGCGGATCCACATCCGGGCGGGCAGCGTGGTCACCCCGCTGCACCCGGCGTCGCGGATCGTCGAGGACTTCGCCGTGGTGGACGGCATCTCCGGCGGCCGGGTGGGGATCTCGGTGGGGTCCGGCTGGAACGTCAACGACTTCGTCATCGCGCCCGGGAAGTACGAGACGCGGCGCGAGCAGATGGTCAAGGACGTGACGGACATCCGCGAGGCCTGGCGCACCGGTCGCTGGAGCGGCACCACCCCGCTCGGCGACGAGGCCTCGCTGCCGCTGTACCCGCGCCCGGTGCAGCGGGAACTGCCGGTGTGGATCACCGCGTCCCGCAGCGAGGGCACCTTCGTCCAGGCGGGCCGGCTCGGCTGCAACATCCTCACCCATCTGGAGAACCAGAACGTCGAGTCGCTGGCCGACAAGGTCGCCCTGTACCGCGCGGCCCGCGCCGAGGCCGGTCTTCCGGGCCCCGGCACGGTCACCGTGATGATGCACACCTACGTGGCCGAGACGTCCGGGCAGGCCCGTGAGACCGGCGGCGGGGCCCTGCGCGACTACCTGCTGTCCGCCATCGACCTGGAGGCCGGCGCCGTCCAGGCGGGCGGCCGGATGAGCGGCGACAAGGAGGGCCGGGACGTGCTGTCCGCGGCCCGCGCCCAGCGGAAACTGGCCGAGCTGGGCGTCAACCGCTACCTGTCCGGCAACTCCCTGATCGGCTCGGTCGAGGAGTGCGTCGAGACGGCCCGCAGGGTGCGCGCCGCCGGCGTCGACGAGATCGCCTGCCTGGTGGACTTCGTGCCGGACGCGGAGCAGGTGCTCGGCTCGCTGGAGCTGCTCGACGCCGTACGCCGTGACGCCGCGCGGGCCGCCGAGCTCGTGGCGGCCCGCTGACCTCAGGAGGTCCCCCGTGCCGACGATCCTCGCCGTGTCCGGCAGCCCGTCGCCCGTCTCGCTCACCCACCGGGTGCTCACCCGCGCCGCCGAACGGCTCGGCGCACGCGGTCACCTGGTCGACGTGCTCGCCGTACGCACCCTGCCGGCCGCCGAACTCCTGGCCGCCGACACCTCTCACCCGGGCGTCGCCGCCGCCGCGCGGCGGTTCGCCGAGGCCGACGCGGTGGTCCTCGCGACACCCGTGTACAAGGCCGGGTACTCCGGCCTGCTGAAGGCCTACCTGGACCTGCTGCCCCAGTTCGCCCTGGACGGCAAGGTCGTTCTGCCGCTGGCCACCGGCGGCTCCCTCGCCCATGTACTCGCCCTCGACTACGGCCTGCGCCCCGTCCTGATGTCGATGAAGCCGGCCGCCGTCGCCGAGAGCTTCTTCGTGCACGCCGAGCGGGCCGAGGCCATGGGCGACCTGCTCGACTCCGCCACCGACCGGTTCGCGGAACTCGTGGAAGCCCTGCACCGACCCGCCCGCCGTCCGGCGCCGGCGGCCGCCTGACCCATGACTGTCACACCGAACTCCACGGAAGAGGCCCCCATGAAGGCTCTTGTGCTGGCCGGCGGAACGGGATCCCGGCTGCGCCCGTTCAGCTACTCCATGCCCAAACAGCTCATCCCGATCGCCAACAAGCCGGTCCTGGAGCACGTCCTGGACAACATCCGCGACATCGGCGTCACCGAGATCGGCATCATCGTCGGCAACCACGCCACCGAGATCGCGGACGCGCTCGGCGACGGCTCCCGCCTGGGTGTGCGCATCACGTACATCCCGCAGGACCGCCCGGCCGGTCTCGCGCAGACCGTGCAGCTGGCCCGCGGGTTCCTCGGCGACGACGACTTCGTGATGTACCTCGGCGACAACATGCTGCCCGAGGGCATCCAGGAGGCGGCCGCCGAGTTCCGCGCCCTGCGCCCCGCCGCCCAGGTCCTGGTCGCGCAGGTCGAGGACCCGCGCGCCTTCGGGGTCGCCGAGGTCGACGCGGACGGCGTGGTGGAGCGGCTGGTGGAGAAGCCCCCGGTCCCGCGCTCCAACCTGGCGCTGATCGGCGTGTACTTCTTCACCCCGGCCGTGCACGAGGCCGTCGACTCGATCGAGCCGAGCGCCCGGGGCGAGCTGGAGATCACCGACGCCATCCAGTGGCTGGTGACCGACGGCCGGACCGTGCGGGCCCAGGAGTACGCCGGCTACTGGAAGGACACCGGCCGGGTCGAGGACGTCCTGGAGTGCAACCGGATGCTCCTGGACGGCGTGACGCGCCGGGTCGAGGGCGAGACCGACGAGGACACGGTGCTGATCGGCAACGTCGTCCTGGAGCCCGGGGCCCGGGTCGTCCGCTCGTTCGTGGTGGGCCCGGTGGTGATCGGCGCGGGCACCCTCCTGGAGGACAGTCACGTCGGCCCGTACACCTCGATCGGCCGGGACTGCGTCCTGACCGACGCCCATCTGGACCACTCCATCGCGCTGGACGGCGCCTCGGTCTCCGGCGTGCGCGGGCTGCGCGGCTCGCTGCTGGGCCGGTCCGCCGCCGTCACCGGCGCCCAACTGGAAGAGCGCCACCACCGCCTGGTGGTCGGCGACCACACCCGCGTGGAGGTCGCGGCATGAGCAAGAAGATCCTGGTCACTGGCGGTGCGGGCTTCATCGGTTCGCACTACGTCCGCACGCTTCTGGACGGCGGTTACGAGGGCTACGAGGACGCCGAGGTCACCGTCCTCGACAAGCTGACCTACGCCGGCAACCGTGACAACCTGCCCGCCGCCCACCCGCGGCTGACGTTCGTCGAGGGTGACATCTGCGATCTGCCGGCGTTGCTCGGCCTGTTCGCGGGCCACGACGCGGTGGTGCACTTCGCGGCCGAGTCGCACGTGGACCGCTCCCTGGAGTCGGCCGCGGAGTTCGTCGCCACCAACGTGGGCGGCACGCAGAACGTCATGGAGGCGGCCCTGCGCACGGGCGTGGAGCGGGTCGTGCACGTCTCCACCGACGAGGTGTACGGCACCATCGACGAGGGCTCCTGGACGGAGGAGTGGCCGCTGCTGCCCAACTCCCCCTACGCGGCGTCCAAGGCCGGCTCCGACCTGATCGCCCGCGCCTACTGGCGCACCCACGGCCTGAACGTCTCGGTCACCCGCTGCTCCAACAACTACGGGCCGTACCAGCACCCGGAGAAGCTGATCCCGCGCTTCGTCACCAACCTGCTGGAGGGCGAGACGGTCCCGCTGTACGGCGAGGGCGCCAACATCCGCGAGTGGCTGCACGTCGACGACCACTGCCGGGCGATCCAGCTCGTGCTGACCCGGGGCCGGGCCGGCGAGATCTACAACGTGGGCGGCGGCAACGAGCAGACGAACCGGCAGATCACCGAGCGGCTGCTCGAACTGACGGGCAACGATTGGTCCCGGGTGGTGCGGGTCGCCGACCGCAAGGGCCACGACCTGCGCTACTCGCTCGACGAGTCCAAGATCCGCGAGGAGCTGGGCTACACGCCCCGCGTCACCTTCGAGGAGGGCCTCGCCGCCACGGTCGACTGGTACCGGGACAACCCCGGCTGGTGGAAGGCGGTCAAGCACGGCGCCGGGGAGGACCGGCGATGACGGGGACCGCCCCCCAGGTACTCGTGGTCGGCGCCGGCCCGGTCGGGCTGAGCGCCGCCCACGAGCTGGCCCGGCAGGGGGTGCGGGTCCGCCTGGTGGACGCGGCGCCCGGCCCGGCCACCACCAGCAGGGCGCTGGCCACGCACGCCCGCACCCTGGAGACGTACGACCAGATGGGCGTCCTGGACGACCTGCTGCCGCGTGGCCAGCGCGTCGAGCACTTCACGCTGCACCAGAACGGCCGCCGGCTGATCCGCTTCGACACGGACTACAGCCGGCTGCCGACCCGCTTCCCGTTCACGCTGATGGTCGACCAGGTGATCACCGAGCAGGTGCTGCGCGACGCGTCGGCCCGGCACGGTGTCACCGTCGAGTGGGGGGTGCGGCTCGACCGCTTCGAGGATCTGGGGGAGGACGGCGTACGCGCCCACCTCACCGGCCCCGACGGCCGCGCCGAGACCGTCACCGCCGGCTGGCTGGTCGGCGCCGACGGCGGCCACAGCACCATCCGCAAGCAGCTCGGCCTGAAGCTGCAGGGCGAGTCGAGCGAGACCTGGCTGATCGCGGACGCGGTCGTCGACTGCGACCTGCCGAGGGACAGCATCCACTGGATGCGCACCCCTCGTGGCACGGTGATGATGGTGCCGTTCCCCGACGAGGGCAAGTGGCGCCTGCTCGACACCGCGGAGACGTCGTACGGCGGGGACGACCGGATGGTCGCGGACCGCTTCGCCGCGAAGATCCGCGCCGGCACCGGGCAGCCCGCCCGGGTCGAACTGCCCGGCTGGGTGTCCGTCTTCACGATCCAGCAGCGCATGATCCCGCAGATGCGCGTGGGCCGGGTGCTGCTCGCGGGCGACGCCGCGCACGTCCACAGCCCCGCCTCCGGGCAGGGGATGAACACCGGGGTTCAGGACGCGGTGAACCTCTCCTGGAAGCTGGCGGCGGTCCTGCGCGGCGAGGCGAGGGACTCGCTCCTCGACTCCTACGGCGCCGAACGGGTGCCGGTCGGGGCGGAGCTGCTGCGCACCACCAAGGTCGCCACCCTGCTGGTCCAGCTGCGCAGCCGCAAGGCGGCGGCGTTCCTGCGCACCGCCTTCACCGTGCTGCGCAACATCCCGCCCCTCAAGGGCCGGATCCAGCGCAAGATCATGGGTGGTATGTCGGCCCTCGGCCTCGGCTACGGCGCCGGTCCCCTCACCCTCGGGGACCCGTCCGCCCGGCCGGTCCGGCCCGGCGACCGGCTCGCCCGGGTCGACGCGGCCCGCGCCGGCGGCTCGCCGGAGTGGCAGCGGGTGCTGGCCGAACTGCGCCGTCCGGAATGGCTGCTGCTCACCCACGGCTCCGCGGCGGAGGGGCAGCCGCGCACCCTGTGCCTGTCCGACCCGTCGGTCGCCGCCGACCTCGGTCTGCGCGCGGGCGACTGGCTGCTGGTCCGCCCCGACGGCTACGTGGCCGCCCGCGGGAACGCCGGGCAGTCCCCGTCGGCGGCCCTGGCGTCGCTGGGCATCCGGCTGGAGACGTTCACCCGGGCCGCCTGACCGGCGCACACAGGGCCGAGGCCCGCCTCCGACGCATCGGGGCGGGCCTCGGCCCTGTGTGGTGTGTGCGGGAGCGCGCGGGGCGCACGGCGCCCTACGCGGCCTGCCGCCCTTGCTTCCCGTACAGCTCCAGGCACTGCTTGTACGACGGCAGCATGCCGAGCGCCGCGGCCTCGGCGACGGTCACCGCGTTCGCGTCCTTCTCCGAGAGCAGCGGCTCCCCGGTGAGCCACTTGGCCCACGGCAGGCCCAGCTCCGGGTCGAGCGCCCGCAGGTCGAGCTGCGTGCCCGGCACGTACTCCGTGGAGCAGAGGTAGCTGATGCACGTGTCGTCGGTGAGCGCGACGAAGCCGTGCGCCAGGCCCTCCGCCACGAACACCGCCCGCCCGCTGCGGGCGTCCAGCACGGTGCAGTCGTACCTCCCGAAGGTGGGCGAGCCCACCCGCACGTCGACCACCACGTCGAGCAGCACCCCGCGCACACAGCTGACCAGCTTGGCCTGCCCCGGCGGGATGGCCACGCCGTGCAGCCCGCGGATCGTGTTGCGGGCGGACGCGGAGTAGTTGACCTGCCGGGGCAGGAAGGAGTGTCCGGTCTCGGCTTCGAGCCGGTCGTACCGGTAGGACTCGTGGAAGCTGCCGCGCGGGTCCGGCAGCAGCCTCGGCATGATGCGGTACGCGTCCGGCACAGCGGTCTCTTCGATCCTCATGCCGCGGCACGGTAGGGGGCCCTACTCGATTCTCGGTGGCGCCGGGGGCGACGGGTCCAGCCGTGCCCTAGCGGGACCCGCCACAGTGCCGCCCTCCACTGACGACTGGGAAGGCGGGGACGGTGTCGGCGATCGATCGACGGTCACAGGACGGGCGCGCGGTACTGGTGCTGGGCGCCTCGGGGTTCGTGGGCGGGCACGTGTGCCGCGCCTTCGCGGCGGCGGGCTGGCGGGTGGCGGGCGTGGCCCGTACGGCCCGGTCCACGGCCACCCCGTACGAGATCCACGAGCTCGACCTGGTGCGGGCCGAGCCCGCCCGTATCGCGGAGCTGGTCCGGCGCCACCGCGCCGACGTGGTGGTGAACGCGGCCGGCGCGGTCTGGGGCGTCACCGAGGAAGAGATGGACCTGGGCAACCGGGACCTGGTGCGGCGCCTGGTCGAGGCCGGGCCGCCCCGGCTGATCCAGCTGGGCTCGGTGCACGAGTACGGTCCGGTGTCGCGCACCGCGATCACCGAGACCACCCCGACGGCGCCCGTCACCCCGTACGGGCGGTCGAAACTGGCCGGGGCGCGGGCCCTGCTCGCCTCCGGCACCGACGGGCTCGTACTGCGCGTGTCGAACGTGTCGGGCCCCGGCACCTCCCCGCTCAGCCTGCTCGGGATGGTCGCCGCGCACCTGGCGTCCGGGTCCACCGAGCCCCTGCGGCTCGCGCCGCTGCTCGCCCACCGCGACTTCGTGGACGTGCGGGACGTCGCCGACGCGGTGGTGCGCGCCGCGGCGTCCGAGGCGACCGGACGGGTCGTCAACATCGGTGGCGGACGGGCGGTTTCGGTGCGTGACCTGGTCGGCCGCATGGCCTCGGCGGACGGTCGCGGCGTCCGGATCGTGGAGGCTCCCGTCGCGGGCGGCCGGCCCCCGGAGGCCGAGTGGCAGCGCATGGACGTCACCCTCGCCCGCACCCTGCTCGGCTGGCGGCCCCGCACCGGCCTCGACGAGTCGCTGCACGACCTGTTGTCCAGTGCCGTTCAAGCAGCGGCGCCCACGATGTCCGCATCGGCCCACCGCTGACGGCCACGTGCCGGACTCTCCAGGGAGGCAGAACCAAGATGAGTGACACGAAGGCACGGATACTGAGTCAGGTGCGCGACTACCACCTGGAGAAGGAGTCGTCGCAGGTCTTCCGTCCCGGCGTCGACGAGATCTGGCCGTCCGGCGCGGTGCTCGGCCCCGAGGACCGGGCCGCCCTCGTGGAGGCGGCCCTCGACATGAAGATCGCGGCCGGCACCCACTCCCGCCGGTTCGAGTCGCGCTTCGCCCGCTACATGAAGCACCGCAAGGCCCATCTGGTGAACTCCGGCTCGTCGGCGAACCTGCTCGCCCTGTCGGCCCTCACCTCGCCGCATCTGGAGGACCGCCGGCTCCGCCCCGGCGACGAGGTCGTCACGGTCGCCGCGGGCTTCCCCACGACCGTCAACCCGATCATCCAAAACGGCCTCGTGCCCGTCTTCGTCGACGTCGAGCTGAAGACGTACAACACCACGGCCGAGCGCATCAAGGCCGCGGTCGGTCCGAAGACCCGCGCCATCATGATCGCGCACGCGCTCGGCAACCCCTTCGAGGTCGCCGACGTCGCGCGCATCGCCGAGGAGAACGACCTCTTCCTCATCGAGGACAACTGCGACGCCGTCGGCTCCCTGCACGACGGCCGTCTCACCGGCACCTTCGGTGACCTGACGACCGTCAGCTTCTACCCGGCGCACCACCTCACCATGGGCGAGGGCGGCTGTGTGCTCACCTCGAACCTCGCGCTCGCCCGGATCGTCGAGTCGATGCGGGACTGGGGCCGCGACTGCTGGTGCGAGCCCGGCGAGAACAACCGCTGCTTCAAGCGGTTCGAGTACCAGCTGGGCAGCCTGCCGGCCGGGTACGACCACAAGTACATCTACTCGCACGTGGGTTACAACCTGAAGGCCACCGACCTGCAGGCCGCACTCGGGCTGACCCAGCTGGCCAAGGTCGACGCGTTCACCGCCGCCCGCCGTCACAACTGGAGCCGGCTGCGCGAGGGCCTCGACGGCGCCCCGCACCTGATCCTGCCGGAGGCCACGCTGAACAGCGAACCCAGCTGGTTCGGGTTCGTGATCACGGTCGCCCCCGACGCGCCGTTCACCCGCAAGGAGCTGGTGGACTTCCTGGAGTCCCGCAAGATCGGCACCCGCAACCTGTTCGCGGGCAACCTCACCCGGCAGCCCGCCTACCAGGACGTGCCGCACCGGGTGGTCGGCGACCTCACCAACTCGGACATCATCACCGAGCAGACCTTCTGGATCGGCGTCTATCCCGGCCTCACCGACGAGATGACCGACTACATGGTCGCGTCCGTCCGTGAGTTCCTCGCCGGCCGGTGACACACGGAGCCGTCCGCTCCCGCACCCGCCGATCCCCCGCGTTGCCCAGCCCCTCACGTCCTTGACAAGGAGAGACCGTACATGTCGTCGATACTCATGGAGTTGACGCGCCCGCTGTCCGTGGTCCAGCCTCGCGAGCCGGCCTCGGTGGCCGACCGGATCGCGGCGTCCTCGGCGGCCACGGCGGGACACATGACCACCGGCGCCTTCCACGACTGGTTCGCCGGCCGCGGGAAGGCGGGCCGCTTCAGCGTCGAGCGCATCCCCTTCTCGAAGCTGCGCGGCTGGTCCTTCGAGCCGGACACCGGCAACCTGGTGCACGCGAGCGGCCGCTTCTTCAGCGTCGAGGGCCTGCACGTCACCGCCGACGACGGCCCGCACCGGGAGTGGTACCAGCCGATCATCAAGCAGCCCGAGGTCGGCATCCTGGGCATCCTGGTCAAGGAGTTCGACGGCGTCCTGCACTTCCTGATGCAGGCCAAGATGGAGCCGGGCAACCGCAACCTGCTCCAGCTCTCCCCCACCGTGCAGGCCACCCGCAGCAACTACACCAAGGTCCACAAGGGCACGGACGTCAAGTACATCCAGTACTTCACCGGTCCCGAGCGCGGCCGGGTCCTCGCCGACGTGCTGCAGTCCGAGCACGGTTCGTGGTTCTTCCACAAGAGCAACCGCAACATGATCGTCGAGGTGGACGGCGACGTCCCGCTCGACGAGGACTTCTGCTGGCTCACCCTCGGGCAGCTCAACGAGCTGCTGCACCACGACAACCTGGTCAACATGGACTCGCGGACCGTGCTGGCCTGCCTGCCGGCGTACCGTCCCGAGCTGCCCGCCGAGGACGGCTTCGCGCACGCCCTCGCCCGCTCCCGCGACCCGGAGGCCGGCGCGCTGCTCACCGACGTGGACCTGCTGTCCTGGTTCACCTCCGAGCGTTCCCGCTACGACGTCCGGGCCGAGCGCATCCCGCTCGCCGAGGTGCCCGGCTGGACCCGCGACGAGGCCCGGATCGGCAAGGACGACGGCCGCTGGTTCGACGTCGTCGCCGTCGAGGTGCAGGCCGGCAACCGCGAGGTCACCAGCTGGACCCAGCCGCTGATCGAGCCGTCAAGCCGGGGTATCGCCGCCTTCCTCACCCGCTCCTTCGGCGGCGTCCTGCACGTCCTGGCCAACGCGAAGGTCGAGGGCGGCTTCCTCGACACCGTGGAGCTCGCGCCGACCGTACAGGCCTCGCCGGACAACTTCGCGGGGATCCCGGTCCGGCCGCCCTTCCTCGACCTGGTGCTCTCCGCCGCCCCGGACCGCATCCGCTACGACGCCGTCCACTCCGAGGAGGGCGGCCGCTTCCTCTACGCCGAGAACCGCTATCTGGTCATCGAGGCGGACGAGTCCGAGGCGCCGATGCTGCCGCCCGCCGGCTACCAGTGGGTGACGGTCGGCCAGCTCTCCGAACTGGTCAAGCACGGCCACTACGTCAACGTGCAGGCCAGGACCCTGCTCGCCTGCCTGAACGCGATGTCCCCGACCACGGACGCCGCCGGCCTCGACTCCCTGGAAACCCGATCACATGACTGAACGTCCGCTGCGCGTCGCCGTCCTCGGCACCGCGGACATCGCCCGCCGCCGTGTCCTGCCCGCCCTCTCGGCGGATCCGGACGTGGAGCTGACCGCTGTGGCGAGCCGGAGCGGCGAGCGGGCACGGGAGGTGGCGGGCCTTTACGGCTGCGCGGCGGTCACGTCGTACGAGGCGGTCCTGGACCGGCCCGACGTGGACGCCGTCTACGTCCCGCTGCCCGTCTCCCTGCACGCCGAGTGGGCGCGCCGCGCGCTCGCCGCGGGCAAGCACGTCCTCGCGGAGAAGCCACTCACCGCGCACGCGCACACCACCGCCGAACTCCTCGAACTGGCCCGCGCGTCGGGGCTGGCCCTGATGGAGAACGTCATGTTCGTCCACCATCCGCAGCACGCGGTGGTGCGCGAACTCGTCGCCGCCGGGACGATCGGTGAACTTCGCGCGTTCAGCGCGGTGTTCGCCGTTCCACCACTGCCGGCCGGCAACATCCGCCACCGGCCCGAACTCGGCGGCGGGGCCCTGCTCGACATCGGCTACTACCCGGTCCGGGCCGCCCTGCACTTCCTCGGCACCGGCCTCGACGTGGTCGGTGCGGCTCTGGAGCACTCGGACGGCTCGGCGGTGGAGACGTCCGGCGCGGTCCTCGTGCGGACCCCGAAGGGCGTGCTCGGACAGCTCGCCTTCGGCATGGAGCACGCGTACCGGTCGGCGTACGAACTCTGGGGCAGCGAAGGCCGGATCCGCGTCGAGAGCGCGTTCACCCCACCCGCCGGCCACAGCCCGACGGTGTGGGTGACGGACGGCGCCGGCTCGCGCGAGCTGACCCTCGCACCGCACGACCAGGTGGCCGCGACCGTGCGGGCGTTCGTCGAGGCCGCCCGCTCCGGCGGGGTCGGCGACGCCGCCGCGGCGGAGTGCCTGGAACAGGCCACGCTCCTGGACACGGTACGGACGCGGGCGGCACGCCAATGACCTGGTTCGCGGCCTCGGCCCTGGCCCCGGCCCGGGCCTTCGCCTCGGCCGGGGCGGACACAGGAGGGACGGAGAAACTATGAGTACGACGGTGACCACCGCCGCGAGGGTGGCCGAGCTGCACGGGATCCGCGCACAGGCTGTGGCGGGCCCCGGCGAGAAGGCGACCGAGGCGCAGCACGCCAAGGGCAAGCTGACGGCTCGGGAGCGCATCGAGCTGCTCCTGGACCCGGGATCCTTCCAGGAGGTCGAGCAGCTCCGCCGGCACCGGGCGACCGGGTTCGGCCTGGAGGCCAAGAAGCCCTACACCGACGGTGTGATCACCGGCTGGGGCACGGTCGAGGGCCGCACGGTCTTCGTGTACGCGCACGACTTCCGGATCTTCGGTGGCGCGCTGGGCGAGGCCCACGCGACCAAGATCCACAAGATCATGGACATGGCCATCGCGGCCGGGGCGCCCCTGGTCTCCCTGAACGACGGCGCGGGCGCCCGCATCCAGGAGGGCGTCTCGGCGCTCGCCGGCTACGGCGGCATCTTCCAGCGCAACACGAAGGCCTCGGGTGTCATCCCGCAGATCTCGGTGATGCTGGGTCCGTGCGCCGGCGGCGCGGCCTACAGCCCGGCGCTCACCGACTTCGTGTTCATGGTCCGCGAGACGTCGCAGATGTTCATCACGGGCCCGGACGTCGTCAAGGCGGTCACCGGCGAGGAGATCACCCAGAACGGCCTGGGCGGCGCCGACGTCCACGCCGAGACCTCCGGCGTGTGCCACTTCGCGTACGACGACGAGGAGACCTGCATCGCCGAGGTGCGCTACCTCCTCTCGACGCTGCCGCAGAACAACCGTGAGGCCCCTCCGGTCGCCGCGACCGGCGACCCGGCCGAACGGCGCACCGAGGCCCTGCTCGACCTGGTCCCGGCGGACGGCAACCGGCCCTACGACATGCGCCGTGTGATCGAGGAGATCGTCGACAACGGCGAGTATCTGGAGATCCACGAGCGGTGGTCGGCCAACGTGCTGTGCGCACTGGCCCGCCTCGACGGCCATGTCGTCGGCCTGGTCGCGAACCAGCCCCAGTCCCTCGCCGGAGTGCTGGACATCGGGGCGAGCGAGAAGGCGGCCCGCTTCGTGCAGTTCTGCGACGCCTTCAACATCCCGCTGATCACGCTGGTCGACGTCCCGGGCTTCCTCCCCGGCGTCGACCAGGAGCACGGCGGCATCATCCGCCACGGCGCCAAGCTCCTCTACGCCTACTGCAACGCGACCGTGCCCCGCATCTCGCTGATCCTGCGCAAGGCCTACGGCGGTGCCTACATCGTCATGGACTCCCAGTCGATCGGCGCCGACCTGACGCTGGCGTGGCCGACGAACGAGATCGCGGTCATGGGCGCGGAGGGCGCAGCCAACGTCATCTTCCGCCGCGACATCGCCGCCTCGGCCACCCCGGAAGCGGTCCGCGAACAGAAGATCAAGGAATACCGCTCGGAGCTGATGCACCCGTACTACGCGGCCGAACGCGGTCTGGTCGACGACGTCATCGACCCCGCCGAGACCCGTGTGGTGCTCGCCTCCGCCCTGGCGATGCTCCGCACCAAACACGCCGACCTGCCCGCCCGCAAGCACGGCAACCAGCCCCAGTGAGGCACACCCCGCAGCCCCTCGCGAAGGAGACCGTATGTCACCCTCCCCGTCCGGCGAACCGCTGTTCCGCGTGGTCCGCGGCACCGCCGACGAGTCCGAACTCGCCGCCCTCGCCGTCGTCCTCCTCGCCCTGAACTCCCCCGAGCCGATGCCCGCCCCGGTCACGCCGCTCGCGGCCTGGCGCCGCCCGGCCTACACCCATCCGACCAGCTGGCGGGAAGCCGCGTGACCCACCCGGCCGGTCCGGCACGGGACCCTCCCCGGTCCCGTGCCGGACCGGCCGGGCTCACGTGATCCGCACCCCTCCCCGGTCACGGCTCCGCACGGCCGGGACCCCGTCGAGCTCGATCCCGAACCGGTCCCGGTACACCATGAGCACCTCCTCGTCCGTGCCCAGCTCCCGGGCCTCCTTCCGGCCGCCGGGCGCCGTCGTCGTCAGCGTCCGCCCGGCGAGGGTGATCCGCCCGCCGTCCTCCGTCACCCGCGAGCAGACCAGCGAGCGGGTGAAGTGGGACTGCGGCGATGTGCTGTGCCACCAGGCGCCCGCCGCGAAGTCCTCGAGGGCGCGCGGCCGCGTCTCCAGCCGGTACTGCGGCCTGCCGTCGCGCACGACGTCCAGGTCCGCGCCGTCGGCCGGGACCCCCTCGCCGCCGCCGAGCACCCCGGCGTCGTCGGGACCGGCCTCCGCCACCCGGAACACCCCGCCGGGGTCCGGCTGCTCCCCGCGTTCCGCGAAGGCCAGCGGCCAGTGACTGTGCGCCCCGAACCCGACGTCGGCGAGCCAGTCACCGCCGTCCGCCGTCCCCACCCGCAGCGCGAGGTGGTCGTAAGGGATGCCGAGCCGTCCTCCGTCCCAGTGGACCCGCGCCGCGAGCAGCCGGACCTCGTAGCCGAGGGCGGTGAGCAACGCCCCGAACGCGCCGTTGAGTTCGTAGCAGAACCCGCCCCGCCGCCCCTCGACCACCTTGTCCAGCAGCCGCTTCTCCTCCAGCACGATCTCCTCTCCGAGGTGGATGGACAGGTTCTCGAAGGGCACCGTCCGCAGATGGCGCAGGTGCAGCGCGCGCAGGGCCTCGGTGGTGGGACGCCGCGGGCGGGTGACACCGAGCCGGCGGAGATAGGCGTCTGCCTGTCCTGAGTTCATGCTCCCAGTCTCGGCGAAGTCGCGGCTTGCCAGTGGTGCCAGGGGTACCAGGGGCAGTCTCGGGCCGGGCGCCGGCCGGGGGCTCACGGTCGGTCTCTCGTCACCCGCGGGCTCACGCTCAGTCTCTCGTGACCCGCACCTCCCGGTCCGCCGCGCCGCCACGGCCGCCTCCGTCGCCGCCCCCGTCCGCGCCTGCGCCCCCGCCTCCGCCGATCGCGAGCGCTCCGTCCCGGTCGGTGCGCAGGACCGTCGCCCCGCCCGCCCGCAGCGCGGCCACGGTCGCCGGCGCCGGATGACCGTAGGGGTTGTCGGCGCCGCAGGAGATGAGCGCCACCCGGGGAGCGGCCAGCCGTATCAGGTCCGGGTCCTGGTAGGCGGAGCCGTGGTGGGCCACCTTCAGCACGTCCACCCCCGCCAGCCCGGCCGCGGCCGGTGAGTGCGCCAGGGCCTGCTGGGACGGGGGTTCGAGGTCCCCGAGCAGCAGCAGCCGCAGTCCGCCGGTCCGGACCAGCAGGGCCACACTGGCGTCGTTCGGTCCGTCCGGTTCCACCGCCGGGGCCTGACCCGGTGCGGGGGCGGCGGGCGGCCACAGCACCCGCCAGGTCACCGGTCCGGTGCGCCGCTCCTCCCCGGCCGCGGCCCGGGTGAGTGGGATGTGCCGCTCGGCCGCCTCCTTCCGTACGAACGCGACCTGGTCGGCCGGTTCCTCGAAGTCCGTGGTCTCGATCGCGGCCACCGAGCGGCCGCGCAGGACACCGGGCAGCCCCGCGACGTGGTCGGCGTGGAAGTGGGTCAGGACGACCAGGGGAACCTGCGTGATGCCCAGCTTCCGCAGACAGCGGTCGACCCGTCCGGGGTCGGGTCCGGTGTCCACGACCACCCCGGCCCCCTCACCGGCCGACAGCACGGTCGCGTCGCCCTGCCCGACGTCGCACATCGCGTACCGCCAGCCCGGCGGCGGCCAGCCGGTGACCACCCGGGCCAGCGGCGCCGGCCGCACCACCACCAGCAGGAACAGCACCCCCAGCGCACCGCACCACCAGGGGTGCCGCGACAGCCGCCGGCCGGCCAGGACGACGGCCCCGGTGACCGCGGCGAGGAGCAGGGCCCCGGCCCAACTCCCCGACCAGTCCACTCCCCCACCGGGCAACGCGGCACCGGTCCGGGCGACCCGCGCGATCCAGCCGGCCGGCCAACCGGCGCACCAGGCGAGCCCTCTGGCCACCGGCATCGCCACCGGTGCCGTGGCCAGCGCCGCGAACCCCAGCACGGTGGCGGGAGCGACGGCCGCCTCCGCCAGCAGGTTGCAGGGCACCGCCACCAGGCTCACGCGTGCCGACAGCACCGCCACGACCGGTGCGCACACGGCCTGCGCCGCGGCGGCCGCGGCCAGCGCCTCGGCGAGCCGCGCGGGCACCCCCCGCCGCCGCAGCGCCTCGCTCCAGCCCGGTGCCGTCAGGAGCAGCGCGCCGGTGGCCAGCACGGAGAGCAGGAAGCCGTAACTGCGGGCCAGCCAGGGGTCGTAGAGCACCAGCAGGAGCACGGCCGCGGCCAGCGCCGGGACGAGCGATCTGCGGCGCCCGGTCGCCAGGGCGAGCAGGGCCACCGAGCCGCAGGCGGCGGCTCGCAGCACGCTCGGGTCGGGCCGGCAGACGACGACGAACGCGAGCGTGAGGGCACCGGCCAGGAGGGCGGTGGCCCGCAACGGCAGTCCGAGGCGCGGGGCGAGGCCGCGGCGCTCGGCGCGCTGGGCGAGGCCGGGCGGTCCGACGAGCAGGGCGAGCAGGATCGTGAGGTTGCTGCCGGACACGGCGAGCGTGTGCGCGAGGTCCGTCTCCTTGAACGCCTCGTCCAGTTCGGGCGTGATCCGCGAGGTGTCGCCGACGACCAGTCCGGGGAGCAGCGCCCGGGCGTCCGCGGGCAGCCCCTCGGTCGCGTCCCGCAGCCCGGCCCTGAGCCCACCGGCCAGCCGCTGCGGCCCGCTCGGTCCTGCGACCACCTCCGGCCGGGGGTCCGCGCGCACCCGCAGCACGGCCGCGCTCCGGTCGCCGCCGCTCAGAGCGGGCGCCGGCCGGGCGACGATCCGCAACCGGGTGGTGGGCAGCAGCCCGAGCCATGCCTGACGCGCGGCACCGGCCGCGTGCGGCACGCCGGGTTCGTAGGGGGCGTCGGGGGCGGCCGTCGTCTTGAGCGCTGCGGGCTCGTCCGGTGCGGCCATCGAGTCCTTTGCTGCCGCGCCGGCGGGTGGTGCCCGGGGTGCCGGGACGTCCGCGTCGATGACCAGCAGTACGGGGGTCCGTGTTCCGACTGCGGCTCCGTCCCTCCCCTCCCTCCCCGCCACCCCCTCCACCTCCTCCACGCGGCGCACCTCCGCCCGGGCCAGGACCGCCACCGGCGCCGCGTGGTCGCCGCGCACCCGGGGCCGGCTCGGCCAGGGGTCGCCGGTCAGCTCGACCTCGGCGGTGATGGTCGCGAACCGCCGCGCCGCCTCCGGTACCGGCCCGCGCCGCAGGTCCGCGCCGTGCAGCCCGGCCGAGGCGGCCGCCGCCGCCACGCACAGCAGCACGGCGGCGAGCGGGGCGCGGACCCAGCCGGGCCGGGTGGGCGTCCGGTCCGGCCTCCCCCACCGGCGGACCCCCAGCAGAGCGGCACCGGTGATCAGGCCGACGGCCGCGACTCCCGCGCTCCAGCGCGGTGGTGCGTCGATGACCAGGGCGGCCGTCGCCCAGGCGGCCAGCGCGGGAGGCACCAGGCGCAGGTCGGCCGCGGCCGGGGCGCTGGGGCCGGGGCCGGTGCTCATGGCCGCACCATGGGCCGCAGATCGCGGTAGCGACGGTCGCCGATGCCGTTGACCTGCCGCAGTTCCTCCACCGAGCGGAAGCCGCCGTGGCGGGTGCGGTAGTCGATGATGTGCTGGGCCAGCACGGGGCCGACTCCGGGCAGGGTGTCGAGCTGGTCGGCGGTCGCCGTGTTGAGCGAGACCGGCGCCGCCGGGCCCGGGCCCGCCGGTCCTGAGCCGGAGCCCGCGCCGCCGCCCGGCCCCGGCGGGACCGCCGCCCCCGCGGTGGCACCGACCAGCACCTGCTCGCCGTCCACCAGGAAGCGGGCCCGGTTGAGGCCGTCGGTGCTCACGCCCGGCCGTACTCCGCCCGCCGCCCGCAGCGCGTCGGCCACCCGCGAGCCGGCCGGCAGCCGCCGGATGCCGGGCCTGCGGACCTTGCCGCCCACGTCGACGACGATCTCCCCGCCCGGCGTGACCGACGTACCCGGTGCCCGGGCGGCCTTGGCGCCCGAGCCCCCGTTCATGCCCCCGCCCCCATCCGCGTCCCGTTCGCTGAACGGTGTCTGCGCCCGTACCACTTGGGGAGCGCTCACGGTCTGCGTCCGGCCGGTCCAGAAGTGCTGGACGGCGAGCACCGCCGCCACCATGAGCACCACGGCGAGCGCGACCACTCCCCGCCGTTCCATCCCACAGCGCGCCTGCACCCACACCGGCAGCCGCTCCCGCAGGGCGAGCCCCGCCCGGTCGCGCAGGCTCGGCACGGGCACGAGGGAGTCGGCCGTCTCCGAGTGGTCCTCCCCCGGGTGCGCCCCGCCCGGGTGCCGACCAGGCGCCGAAGCCGTTGTCGCGTCCGGTCCGGGAGCCACCTCGCTGGCAGTCCCCGCCTCCGTCCGGGTCACCGGGCCCGTCGCATCCCCGAGCCCCCTCACGGTGCCGGTCCCCGCCACGGTCGGCGCACCCGCGGCCGTTCCCCCGTCCGGCCGCCCGCCCGACCGCCTGAGCAGCGGCCGGTCCGACCGCCTGTCCAGCAGGCCGTCCGACCGCCTGACCGGTGGGCCGTCCGGCCGTCCCTCCGGTGGAGCCTTGCCCGACTCCCCCCATTCCACGGTGCGTTCGCCGAAGAGGAGTTCCGCGCGGCGGCGCAGTTCCTCCGCCGGGGCGGGGCCGCGGTGCCGGGCGCGATGGCGGTCGGGCGGGCGCCGGCGGAAGCGGCCGTCGGAGGCCGGGCCGCGGCCGGGTCCGCTGGTCGGGAGGGCTGTGCGGGAGCGTGATCGAAGTGCCATGCGACGAGGATGGGGCATCCCGCCGATTCGCGATGATCTTGGTCAATTCCCGGGGATACCGGGCGGCTTGTGGAAAACTTCGCCACTCGCACGAGTGAGGGGCGGCAGCCCGGAGAGCCGGTGTCAGCGAGGGGAGACGACCACGCCCAGCAGTCCGGGGCCGGTGTGGGCCCCGATCACCGCTCCGACTTCGCTGACATGGAGGTCGGCCAGGGCAGGGACCCGGTCCCGCAGCCGGTCGGCCAGGGCGGAGGCCCGGTCGGGGGCGGCGAGGTGGTGGACGGCGATGTCGACGTCGGCGCCGCCCGCCCGGTCGGCGGCGATCTCTTCGAGGCGGGCGATGGCCTTGGACGCCGTACGGACCTTCTCGAGGAGTTCGATGCGGCCGCCGTCGAGCTGGAGCAGCGGCTTGACCGCGAGTGCGGAGCCGAGCAGGGCCTGTGCGGCGCCGATCCGGCCGCCGCGGCGCAGATAGTCGAGGGTGTCGACGTAGAAGTAGGCGGTGGTTCCCGCGGCCCGCTTCTCGGCGGCCGTCACGGCCTCGTCCACGGTGCCGCCGGCCTCCGCCGCCTCGGCCGCGGCGAGCGCGCAGAAGCCCAGGGCCATGGCGACCATCCCGGTGTCCACCACCCGTACCGGCACCGGTGCCTCACGTGCCGCCAGGACCGCCGCGTCGTGGGTGCCGGACAGTTCGGCGGACAGGTGGAGGGAGACGATGCCGCTCGCTCCGGACTCGGCGACCTGACGGTACGTCTCCGCGAAGACCTGGGGGCTGGGGCGGGAGGTGGTGACCGGGCGGCGCTTCTGCAACGCCTGGGCCAGGGAACGGGTCGAGATCTCGGTGCCCTCTTCGAGCGCCTGGTTTCCGAGGACCACGGTCAGGGGCACCGCGGTGATGCCGTGGCGCTCCATCGTCCGCGGCGGCAGGTAGGCCGTTGAATCGGTGACGATCGCGACATGGCGGGACATGAGCTGGAGGTTACCTGCCGTGGTCGCCGTGCGGCAGCCCGGCCCCTGCCCGCCGGACCGGGAACGGGTCCGTCATGTGGTGCTCTCGGGGCGCGGCTTCTTCTGCCAGGAGGGGGTGGGACGCTGCACGGGCGGGGTGATCGCGGGTGCCGGCCGCTCCGCGGCGGTGGAGGGTGCCGGGGCGTCGGGCCACGGCGAGGACGCGGGTTCCGGCGTGGTCCAGTGCCGCAGGGCGCCCGCCTCGACGTCGATCTGGGTGCTCAGGGAGTCCAGGTCGTCGTCGGAGAAGCGGCGGGCCCGGTCACGGGCGGCCCAGCGCAGGGAGTCGGCGGCCTTGGTGATGCGCTCGGTGCGGCGGTGCAGTTCGGGCAGCAGCTCGGCGAGGGCGGCCCGGTCCGGCTCGGACTCCAGTCGTTTGAGATCGGCGTCCAGTTCGCGCCCGTGCACGCTGAGCCGCTCGAAGAGGCCGAGGGACTCCTTCAGCGACTCGTCCTCCACCGCGCCCGCGTACAGCGCGTCCTGGGTGGCCCGCATCGAGGTGCGCAGGGTGAGCCGGAGCTGGGCGATCTCACCGGCCGGGCCGATCTGGGCGAAGGATTTGGCGCGCAGGGTGTGGTCCTCGACCGTGCGCCTGGCCTGCGCGATCGTGCGGTCCACTCCGCGTTTGGCGGCGCCGACGGCCTTGATCGTGACGTAGGTGCCCACGCCGATGAACGCCAGGAAGATCAGGGCGAACACGGTGATCACTGCTTCCATGACGCTCCTCCTCCGACCGGCGCGGCACAAGCCGTCGCCTCTCCACGGTAAACGCAGCGGGCAGGCCCCGGGTTCCGGAAGAACCCCGAACCTGCCCGTAGGGGACTACCCCGACGCCCGGCACACCTGGTGTCCCCTGTGTGCCGGGGCCGTCCCGCGGGGACGCACGGTCAGCCCGTGACGATGTTCACCAGCTTCGGGGCCCGCACGATGACCTTGCGGATCGCCGCGCCGCCCAGGGCCGCGACGACCTTCTCGTCGGCCAGGGCGGCCTTCTCCAGCTCCTCGTCGGAGATGGCCGGCGGCACTTCCAGGCGGGCCTTGACCTTGCCCTTGACCTGCACGACACAGGTCACGGTCTCGTCCACCACGTAGCGCGGGTCGGCGACCGGGAAGTCCTGGTGGACGACCGAGTCGGTGTGGCCCAGCCTGCGCCACAGCTCCTCGGCGATGTGCGGGGCCAGCGGGGCGATCATCAGCACCAGCGGCTCGGCGACCTGGCGCGGCACCGCGGTACCGGCCTTGGTCAGGTGGTTGTTCAGCTCGGTGACCTTGGCGATGGCGGTGTTGAAGCGCAGGCCCTCCAGGTCCTGGCGCACGCCGTCGATCGCCTTGTGCAGGGCGCGCAGGGTGTCCTCGTCGGGCTCGGCGCCGGTGACGGTCACCTCGCCGGAGTCCTCGTCGACGACGTTGCGCCACAGCCGCTGCAGCAGCCGGAACTGGCCGACGACCGCGCGCGTGTCCCAGGGCCGGGAGACGTCCAGCGGGCCCATGGCCATCTCGTACAGGCGCAGGGTGTCGGCGCCGTACTCGGCGGCGATCTCGTCCGGGGTCACCGCGTTCTTCAGCGACTTGCCCATCTTGCCCAGCAGGCGGCTGACCTTCTCGCCCTGGTAGTAGTAGTCGCCGTCGCGCTCCTCCACCTCGGCGGCCGGCACCGCGATACCCCGGCTGTCGCGGTAGACGTAGGCCTGGATCATGCCCTGGTTGAACAGCTTGTGGAACGGCTCGGCCGAGGAGACGTGCCCCAGGTCGTACAGGACCTTGGACCAGAAGCGCGCGTACAGCAGGTGCAGCACGGCGTGCTCGGCGCCGCCGACGTACAGGTCCACGCCGCCGTGCGGCTGGCCCTCGCGCGGGCCCATCCAGTACCGCTCGATCTCGGGGTCGACCAGCTTCCGGTCGTTGTGCGGGTCCAGGTAGCGGAACTCGTACCAGCAGGAACCGGCCCAGTTGGGCATGGTGTTGGTCTCGCGGCGGTACTTGCGCGGCCCGTCGCCCAGGTCCAGGGTGACGTTGACCCAGTCCTCGTTGCGCGACAGCGGCGTCTCGGGGTGGGTGTCGGCGTCGTCCGGGTCGAACGTGCGCGGGCTGTAGTCCTCGACCTCGGGCAGTTCCAGCGGCAGCATCGACTCGGGCAGCGCGTGGGCGACGCCGTCCTCGTCGTAGACGATCGGGAAGGGCTCGCCCCAGTAGCGCTGGCGGCTGAACAGCCAGTCGCGCAGGCGGAAGTTGACGGTGCCCTCGCCGACGCCGCGGCTCTGCATCCACTCGGTGATGCGCGCCTTGGCCTCGGCGACGCCCAGGCCGTCCAGCGTGACCTCGTCGTTGGACGAGTTGATGATCTTCGCGTCGTAGGACGAGAAGGCGTTCTCCCACGTGGCGGTGTCGGTGCCGCGGCCGTCGGTCGGCTCGACGATGCAGTGGATCGGCAGCTCGAAGGCGCGCGCGAACTCGAAGTCGCGCTGGTCGCCGGCGGGGACGGCCATGATCGCGCCGGTGCCGTAGCCCATCAGCACGTAGTCGGCGATGAAGACCGGCACGCGCTCGCCGTTGACCGGGTTGGTGGCGTAGGCGCCGATGAAGACACCGGTCTTGTCCTTGGCCTCGGCCTGCCGCTCCACGTCGGACTTCGAGGCGGCCTGCGCGCGGTAGGCGGCGACGGCCTCGGACGGGGTGGCGTGGCCGCCGGTCCACACGTCGTGCGTGCCCTCGGGCCAGGCCTCGGGGGTGAACTTCTCGACCAGCGGGTGCTCGGGCGCCAGCACCATGTAGGTGGCGCCGAACAGGGTGTCCGGGCGGGTCGTGAAGACCGTGATGTTCTCGCCGTCGATCGGGAAGTCGACGCGGGCGCCCTCGCTGCGGCCGATCCAGTTGCGCTGCTGCAGCTTGATGGCCTCGGGCCAGTCCAGCTCCTCCAGGTCCTCCAGCAGGCGGTCGGCGTAGGCGGTGATGCGCATGTTCCACTGGCGCAGCTTGGCCTTGAAGACCGGGAAGTTGCCGCGTTCGGACCGGCCCTCGGCGGTGACCTCCTCGTTGGCCAGCACGGTGCCCAGGCCGGGGCACCAGTTGACCGGCGCGTCGGAGGCGTAGGCCAGGCGGTACTCGCCCAGGACGTCGGCGCGCTCGCCCTCGCTCAGCTCGCTCCACGCGCGCGTGGTGCCCGGGACCGGCCGCTCACCGGACTCGAACGCGGCGATCAGCTCGGCGATCGGTCGGGCCCTGCCGGCCTCCTCGTCGTACCAGGAGTTGAAGATCTGCAGGAAGATCCACTGGGTCCACTTGTAGTAGTCCGGGTCGATCGTGGCGAACGAGCGGCGCTTGTCGTGGCCCAGACCCAGCCGGCGCAGCTGGGCCTTCATGTTCTCGATGTTGGCCTCGGTGGACACGCGCGGGTGCGTGCCGGTCTGCACGGCGTACTGCTCGGCGGGCAGGCCGAAGGCGTCGAAGCCGAGGGTGTGCAGGACGTTGTGGCCGGTCATGCGCTGGAACCGGGCGTAGACGTCGGTGGCGATGTAGCCCAGGGGGTGGCCCACGTGCAGACCCGCGCCCGAGGGGTACGGGAACATGTCCATGATGTACTTCTTGGGCTTCGCGACCAGCTCCGGGTCGCCCGCCAGATCACCCTCGGGGTTGGGCGCGCCGTAGGTGCCGTCGGCGTCCCAGAAGTCCTGCCAGCGTGCCTCGATGTCGGCGGCCAGGGCGGCCGTGTAGCGGTGCGGCGCGGCGTCCGCCGACGCCGCAGCGGTGGCAGCGGGGTTCGTCTCGCTCATGATCCTCAAAGCTCCATCGATCGTCTCTGCCTGCGGCTGTGTCATCTGAAGAAACGAAAAAGCCCCTCGCACAGGAGGGGACGCCGCGCCGATGCCGACCTCTCGGTTCGACCGGGGGTCGGTACTGATCAGCGCGGCCCGCTAAGCAGAAGGCGTACGGCACGCATGGCGCTAGGGTACCGCAGGCCTTGAGCAAGCCGCGACGCGCTTCCGTATGCCTTGTGGACATGCCAGAAACCCGACCAGAACTGAACGAAGGTCAAGGATTACTTCGCGTAACAGCCACTAAGGGACATCGACACGGTCGCATTGTCCTTTGATAACAACGCAATAACTCAAAGCTCGTACTGATCGGTATGGCTCCACTTAGAGTTCGGCAGCGGGACCGCTTTCCCGAAACTGCTCGGAGTTGCCCCCATGAACACTCGTCGTAGTAACAGCTCGCTCCCGAAACCCGGCCGGTCGGCCTACGGGGTGGCGTCCGCTGTCGTCCTGCTGCTCATACCCGTGATCGTGCTGGTCGGAGGCAGCCAGTTCCGCGAGTTCCTGAACTTCGGCGCGGGCGTGCTGTCCCTGGTCTCGCTCAGCTGCTCGGTGATCTGGGGCCTGTTCGCCCAGGACCGGATCTTCCTGAACACGCGCCAGCGGATCGTCGGCCAGGCGGTGCACCGGACGACCGCGGTCGCCTCGATCGCGTTCCTGCTGCTGCACATCACCACCAAGATCGCGCTCGGTCACACCCAGGTGATCGCCGCGGTCATCCCGTTCTCCCTGGGCGTCACCGGGATCGGCGGCCTCATCGGCCTGGGCTCGCTCGCGGGCCTGCTGATGGTCTTCGTCGGCGTCACCGGCGCCCTGCGCAGCAACTTCGCCGCCCCGGCCCCCGTCGCCGCCCGCTGGCGGGCGATGCACATGCTGGCCTACCCGGCCTGGTGCGCCGCGCTGGTCCACGGCCTTTACGCGGGCCGCCAGGCGAAGCCGATCTTCACGATCCTCTACAGCCTCTCCCTGCTGGGCGTCATGGGCGCCCTCGCGCTGCGGTCCGCCCCGCGCCCCGTCAAGCGCAAGGTCGCCGACCGGCTCGTCGCCCTCCTGGGCAGCTCCGAGCGGCCCGGCATCGACGACCTGGAGGCGAGCCGGTCGCGGGTCGCCGAGTCCGGCCCCCAGGGCTTCGAGGGCCGGCGCGAGCCGAGGCGTCCCGCCGAGGCCCCGCCCCGCGCCTCCGCGCCGCTGTACCAGACCCCGATGGCCCCGGCCGGCGAGCCGGCGTCCGGATTCGCCGCGGCCTACCGCGCGGTGCAGACCCCCGGCTCCCAGCAGCCGTTCGCGCCCGGACCGACGACGCGCATGGAGATGCCGATCGATCTGCAGGCCACGGAGGCGATGCCGCGCGTGGACGGCCCGTCCAGCCCCTCGGGCAGCTGGCCGATCCCGTCGCCGCCGCCGGTCGGCGAGGCTCCGCCGTCGGCGTACGACCCGCTCCAGGACACCGGATACAACATCCCGGCCTACGGCAATCCGGGCACCGCCGGCTACGGCCGGAGTGACATGTACGACACCGGTGAGACGAACAACCGCTATGGGACGTACAACTCGAACGACACGTTCAACGGCGGTCCCGCCACCGAGACAAACCCCGGCGCCTCGTACGACGCACCGGGTTCGGGCGAACCCTGGAACACGCCTTCCGGAGGCTATAGGTGAACGAGGCCCTGCCCGACGTACCCGAAGTCCGCGTGGTCGGTCTTCCCGTGCTCACGTCGGGCTTCGACCTTGTGGAGCGGCTCGACCTGCCCATGCACCTCAAGGTGCACGGGCCGCTCGACCCGCTCGGCGGCGAACAGCTCGCCCAGCTCGCCGAGCGCATCAACCTCAAGGGGCGCGGCGGCGCGGGCTTCCCCTTCCACAAGAAGCTGCGCTCGGTCGCCGAGACGGCGATCAAGCGGGGCGTGCGGCCGGTCGTCGTCGTCAACGGCAGTGAGGACGAACCGGCCTGCCGCAAGGACACGGTGCTCATCAACCGCGCCCCGCACCTCATCCTGGACGGCGCGCTGCTGTGCGCGGAGGCCCTCGGCGCCCGCACGCTCGTGATCGGGGTCACCCGGGAGTCCACGCAGCGCTCCATGGAGGCCGCGCTCGCCGAGCGCGGCCTGAGCAACAGCCGCCGGTCGGCACTGCGCGCGTGGGTGCAGCGCAACCCGGTGCGCATGGTCACCGGCGCCGCCGCGTCGCTGATCCGCTCGGTCGACGGCGGCCCGGCGATCCCGCCCGGCCGCAAGATCAGCGCCTCGCAGAGCGGTGTCGGCGGGGCGCCCACGCTGCTGTCCAACGCGGAGACGTTCGCCCAGCTCGCCATCGCCGCCCGGATCGGCCCGGAGCGCTACGGCAACACCGGCCTGTACGACGAGCCGGGCACCGTCATGCTGACGGTCTCCGGCGCGGTCGCCCGCCCGATGGTGATCGAGGTGCCCACGGGCGTGCCGCTGCGCTACGTGCTCCAGCTCGCCGGCGCCCCGCCGGTGCCGCAGGGCGTGCTCACCGGCGGCTACCACGGCAAGTGGATCGACGCGGCCACGGTCAACGAGGCCATCGTCTCGCGCAACTCCCTGGACGCGGTGGGCGGCGCCCTGGGCGCCGGCGCGATCCTGCCGATCACTCAGGACACCTGCCCGCTGGGCGAGTCGCTGCGGGTGGCCCAGTGGCTGGCCGAGGAGAGCGCCGGCCAGTGCGGCCCCTGCTACCTCGGACTGCCCGCGGCGGCGCGCGGCCTGGAGGACATCCTCAACGGCGGCGGGCCCGCCGCCCTGGAGGCGCTGAAGCAGGTCGCCAAGAACGTCAAGCGGCGCGGGGCGTGTTCGCACCCGGACGGCTCGGCGATGTTCCTGGAGTCGACCATCAAGGCGTTCACCGACGACCTGGCCGCCCACGTCCTCGGCAACGGCTGCGGACGGCCCGTGGAGGGCGTCCTGCCGCTCTTCGAGGGCGGCAGGGCCCCGACGGGCATCCCGGGCGGCGGAGAGCCCGAGGAGACCGGCAACAGCCGTCAGAAGATCTACGTCGACTGGACGCTCTGCCGGGGCCACGGACTGTGCGCCGACATCCTGCCCGAGGTCTTCGAACTGGGCGCCGACGGATTCCCGACCGTGGCGCAGGCACAGGTGCCGCGCTACGCGGAGGCGAAGGCGCTGCGCGCGGTGCGCCGCTGCCCGGCGCTGGCGCTGCGCATCGAGGAGGACACGCGCGGGCAGGCGCCCGCGCGCAACCTGCCCGTCCTGTCCCAGGGCCGCGGCCGCCGCGCCCTCGGACGCTGAGCGAACCGACGGCGGGTCACCCCACAGCGGACGACCCGCCGTCGCGCCGCACGGCCGACGGACGCCGGAAACGGCACCGGGACCATGTGGCGTGGAACACGCCGAAGGCGGACCATCCGTCAGGATGATCCGCCTTCGATTTCTGTGGAGCTAAGGAGAATTGAACTCCTGACCTCCTGCATGCCATGCAGGCGCTCTACCAACTGAGCTATAGCCCCTTGTGGTGTTCCGCCCGGTTTCCCCGGCGGCGATGCCAACATTACACGGTCCCCGGGGTGCTCCACCAAATCGGTTTCCGGTCTGCCTGCGTACAGGCGCTAATGTCCCCTTTCGTGACCGTGACCGCGTTCTCCGGAGACCGGCGCCGGCTGCCGGTGGCCGTGGGCGCGTGCCTGCTGTCGTTCGCGGCGTTCTGGCTGGCCCAGCGGGCCGCGCACGTGACGATGGTCGATCTGATGGTCTACCGGGCCGAGGGCGCCGCCGTCCGCGCGGGAGGCGACCTGTACGCGCTGCGGGCGACCGCGGCGCACCTGCCTCCCACCTACCCGCCGTTCGCGGCGCTGCTGTTCACGGCCCTGACCCTGCCGGGCACGACGGTCCTGCGCACGCTGGCGACGGCCGGGAACCTCGCGCTGCTGGTGGTCTTCGTACGGCTGTCGCTGAGACTCGTCGGCCACGCGCGCGTGGAGAGCGTCTGGTGGGTGGCCGCGGCGGCCGTGTGGTGCGAGCCGGTGTGGACGACCGTGCGTTACGGCCAGGTCAACCTGCTGCTGGCCGTCCTGGTCCTGTGGGATCTCGCGCGCCACCCGGCCGGCCGGTGCGGCCGCTGGGCCGGCGCGGGGCTCGGCCTCGCCGCCGCGATCAAGCTGACGCCCGCGCTGTTCCCCGCGTTCCTGCTCGCCACGGGCGTCACGGCCCGCAGAGGCGGCGGACGGGGAGGGCCGTGGCTACGGCACGCGCGCGGGGCGGCCACGGCGTTCGCCGGGGCGACACTGCTCGCCGCGGCCGCGCTGCCGTACGACTCGTGGCGGTACTGGACGGACGTCGCGTTCCGCCCGGACCGGGCCGGGCATCCGGAGGCCACCGCCAACCAGGCCCTGCGCGGCGTCCTGGCGCGCCTGTCGCACACCCCGGACCCCGGGACGCCCTGGCTCGCCGTCGCGGCCGTGGTAGCGGCCCTGGGCCTCGCCGTGGCGGTGGCGGCGGAGTTGCGGGGTGCGCGGGCCTGGGCCGTCTGCGCCTGCGCGGTCACGGCGCTGCTGATCAGCCCGGTGTCGTGGACGCACCACTGGGTGTGGTGCGTGCCGGTCGTGGCGCTGCTGTGGACCCGGGGACACCGGGCGGCCGCCGTGGGCACGGCGCTGGTCTTCTGCTCCTACGTCCCCTGGTGGGTGCCGCACGGCACGGGGCGACCCGAACTGCACCTGACGGTGGCGCAGTCGGCCCTGTCGGCGCTCTACGCGGGAGCCGGTGCGCTGTTCCTCGTCCTCACCCGGGCATCGCTCCCGGTGTCCCGGCCGCGCTCCCCCGCGCGTCAGGCGGTGACGAAGGAGTAGAACCTCTTGAGCGTGCAGTGCTCCTCGAGCAGACGGCCGTAGATCGGCTCGCCCTCCAGCTCACGGTAGGTCTCGATCGGGTCGCCTTTTATGATCAGCGCCCGCGCGCATTCCTCGCACCAGTACTGGTAGTCGGGGTTGATCGGCTCCATGTCACGGACGATGGGTGTACCACTCCCGCACCAGTCGCACTTCCGCCTGTGTGCACCCATCGATCAGCTCCAGCTGTGGCCGCAGGCCGTGCACACGTAGGAGATCCCGCCGTTGTCCCCGAGAACCTGCGCCACGTGCGCGGAACCGCAGGAAGGGCAGCGGAGCCGGGTGGTCGTGTCCCGTATCAACGCCGCACCGAGGAGGTGGCCGACCTCCTCAAGGATGCTCGCAGGCATCGCTACTCCCTCCCGTCGGGCCGCGCCCCCTTCCGGCCGTTTGATTCTGCCACGGCCGGGCCAATACGGTCAGCGACGCCTCAGTACCAGTCCGGACACGGCCCCCCGCGACGGCCGTCGCGGCCGGGGCCGCACGCTCGCCGGGAACGCCTCCACAGAGCTATACGCCGGCGGGGCCCGGGCGACTCAAGAGAGGGCCGAGATCATCCACCGTCGGAACGCAGAAGATCCCGTCCCCCTGGAGGGACGGGATCCTCTTCACCGATCTTCTGCCACTCGGGAGTGGCGATCAGTGGAGCTAAGGAGAATTGAACTCCTGACCTCCTGCATGCCATGCAGGCGCTCTACCAACTGAGCTATAGCCCCGGGTGTTCTTCCCGCTCGGCGGGGCGAACAAGAAGAACTTTAGCCTGCGACCTGCCGGAAAGTGAAATCCGGGTCCCCGGGTCCGGAACGGCGGGCTTCCGGGGGGACTCAGTCGTCGTCGCCGAGGACGGGCTCCGGCAGGGTGCCCGCGTTGTGCTCCAGCAGGCGCCAGCCGCGGGCGCCCTCGCCGAGCACGGACCAGCAGCAGTTCGAGAGGCCGCCGAGGCTCTCCCAGTCCCGGGCCTCGAGCCCGAGCAGCCGGCCGATGGTGGTGCGGATGGTGCCGCCGTGGCTGACCACCACGAGGGTGCCGTCCTCGGGCAGCTTGTCGGCGTGCCGCAGCACGACCGGAGCGGCCCGGTCGGCGACCTCGGTCTCCAGTTCGCCGCCGCCGCGGCGGACCGCCTCGCCGCGCTTCCAGGCGGTGTACTCCTCGCCGTGCCTGGCGAGGATCTCCTGGTGCGTCAGCCCCTGCCAGACGCCCGCGTAGGTCTCGCGCAGGCCCTCGTCGCGGGTGATGGGCAGACCGGTGAGGGCGGCCAGCTCGGCGGCGGTGTCCGCGGCGCGCCTCAGGTCCGAGGCGACGATCGCGTCGGGCCCCAGGGAGGCGAGCAGCCGGGCGGCCCGGCGGGCCTGCCCGATGCCGGTCTCGGTCAGCTCGACGTCCGTGGTGCCCTGGAAGCGGCGCTCCACGTTCCACGAGGTCTGGCCGTGCCGCCACAGGATGATGCGGCGGCCGCGGCCCCTGCGGTCGCCCACCTCGCCGGTGGAGCTCATCGCCACTCCCCGTCCGGCTCCTCGGCGGCCTCGGCGTCCCGCAGCCGCTGGTGCTCCTCGGCCTTGCCTCGGGTGGCCTCGGCGTCGGCGGGCAGCTTCAGCTCGGGGCAGTCCTTCCACAGCCGCTCCAGGGCGTAGAAGACACGCTCCTCGCTGTGCTGGACGTGCACGACGATGTCGATGTAGTCGAGGAGGATCCAGCGGGACTCCCGGTCGCCCTCACGGCGTACCGGCTTGGCGCCCAGCTCCTTCAGCAGGCGCTCCTCGATCTCGTCGACGATCGCCCTGACCTGGCGGTCGTTCGGGGCCGAGGCCAGCAGGAATGCGTCCGTGATGGACAGCACGTCGCTGACGTCGTAGGCGATGACGTCGTGGGCGAGCTTGTCGGCCGCCGCCTGGGCGGCGGTGTTGATGAGCTCAAGGGAACGATCGGTGGCGGTCACTACACGGCTTTCCGTCAAGGGGTCACTTGACATCAAGGGTCTCACGGACCGCCTGGGGCACCCCACGTGATTACCGCATCACCTGGGGTGCCCCGGCCGCTGTCAGGAGGCGGACGGCTTGTAGTCGCCGCCGAGGACGACCGACACGTCGGCGCCGGAGGAGACGCTGCCCTTGGCCACGGCGGACGCGGGCAGCCCCAGCGTCTTGGCGACCTCGGAGGCGTTCGCCTTGTCGGCGGCGTCGGTGTAGAGCACCTTGGACGCGCTCTGCGTGCCGGAGGCGGTACCGCCCTCCAGGAAGGTGAAGCCGCCGTTGAGGAGGACCACGCGGGCCTTCTCGGTGTCGTCCTTCACACCGGTGGCGTTCTGGACGGAGACCCGGACCGCGGAACCCGCGTCGGGACTCTTGGCCGTGCCGCCGAGGATGTCCTTCACCACGCTGTCGCCGGTCCGGGCGGTGAGCGTGCCGTCGGGCTGCACGGGCAGCAGGGCGGTGCGGTAGTCGCCGCCCTTGGCGAGGTCGGCGAGCCGGGCGAGGAAGGTGCCGAGGTCCTTGTCGGTCAGCGGCGGGTCGAGGATCTGCGCGAGGGTCTGCACGGTGGTCGTGGCGGCCGACGGATCGGAGGAGAGCTTGCGCAGCACGCCCTGCATGACCTGGCCGAACCGCTCGAGCTGGGCGTTCTGGGCCTCACCGGGGGCGCGGTAGGTGGCGTAGGCGACGGCCATCTTGCCGCTGAGGGTCTGGGCCTTGCCCTGGTGGACGAGGGGCGCGGCGCCCTTCTTCTTGGCGGACGGGTCGGGCACGTCGGCGTTGGTGTCCAGGTCGATGTTGCCGACCAGGTCGACGAGGTTCTGCAGGTAGGGGGTGTCCAGCCGCCAGCTGCCCTGGATGTCGGTGCCGAGGACGGTGTCGAGCTGGTCGCGGGTGCCGGAGGCGCCGTCGTCGTCGACCGACTTGGCGAGGGTGGTGGCGGTGCCGTCGTCGCCGGACACGGCCAGGGAGTTGGGCAGCAGGACGGTGGTGCCCTGCTGGGTGGTGGTGTTGTCCACCAGCAGCGCCGTGGAGGTGCCGCCCTTGCCGGTGTTGTGCAGGTGGACGACGATCACGTCGCGCTTCTGGGCGCTCACCGGCGTCGACCCCGCGCCCGTCCCCGAGCCGGACGAGGACAGACCGGGCAGCTTCCCGGTGTACCAGAGCCAGCCGACCCCGCCGACGGCGACGAGGGCCAGGACGACGACCAGGGCGACGACCCGCGCGCGGGCGCGCCGGCGGGCCTCCTCGCGGCGCTCGGTGCGGTTCTCGGTGAACTTCAGCCAGTCGATGACGTCCTCGGAGTCACCGTCCGGGTCCTCCACGAACGCGAACTGCTCGGTGCGGTAGTCCCGGTCACCGTCCTCCGGTGCCCCCGGTCCGGTCGGTCCGTCCGGTCCCTCCGGCCCCGCGTGGTCGTCCTCGTGCCCGCCCGGGTGCCGCGCCCGGTCGGCGGGGCCGGCCTGCTGCGGGATGTACGCGGTCTGCTCGGCGCCGCGGGGCTGCTGCCGGCCGTCGGGGGCCGTCTGGCCGTAGGGGTCGTAGGGGGTGGCGGCGGGATGCGCGCCGGTGCCGTAGGGGTCGTAGGGGTTCCCGGCGCCGTAGGGGTCGTAGCCGGGCGCCGCGGCCGGCTGCTGACCGGTGTCGTACGGGTCGTAGGCCGGGGTCTGCTGCTGTCCGGCGCCCGTGGCGTACGGGTCGTAGCCGTAGCCCTGCCGGCCGTACGGGTCGTAGGGCTGCTCGTGCTGCGGCGCCTGCTGTGCCGGGATCTGGCGGTACACGGGCTGGCCGTGCTCGTCGTAGCCGACGAGTTCGTACGGTGCGGCGCCGTAGCCGGCGTCACCCGTGTCGTATCGGTCGTTCACCGGTGCCCCTCTCGGCTCACTCGCCGCGGTACAGCTCGCGCTTGTCGATGTAACGCACGACCCCGTCCGGCACCATGTACCAGATGGGGTCCCCCTTGGCGACTCTCGCACGGCAGTCCGTGGAGGAGATGGCCAGCGCCGGGACCTCGACGAGCGAGACGCCGCCCTCCGGCAGGCCCGGGTTCGTGAGCTGGTGTCCGGGCCGGGTGACGCCGATGAAGTGCGCGAGGGAGAACAGCTCCTCCGAGTCCCGCCAGGTCAGCAGCTGGGCGAGGGCGTCGGCGCCGGTGATGAAGAAGAGGTCGGTGTCGGGGTTGAGGGCCCGCAGGTCGCGCAGGGTGTCCACGGTGTAGGTGGGGCCGCCGCGGTCGATGTCGATACGGCTGACGGAGAACTGCGGGTTCTCGGCGGTGGCGATGACCGTCATGAGGTAGCGGTCCTCGGCCGGGGACACGCTGCGGTGGGACTTCTGCCACGGCTGGCCGGTGGGCACGAACACCACCTCGTCCAGCTGGAACCGGGCCGCGACCTCGCTGGCGGCCACGAGGTGCCCGTGGTGGATCGGGTCGAACGTTCCGCCCATGACGCCGAGGCGGCGCTTGCCCGTGTGGGCGGGGCCGTTGCCCGGCCCGTACGCCGGAGTCTTCACCGTGCCGGCCCCCGGATCGGCGTTGCCGGCGGCGCCGACGGCGGTGCCGGCCGCGCGTGCGGCCCTCTCGTGCGCCGGACCGGTAGGCATGTCCTGCTCTCCCATGCGTGCAGACCCTACCGGCCCGGCCTGAGGGCCCTGGCCGGGGACGGTGTCCCGGGTCAGCGGTCGCGGTTGAAGCGGGTGGTGATCCACAGGAGCAGCAGCAGGATGACCAGGGCGCCCCCGCCGGTGATGGCCGGGTTGAGGCTGTCGTGGTTGCCGCCGTGCTCCTCGGCGATGGTGACCAACTGGGCGGCGGCGCGGTGGAAGCTCATCTTCGGCAGGACCAATCGCGTGTGGGCGGGATAAAGATGTCGCCTCATCGTATGCGGCCGGTCCGCCGGCGATCACCCCGACTCCGCCACCGGTGCGCGGCGCGGGCCCGCCGGACCGCCCCCGGGGAACCTTCGGCGCCGCTCAGTCGTCCTTCTGCTTGTACCCGCGCAGCAGGAACCAGGCGGTCAGTACGCACCCGAGGATCATCACGACGATGACGATCCGGAGCAGATTCCCCGACCCGTGCTGTTGGACGGCGGCGGCGGCCTCGGTCAGCCGGGCGGCTGCGGGGTGGTGCTCCATGATGTGGACTCCTTCGGCTGTACTGCCCGTCCACGGTATCTCCGCCTAGGCTGGCCCCTGCCTCGGGGGCACGGACAGCGGGCACTCACACACGCACATGGGGGAAGACATGTCGGACGACGGCCGCGAGCGGACCGGGCACGAGCGCGTGCCGAGCAGGCAGCGCAGGCGCTTCCCGGGGATCTCCTCGCGCGCGTACGAGCACCCGGCCGACCGGTCGGCCCTGGTGGCGCTGCGCAAGCTCAGCGGATTCGACACGGTGTTCAAGGCGCTCAGCGGGCTGCTGCCGGAGCGCAGCCTGAGACTGCTGTTCCTGTCCGACTCGGTACGGGTCTCGGAGCGGCAGTTCGCCCATCTGCACACCATGCTGCTGGACGCCTGCTACATCCTGGACCTGGAGAAGGTCCCGCCGATGTACGTCACGCAGGACCCGCAGCCGAACGCGATGTGCATCGGGCTCGACGAGCCGATCATCGTGGTCACCACGGGACTGGTCGAGCTGCTCGACGAGGAGGAGATGCGGGCGGTCGTCGGGCACGAGGTGGGACACGCCCTGTCCGGGCACTCGGTGTACCGCACGGTCCTGCTGTTCCTGACGACGCTGGCGCTGAAGGTCGCCTGGATCCCGCTGGGGAACCTGGCGGTCATGGCGATCGTGACGGCGCTGCGGGAGTGGTTCCGCAAGTCGGAGCTGTCCGCCGACCGGGCGGGGCTGCTGGTGGGGCAGGACCTGCGGGCCTCGATGCGCGGCCTGATGAAGATGGCGGGCGGCAACCACCTGCACGAGATGAACGTGGACGCGTTCCTGGAGCAGGCCGAGGAGTACGAGGCCGGCGGCGATCTACGCGACTCCGTGCTGAAGATTTTGAACGTGCTGCCCCGCTCGCATCCCTTCGCCACCGTCCGGGCGGCCGAGCTGAAGAAGTGGGCCGAGTCGCGGGACCACCAGCGGATCATGGACGGGCACTACCCGCGGCGCAGCGAGGACAAGGACACCTCGGTCGGTGACTCCTTCCGCGAGTCCGCGGCGAGCTACGCCGGGGACGTGAAGGACTCCAAGGACCCGCTGATGAAGCTGGTGACGGATCTCGCGGGCGGTGCGGGTGACCTGGGCGGCCGGGTCCGGCGCGGCTTCGACGGCTTCCGCAGCGCCCCGCCGTCCAAGGACGACCCGCGGGGCGGGCAGGACGCGCAGGACGGGGAGGGCCCGCGGGACACGCCGCCCGCCTCCTGACCCGACCGCATCGCGTCCCGGGGGCCCGCCTGCCGCCCGGAGGCGCTCGGACGACGCTCAGACCTTCGGCTGCGCCTCGGCGGCCAGCGTGCCGCACAGGGCGGTGGCGCTGTCGGCCGCGAAGGGGTCGGTGCCCGCCGGGCCGCCCGCCCGGGCGGTCTGCCCGGAGAGCAGGGGGCGCAGGTAGGAGGTGGCGTCCTCGGCGCAGGACATGGGGCCGGCCTGGGCGGAGGAGGCGACCACCTGGAGCGCGCCCAGGCGCAGGTCGTCGCGGTCGAAGCGGAAGGTCAGATCGCGGCGGACGGTGAACAGGGACGCGGAGGCCGTGGCGGCGGCGCCCGCCGGGCGCAGGGCGTAGACGAAGATCGTGTGGGCGCCTACCTCCAGGGTGGAGGAGTCGGCCTCGGTGGCCTCCAGGGTGCCCTGGACGCGGATCCTTTCGTCGGCCAGCCGCACGCGGGAGGGGTCGAGGCGGACCAGCCAGCCGGTGGGCGCGTGCCGGCCGTCCGCCGCGGGGTGGTCGAAGCTGCGGTCGAACTGGTCGAGCTGGTCGGAGTCGAGCAGCGACCGGGCCGGGCGGACCTTGCGGCCGGTGAGCACGCCGGGGTCGAGCGAGGTGCGGACGAGGTAGTCCCGGGCGGTGCTCAGCGCGGCCGTGACCTGGCTGTCGGAGAAGTGCGCGGTGCTGCGGGTGGCGGGCAGCGGGATGCCGGTGGCGCCGACCTCGAACTGTGCGGCGGGGCTGTGCGCGTACAGGTACTCGGCGTCGGCCGCGCCGGGCACCTTGCCCTGCGGGACGAGCGGGATGACGGTCATCCGCAGGGCCTCGACGGGGCGCCGGGTCCCCGGGGAGCTGTAGGGGTGGCGGACGCCCATGTATATCGCGGTGCCGAAGGCGACGGCGATCAGCACGGCGAGGATCAGGATCTGCCGGGTCAGCCCCCGGCGCAGGTGGGTGCGGCGGCGTACGGCCGGCGTGTGGTCGGCCATGCGCTCGTGGGCCGAGTACTCCTGTATGCGGGCAGCGCGGACGAACGACTCGTCGAAGACGACGGATCGGTATTCGTCCTCCGCACCGCCGGGGCCGCCCTCGGGTGTCCCCTCCGGTGGGTCTCCAGGCCCGCCCATACTTTCAGGGTAGGTCTCACGAGCCTCGGGTAAACGCCCGGCCGCTCGACAACTTCTGACAGGTTCTCACCACATCCGTGTGCGCCTGTTCAGGGGGATCGCGGGACCGCCGACACCGCCGGCTGCGCGGTGTCGGCGGAGGCGGAGGGGGGTGAGGCCGCGCCCTGTTCCAGGCCGGACGAGGCGGGCGAGGGCACCCGGTCGCGGGTGTTCGAGGAGGCGCCGCGGTAGACCGCGGCGAAGGCCAGCGCGACCATGCCGACGCCCATCACGAGGGCGAGGACCCAGGCGACGGCCCGGTGCCAGCGGGCCTGCTTGCCGTGGGGGCCGAAGACGCCACGGCGGTCGTCGCCGAGGAAGTAGGTGTCGTCGAGCTCGTCGCCCCGATCATGACCGAATTCGGTCGTCTCGGAGCCGTACCCGTCGTCGTAGCGCTCGCCTCTGGCGTGGGCCCGGCGGGCTTCGGCCTCGGACGCCTCGGCTCTGGCCTGCGCGGCGGCCAGGAGGCGCTCGACGGCGGTCGGCTCGTGCACCACGGCCGCCCGTACGAAGGCCTCGTCGAAGACCACGGAGGCGAACTCTTCGTCCGACACCCCGTGGTCGTGGTCGTCGTCGGGGTCCCAGCCGTCGGGAAACGGCGTGCCCCCCACGTCCTCCGGCACGGGGTCCAGAGTAGACCTGGGGGGTCAATTTGGGCAGACGGTATGGAAATTCATCCGGCTGCTGAGACGGCTTCGCGCCAGTCCGTCAGCGGCGCACGTGACCGTCGCCGGTGACGATGTACTTCGTGCTGGTCAGCTCCGGAAGGCCCATGGGGCCGCGGGCGTGCAGCTTCTGGGTGGAGATGCCGATCTCGGCGCCGAAGCCGAACTGGCCGCCGTCGGTGAAGCGGGTGGAGGCGTTCACGGCGACGGTGGTGGAGTCGACCAGCTGGGTGAAGCGGCGGGCCGCCTGCTGCGAGGTGGTGACGATGGCCTCGGTGTGGCCGGAGGTCCACAGCCGGATGTGCTCGACGGCCTTGTCGAGGGAGTCCACGACGGCGGCGGCGATGTCGTACGAGAGGTACTCCGTCTCCCAGTCCTCGGGGGTGGCCTCGACCACGGTGGCCTTGGAGCCTTCGGCGAAGGCGAGCACCCGCTCGTCGGCGTGCACGGTGACCCCGGCCTCGGCGAGGGCGTCGAGGGCGCGCGGCAGGAACGCGGGGGCGATGTCCTGGTGGACCAGGAGGGTCTCGGCGGCGTTGCAGACGCTGACCCGGTGGGCCTTGGAGTTGATCAGGATGTCGATGGCCATGTCGATGTCGGCCTGGGCGTCGACGTAGACGTGGCAGTTGCCGGTGCCGGTCTCGATGACGGGGACGGTGGACTCGCTGACCACGGTCCGGATCAGGGAGGCGCCGCCGCGCGGGATCAGCACGTCGACGAGCCCGCGGGCGCGCATCAGCTCGCGCACGGAGTCGCGGCTCTCGCCGGGCACGAGCTGGACGGCGTCGGCGGGCAGCCCGGCGCCGCCGACGGCGTCCCGGACGACCCGGACCAGTGCGGTGTTCGACGCGTAGGCGGAGGCGGAGCCGCGCAGCAGGACGGCGTTGCCGGACTTCAGGCAGAGGGCGGCGGCGTCCACGGTGACGTTGGGGCGGGCCTCGTAGATGATGCCGACCACGCCGAGCGGCACGCGGACCTGGCGCAGGTCGATGCCGTTGGGCAGGGTGGAGCCGCGGACGACCTCGCCGACCGGGTCGGGCAGCTTCGCGACGTCGCGGACGTCGGAGGCGATGGCGCGGACCCGCTCGGGGGTGAGGGTGAGCCGGTCGACGATGGCCTCGCTGGTGCCGTTCTCCCGGGCCTTGGCCACGTCCTCGGCGTTGGCCTCGACGATCTCGCCGGTCCTGACCTCCAGGGCGTCGGCCACCGCGAGCAGCGCGTCGTCCTTGGCGGCGCGCGGGAGCGGCGCGAGGTCGGCGGCGGCGGCCCTGGCCCGGTAGGCGGCCTGGGTGACCGGGGACATGGAGTCGTACGGCGAGAGCGTGGTCATGGGGGAAGGGTAGTGCGCGGCCCGGGGCCGTTCAGCCGTCGTCCCACACCGCGAGACGGGTGAAAAGGGACGCTCGTGGCGCGGGCCGGGCCCGGGGCGGGGCGTCAGAAGGGGTGGATGCCGACCGGTGTCGCGGGCGCCGGACCGTATCCCTCGGCGATCCGCTGGTGGTAGGTCTCCCGGTCGATGACCTCGAGACCGACGATCTCCCAGGCCGGCAGCCCGGCGGTCTGCCGGTGCTCGCCCCACAGGCGCAGGGCGACGGCGGCCGCGTCGTGCAGGTCGCGGGCCTCCTCCCAGTACCGGATCTCGGCGTGGTCGCTCGCGTATCTGCTGGTCAGCAGGAAGGGATGGTCGTGGGCGAGCTGTTCGAGGGCGCGTCGCAGGTCCGGCAGCGGGACCTTGTCGCCGGAGACGCTGAGGGTGACGTGCCACAGGCGGGGCAGGTCCTTGGGTTCCTCGTAGTCCTGGTAGGTGTCCCCGGCCGCGACGCTCGTCAGAGCACCGCGGGACGCCGCCCCAGGGCGCACTCGTCTCACGACGGCCTCCTTCACGCTATGCCCCTCGACGGAACCTGTCGGAACCTGCCTTCGACTGCCTCTGAGACAAAGTTGAGCAGGCCGCAGGGCTCCGCGTGGCGGTTTTACGGAACGTCCCCCAGCGGGGGCCGTCCTTACGTCCCGTTTTACCGGCGGTTTTACGAGTGTTGCGAGTGCAGTAGCACCAGGTCGTCCCTGTGTACGACCTCGCGTTCGTACGCGGGGCCCAGTTCGCGCGCCAGCTCCCGGGTGGAGCGGCCGATCAGCTGGGGGATCTCCCTGGCGTCGAAGTTGACGAGGCCGCGGGCGACCGCGCGTCCGCTGCCGTCGCGCAGCTCCACGGGGTCGCCGGCGCTGAACTCGCCGTCGACGGCGGCGATCCCGGCGGGCAGCAGGGACGTGCGCCGCTCGACGACCGCGCGGACGGCGCCGTCGTCCAGGGTGAGGGAGCCCTGCGGCGTGGAGGCGTGCTGCAGCCACAGCAGCCGGTCCGCCGAGCGCTTGCCGGTGGGGCGGAAGTAGGTGCCGGTGTCACCGCCGACCAGGGCCTCGGCCGCGTGGACGGCGCTGGTCAGCACCACGGGGATGCCGGCGGCCGCGGCGATCCCGGCGGCCTCGACCTTGGTGACCATGCCGCCGGTGCCGACGCCCGCCTTGCCGGCGCTGCCGATCTCGACCGCGGCGAGGTCCGCGGGGCCGCGCACCTCGGCTATCCGCGAGGTGCCCGGCCTGCTGGGGTCACCGTCGTAGACACCGTCGACGTCGGAGAGGAGCACCAGCAGGTCGGCGTGGACGAGGTGGGCGACGAGCGCGGCGAGACGGTCGTTGTCGCCGAAGCGGATCTCGTCGGTGGCGACGGTGTCGTTCTCGTTGACGATCGGGAAGGCGCCCATGGCCAGCAGTTTGTCCAGGGTGCGGGAGGCGTTGCGGTGGTGGGCGCGGCGGCTCATGTCGTCGCTGGTGAGCAGCACCTGGCCGACGCGGACGCCGTAGCGGGCGAACGAGGCCGTGTAGCGGGCGACGAGCAGGCCCTGGCCGACGCTGGCGGCGGCCTGCTGGCGGGCCAGGTCCTTGGGGCGGCGGCGCAGGCCGAGCGGGGCCAGGCCGGCGGCGATCGCTCCGGAGGAGACGAGGACGACCTCCCGCTCCCCGCCGCTGCGGCTCTTGGCCAGGACGTCGACCAGCGCGTCGACGCGGTCGGCGTCCAGGCCGCCGGCGGCGGTGGTCAGCGACGAGGAGCCCACCTTGACGACGATCCTGCGGGCCTCGCCCACGGCCTGCCTTGCCCTAGCCACCTTGCCTGCTGTCCCCTCGCGCGGTTCCGGCTGCCTGTGCGGCAATCTACGCGAAGGGGGCCGGGGGGGTGCGCACCGGTCCACCCTCCGGACGGCCGCTCCGTAGCCGTTCGGTGACGGGATGCGTATGGCAAAAAGGTTGTGTTGGTTGCTTATAGAAATTAAAGCCTGCTCAAACATAACGTGAAGATCGTGTCTCCTACCGTTCCCCCCGTGAAGCGCATCCTGCTCAGATCCGGCAAGAGCCCCTACGACGTCTACACCGTGGAGGAGGCTCTCCACCAGGACGTGATGGCCACCAACGCGGGCAACCTGATCTTCCAGGACGCGGCGCACAAGATCCTGGAGACACCGGACACCGAGGTCGTCTCCAACGGCGGGCGCACCGAGGTGGCCGCCGCCGCGCGGATCAACGCGGAGTTCGACGCGTTCGTCGTACCGCTCGCCAACGCCTTCCGGCCCTCCTTCGAGAACGCCCTGAAGCGCCTCACCCGGCTGATCACACGGCTGAGGATCCCGGTCGTGGTGCTCGGCGTCGGCGCGCAGACCGGCGTGAGCTACGACCCGGCGCGGCTGCGGCAGATCGAGCCGACGGTGCGCGAGTTCTGCTCGGCGGTGCTGGAGCGCAGCGCCTCGATCGGGGTGCGCGGGGAGTTCACCGAGCAGTACCTGCGCGACATGGGCTTCCGTGACGTGGAGGTGATCGGCTGCCCGTCGCTGTTCCTGTACGGCAGCACCCTCGACGTCCGCAAGCGGGTGCCCGGGCTGACCGCCGAGTCGCGGATCGCGATCAACGGCTCGCACAGCGCGGTGAAGAAGCAGGGGCTCGGCCGGATCATCGGCCGCACCCACGAGCGGTACCCGAACCTGCGCTTCGTGGGGCAGAACCTCAGCGACGCGCGGCAGCTGCACTGGCGGGACCTCAGCGACCCGAACGCCCTGGTGACGGCGATGCCGACGCACCCGGACCACCCGATGTACCGGGAGGACAAGGTGCGGGTGTACGTCGACCCGGTCACCTGGATCGACGAGCTGCGGCCCTTCGACTTCTCCTTCGGCTCGCGCATCCACGGCAACATCGCGGCGCTGCTCGCGGGCACGCCGGCGACGGTGCTGTGCGGGGACTCGCGCACGCTGGAGCTGTGCCGGTACTTCGAGATCCCGCACCAGCGGCTGGACAAGGTCGCCAAGGACCCGGAGGCGGCCGACCCGGCCCGGCTGTACGAGCAGGCCGACTTCGGCGGGCTGACCGGCAACCACCGCGAGCGCTTCGACCGGTTCGTCGGGTTCCTCGACAAGAACGGGCTGCGGAACACCTTCACGCACGGCGACGGCGGTGCGGCCTTCGAGGAGCGGATGGCGTCGCTGTCCTTCCCGCCCGGGGTGCGCCCCTGGAACGACGCCGACCTCGCCTCGCTCAGCAGCCGGTTCGGCTGGCTGCACACCCGGGTCAGCGAACTGAGCCAGGACAACACCCAGTTGCGGCGGGAGCTGGCGCGGGCCAGGAAGGTGCAGGGCACGGTGCCCGCCCCGGCGGCCTCCGTCTACCGGCGGGCCCGCCGGGTGGTGGGCCGGGCGCTGCAGTCGGGCCGCCCGTAGCCGCGCCGGGCACCGCCGTTCAGGCCGCCGCCGTGCCGAATCCCGCGCTCGGCAGCATCCGCCGGACCTTGCGCAGCGCCCTGCGCAGGAAGGAGTTGGCGGCGGCCTCCCGGTAGCCGTCGAAGGCGCGGGCCTCGCGGGGTTCGGCGAGGTAGACGTGGTCGGGGACGCCGGCCGCCGCGGAGCGGAAGTGCGGGTAGACGAGGTACAGCCGGGTCCCGCGCCGTTCCAGGACGGCAGCCGCCTGCTTCTTCGCCCTCACGAACTCCACGACGTCCACCAGCAGATCGGCGCGCTGCCGGTGGACCAGGTGCAGCCGCAGCCGTTCGTGCACCCGGAGCCGGCGGGCCACCTCGGGCGTCCAGTAGGCGTCCATGAGCGGCTTGGCCAGTTCGAGCTTGTGCCGGCGGACGTGCTCGTCGTCCTTGAGGAACTTCGGCCCGAACTGCGGCAGCAGGGTGATGAGGAAGGGCCGGACCATCAGGCTGTCGCGCCGGGCGCCCGCCGGGACCATGTCGGCGATCAGCCGCATCAGGGCGCGCGCGGAGTCGAAGCGGAGCGTGTAACCGCCGCTCTTCGTCACGTGTTTGCCGTCCTCACGGCCCACCAGGTAGTAGCAGGTGTAGTCGGCGAGCACGGAGACGCCGTCGGCCCGCAGGTACGCCTCCATGGTGAAGAGCGCGTCCTCGCCGGTCCACAGGGACTCGTCGAAGCGCATGCCGTGCCGGTCCAGCAGGGTGCGGCGGAAGAGTTTCTGCGCGCTCAGCGTGAACTTGATGTTGGAGGAGTGGACGTCGGTCCGGTCGAGCGTCTTGCCCCACATGGACTTCGGGGGGACGCGGTTGATGCCCTCGACCCGGCCGAGGACGACGTCGGTGCCGTTCCGGTCGGCCATGGCGACCATGCGCTCCAGGGCCTCGGGGCCGAGCCGGTCGTCGGCGTCGAGGAAGAAGACGTAGCGTCCGGCCGCCTTGTCGAGGCCGACGTTGCGCGGGCCGCTGGGGCCGCCGGAGTTGTCCTGCCGGATGACGGTGACCGGCATGGGGGCGCGGGCCGCGAACTCCTCCAGGTACTCCCCCGTGCCGTCCGTGGAGCCGTCGTCGACGGCGATGACCTCCATGCGGGCCGGGTCGATGGTCTGCGCCTCGACGGACGCCAGACACTCGACCAGGTAGGGCATCGCCTCGTACGCCCCGATGATCACACTGACATCAGGCTGCGTCTCGACGGTCACGTTTCCCCCTCGCCAACAGAATATTCCACCCGTATCTGCTCAATCTCACCTTGTTAGACGGGTCCCCCGCTGAGGCGGTTGCCTGACGCCCGATGATGAGTGGCGTACGTCACAGCGGTCCGGGGGGTGCGGGCGGCTGCCGATACCGCCGACCGGCGCCATCGGACAGTACGCACGGTCCGTAAGAGTTGCTCAGCCCCGGGCCACCGCCGCGGTAAGAGGGCGCGGCAAGAAACCTGAACGGCCGTGGGCCCACGGAAAAGGGCCGGCCCCCGGGATCTCTCCCGGGGGCCGGCCCTGTCGCTGCGGGCGGGTGTCCGTGTCAGCCGGCCGCCACGCCGTCCGTCTCACCGGCGGACGCGCCCCGCTGGCCCGGCAGCGCGTTGGTCAGCTCGGCCGTCTCGGCGGGGTCGGCGTTGGCCGCGCCCGTCCGGGACTCCTGGCCCACGTTGCGGGCCTCGGCCTTCCTGCCCAGGTGGGCGACCGCGGCGTTGAACTGGTCGATGGAGGCGGGCTCGTCCGGGCCCAGCAGATAGCGCTTGAGCTCGCCGCGGTCCTCGGCCAGCGGGTCGCCGGACGGGTCGCGCACGGCGTCCAGCAGCGCGCCCAGCTCGGCGGCGCTGTTGGACAGGATGGTCGCGGCGCGGACCGCCGTGTTCTGCCGCTTGAACTCCTCCACGCCGAGTTCGGCGGAGTCGGTGACCGCGTACGGCTTGCCGCTCGCGATGAAGTCGGAGACCACGGAGGAGATGTCGGAGACCATGCCGTCCGAGACGTTGAAGCAGTCGTACAGGCGGGGCTCGGCGCCCGTGATCACCCGGTGCTCGAACGAGGGGAAGGAGCGCCAGTAGGCGTCGTTCCACTCGGCGCGCAGCCGGGCGATCTCCTCGTGCCGCTGCACGTCGACGATCCCGTCACGGGTGGCCTCGGCCTCGTCGCCCTTGTCGCCGCCGGCCGCGGCCAGCTCGGCGAGACGGGCCTCGACCCGCTGGAGCTCCGCCCCGGCCGCGGTCTGGGCGGCGGTGTCGGCGGTGAAGCGGGCGTCGGCGGCGCGCTCGGCGGCGGCCTTCTCGACCAGGGCGGTGATGCGCCGGTGCGCGGCGCCGGCCTCGGCGCTGACGGTGCCGGTGAAGGGGTGCGGCTTGTACAGGACGCGGACCGGCGGGTCGGCCGTGACCAGCTTCCGCACGATGTTCTCGCCGGCCAGCACGATCGAGGTGTTGCCGGGGTTGCCGTCCCAGCCCTCCCAGGTCGGCGCGTAGAGCACGGTCGGGACGCGTCCGTCGGGCACGCCCTGCCGGCTCTGGATGGGGGCGAGCTGCGGGCGGCCGACCTCGACGATGTCGTCGTCGCGGACGCCGACGTCGGCGATGGCGTAGCGGTCGCGGCCCGCGCGGCCGGCGGTCCACACCTCGTCGTACACCTTGCTGTACGGGTTGACGCTGGCCAGCTTGTCGCTGTCGCCGTGGCCGATGAAGACGTGCTTCATGGTGGGCACGCGCAGCAGGTGGATGTTCTTGCCGACGTTGGCGGCGTACAGGGCGACGCGCACGGTCGACAGGTCCATGTTCATCAGGTGCACCCCTCCGGGCACGCAGACGACGGGGACCGTGGTGGGCGCGAGGTTGTTCAGGATGGCGCGCTCGCGCAGGATGATCAGCGGCCGGGTGTCCAGCTGCTCCATCGTCTCCAGCCACATGTTGACCTGGTACGCGGAGTCCTTGGAGCCGGAGAAGTACAGGACCGTCTCCGGCTTGTAGACACCCAGCCAGTCGTCGACGGCGGCGAGCACGGCGTCGGCCCTCGGCGGGGTCTTCGCGCCGCGCACGTACGGCACGAGCCCGACGACGTACAGGCAGCCCAGGGCGATGGTGAGGCCGATGCCCACGAACCCGACGGCGGAGTCGTCGAGGGCCGCCGAGACCAGGATGCCGACGACCGCGAACAGGTCGAGGTGCAGGATCTTCTCCGCGGAGCGGTGCAGCAGCACGCGCGGCGGGGCGTCCGGGATGCGGATGCGCGACTTGAGGTCGATGTTGCGGGTGGCGACCGGCATCCGGCGGCGGTTACGGATCAGGGTGACCAGGGCGCCGTGCGGGGCCTGGAGACCGTAGAAGGCGATGAAGCAGGCGACCGCGCCGTAGAAGATCAGGTTGTCCGCGAGGGACAGCCGGGCCAGCAGCAGGATCAGCAGCAGCTGCCGGATCAGGAACCGGATCGACAGGCCCGCCCGGACCTTGCTGAGGCGGTTGATCAGGTAGCTGTTCCTGCGGTGGAGATAGTGGTCCGCCAGGTACGTCACGGCGGCCGCGGCCGCGAAGGCGGGAACGCTCGGGACGAGCGCGGCCAGCATGAGCACCGGGAAGCCCAGGATCATGAGAGCCGCCGCGGCCAGTTCGGCCGCGCTGCCCACCCGGGCGACGCGAATAGCGGTGGATATCACGGAGAAACCTGCTCTGGGAGGGGGAGTGCCGGTTTTGTTCAAAATTGCCAGAGGTGTGGGGGTAAATTGGTAATTCGCGTCTAAGGATTCAGGCCCCTGCGAATACCCGTTGCACGGGTACCCGGAGAGGCCTGAATTCCACGAAGCTAATTGAACCGATTATTACACGCCGTCCTGACGGTCAAGGACGGAGGCGAGAGCCTGCTCGAAGCCGGAGGCCTTGGCGGCGCCGGCCGTCGGGTCCTGCTGGCGGACGTCGATGACGTGACCGGTCAGCTCCGACAGCAGCACGTCGAGGGAGGTGCGGGCGACGGCCTCGGAGGAGAGCAGGGAGCTCGCCGGCTCCTGGCCGAACGCCTTGGTGCGCATCGGGGTCGCGGTGCGCTCGGGGTTGATGCAGTTGACCCGGATGCCCTCGGCGGCCCACTCGTCGGACAGCGCCTGGGTGAGGTTCACCATGGCGGCCTTGGTGGAGGAGTAGAGGCTGTACTCGGCGCGGCCGCGGGTGTAGCTGCTGGAGGTGTAGAGCAGCAACTGGCCCTTGGACTCGGCCAGGTACTTGTAGGAGGAGCGGGCGATCTGCACCGGCGCCAGGTAGTTGACCTTCAGCGCCTCCTCGATGGTGGCGTTGTCGGTCTCGGCGAGCTTGCCGATGCGCAGCACGCCCGCGGTGTTGACGACGTAGTCGATCCGGCCGGTCTCCGCGTACGCCTTGGACAGCGCGTCGTCGACCTCCTCCGGGTTCTCCACGTGGGTGCCGGTGGTGGAACGGCCCAGCGGGTAGACCGTGGCGCCGTAGGACTCGGCGAGTTCGGCGATGTCCTTGCCGATGCCGTACGAGCCGCCGAAGACCACGACGGTCTTGCCGGTGAGCAGTTCGCGGTAGGCCTCGTCGCCGTTCTGCTCGGGCGCCGCGGTGGAGGCGAGCTGGAAGAGCTTGTCGGCGATGAAGACGTCGACCGGCTGGGTCACCTTCATGTTGTACTCGTCACCCGCGACGACGTGGATCGGCACGTCCGGCAGGTACTTGAGCACGACCGAGCAGTCGTCCGTGGCCTGGAAGTTGGGGTCGCCGGCGGCCACCTCGTAGGCGCGGCGGACGGTGGACAGCTTGAAGGCCTGCGGGGTCTGGCCGCGACGCAGCCGGGAGCGGTCCGGGATCTCGGTGATGAACTCGCCGTCCTCGCCGTGCGTGCGCGTGACGATGATGGTGTCCGCGGACGGGATGGCGACGTCCACCGCCTGGTAGCGCTCCAGGGCGGTCACGCAGTCGTCGATGACGCGCTGCGAGAGCAGGGGGCGAACGGCGTCGTGGAAGAGGACGTTGAGGTCCTCGCCCTCGGCCAGGCCCTCCCGGAGGGCCGAGATGGCGCGCTCGGTGGTCTCGTTCCGCGTCGAGCCGCCCTCGATGACCTTCTTGACCTTGGTGAACCCGGCCTTGGCGACGATCTTCTCGATGTCCGGCACGTAGCCGGGCGCCATCAGCACGATGATGTCGTCGATCGAGTCGGCGTTCTCGAAGGTGGTCAGGGTGTGCTCGATGACTGCCTTGCCGGCGATCTTCAGCAGCTGCTTGGGGATCGACAGGCCCACCCGCTGGCCGGTGCCACCGGCCAGGATCACTGCGGTGGTTCGGGGCTTGGCTATGTGCTCTGACACAGGCTGACCTACCTTGGGGCGACAGGGAACCGTGAAATCGTCCCACTTCGGGTAACCGCAGTGCAAGGTGAGTGACGTCCCCTGCATATGTGGGCGCCACCCGTCATTCACCTTGTACACCTGGCCCTTGGGCGGCGGGTTCCGTGAACGGCCGTGGAATTCCTGTGAGTAAGTCCACAGGAGTTGCGCCGGTGGTAGCCGGTTCTTACCCGGGGGTGCCGGGGAGCCGGGTGCCGGGCTGCCCCGAGCGTGGTGCGGCGGCCCGCGGTGCGCGGTCACGGCGGCGGCGGACGGCGCCCACCGGGCACCCATTGCAGGGAAATTCGCCATCGCTATTACCCGCTTTACGAGCCGCTACTCGCTAAGCGGCCCGATTCACGGCGGCCGGAAACACGAGAGCGGCCCGGAAGTGCATTAGCACCCGGGCCGCTCACTGTTTTCACACCTGATTCACGGAGTCACGGCGGCTCTTACTGGAACGGGTCGAAGTCACCGAACTCGTTCAGTGCCTCGTCCCGCTCGGCCTGCTTGTCGCGCCGGCGCTGGGTCGCGGGCCGGGGCGCGTCGAAGCGGTGGTCCTCGCCACGGCGGCCGAGCATCTCCGCGCCCGCCATGACCGTCGGCTCCCAGTCGAAGACGACCGCGTTCTCCTCGGGTCCGATGGCGACGCCGTCGCCGTTGCGGGCGCCCGCCTTCATCAGCTGCTCCTCGACCCCGAGGCGGTTGAGGCGGTCGGCGAGGTAGCCGACGGCCTCGTCGTTGTTGAAGTCCGTCTGCCGCACCCAGCGCTCCGGCTTCTCGCCGCGCACCCGGAACAGCGGCTCGCCGCCGACCTCCTCGCGGGTGACCGTGAAGCCCGTGTCGTCCACGGCCTTGGGCCGGATGACGATGCGCGTCGCCTCCTCCTTGGGCTTCGCGGCGCGCGCGTTCGCGACCAGCTCGCCGAGGGCGAAGGTCAGCTCCCGCAGTCCGATGTGGGCCACCGCCGACACCTCGAAGACGCGGTAGCCGCGTGCCTCCAGGTCGGGGCGGACCATCTCGGCGAGGTCCTTGCCGTCCGGCACGTCGACCTTGTTCAGGACCACGATCCGGGGCCGGTTGTCCAGGCCGCCGTACTGGCGCAGCTCCTCCTCGATGATGTCGAGGTCGGAGACCGGGTCGCGCTCGGACTCCAGGGTCGCGGTGTCCAGCACGTGCACCAGCACGCTGCACCGTTCCACGTGCCGCAGGAACTCCAGGCCGAGGCCCCGGCCCTGGCTGGCGCCGGGGATCAGACCGGGCACGTCGGCGATGGTGTAGACGGTCGAACCGGCGGTCACCACACCCAGGTTGGGGACCAGGGTGGTGAACGGGTAGTCGGCGATCTTCGGCTTGGCCGCGCTGAGCACGGAGATCAGCGAGGACTTGCCGGCGCTGGGGTAGCCCACCAGGGCCACGTCGGCGACGGTCTTCAGCTCCAGGACGATGTCCTGGAGGTCGCCGGGCACGCCGAGCAGCGCGAAACCGGGCGCCTTGCGGCGGGCGCTCGCCAGCGCCGCGTTGCCGAGGCCGCCCCGGCCGCCCTGCGCGGCGATGTACGAGGTGCCGTGGCCGACCAGGTCGGCGAGCACGTTGCCCGCCTTGTCCAGGACGACCGTGCCGTCCGGCACCGGCAGGACGAGGTCCTGGCCGTCCTTGCCGGAGCGGTTGCCGCCCTCGCCGGGCTTGCCGTTGGTGGCCTTGCGGTGCGGGGAGTGGTGGTAGTCCAGCAGCGTGGTGACCGACTGGTCCACGGTCAGGATGACGTCACCGCCACGGCCGCCGTTGCCGCCGTCCGGGCCGCCGAGCGGCTTGAACTTCTCACGGTGGACGGAGGCACAGCCGTGGCCTCCGTTACCCGCGGCGACGTGCAGCTCGACGCGGTCCACGAAGGTTGTCATGGTTCAGTGCCTCCAGGAAGTACGGGTATGTCTGGGTGTCAACAAGCGAAAGGCGGACCCGCCTTCCCGACCGGGAAGTGAGGTCCGCCTCACGCAAGCGTTCGGTGCAGAATCAGCTGATTCAGGCGACCGGAACGATGTTCACGACCTTGCGGCCGCGGTGGGTGCCGAACTCCACCGCACCCGGCAGCAGCGCGAACAGCGTGTCGTCGCCGCCACGGCCGACGCCGGCGCCCGGGTGGAAGTGGGTACCGCGCTGGCGGACCAGGATCTCACCCGCGTTGACGACCTGACCGCCGAAGCGCTTCACGCCGAGCCGCTGGGCGTTGGAGTCGCGACCGTTCCGGGTGGACGATGCGCCCTTCTTGTGTGCCATCTGTTCTCAGTCCCTTACTTCGCAGCCGCGGGGATCTCAGTGACCTTGATCGCCGTGTACTGCTGGCGGTGGCCCTGACGACGGCGGTAGCCGGTCTTGTTCTTGTAGCGCAGAATGTCGATCTTCTGGCCCTTGTGGTGGTCCACGACCTCGGCCTGGACCTTGATGCCGGCCAGCACCCACGGGTCGCTGGTCACAGCGTCGCCGTCGACAACGAGCAGGGTCGAGAGCTCGACCGTGTCGCCAACCTTGGCGGTGGAAATCTTGTCAACCTCAACGATGTCGCCGACAGCAACCTTGTGCTGGCGACCACCGCTGCGCACGATGGCGTACACGCGGATCTCTCTTTCACTCGAGAACGGCACCCCCGCAGGCCAGCCGCCCAGCAACAACATGGGTGACCTCTCCCGGCCCGCATGGCGCCCGGGAGGAATTGGGTTTACGGGGATGTGGCGTGTCGATCGACACGCCGACGGTCAAGGTTACGGGGCCACGGCCGAGGGGGTCAAACCGGGCCCCGCCGGGTGTGGGGCCGGTCACGTGGACCGGCCCCGTCCCGGGTGTGTCAGCCCTCGTCGGTGGCGGCGGGGACCGTGGTGGTCTTCTTCGCCGTCGACTTGGCGGCGGCCGTCTTGGCGGTCTTGGCCGCCTTCTTGGCCGTCGTCTTCTTGGCGGCCGTCTTCTTGGCCGCGGTCGTCTTGGTGGCCGCCTTCTTCGCGGTCGCCTTCTTGGCGGTCTTGCGGGCCGCCTTCTTGGCCGGAGCCGCCTCCTCGGCCTGCTCCGCCTGCTCGGCCGGCTCCACCGTCTCCGCAGCCGCCTCCTCCGGCGCGGCCGACGGGACGACCACGACGGCCGTCTCCTCGGACGCGGTCGGCGCGGTGGCCTTGCGCACGGCACGGCGGCGCGGACGGGCCGGGGCGGCGCTGTCGGCGGCGGCCTCCTGGGCCGGTGCCGCCGGCTCCGCCGGTGCCTCGGCCGCGGGCGCGGTCTCGGCCACCGTCACCACGGCCGTCGCCTCCCCCGCGGGGGAACCGGCGGGCGCCGACACCTTGCGGGTCGCACGGCGGCGCGTACGGCCCTTGGGCGCGGCGTCCTCGGCGGCCTCGGACGCCTCGGCGACCGGGGACCCGGCCGGCACGACCGCGTCCTCGACGGCGGCGGGCTCGGCCAGCGCCTCGGCGGCCGGCTCCGGCCGCACGGGACGGACGGCCTCCTCGACGGCGCTCACGGCCTGGGCCGTGGGCGCCTCGGCGGGCTCGGCGTCCCGGCGGGACGCACGGCCCTCGGCCTTCGGCGCACCGGCCGGTGCCGAGGCACGGCGGCTCGCACGGCGGCGGCCGCGGCCACGGCCGGCTGCCGCCTCCGCCTCGGCGACGCTGCTGTACAGCTCCTCGTCCGGCGCGAAGTCCGGACCGGGCAGCGCGACGGGCTCGGCCAGCTCGGCGGCCACTTCGACGGCGGTCTCCACCTCGGGCTCGACGGCCTCACCGGTCTCCACCGCCACGGCGGCGGTCTCGTGCACGTGTTCCTGACCGTCACCGCCGCGGCCGCGCTTCTTGCGCTTGCCGCCACCGCCACCGCCGCCGCCGACAGCGGTCGGCTGCTCCATGTGCACGATGACGCCGCGGCCGTTGCAGTGGACGCAGGTCTCGGAGAAGGACTCCAGCAGGCCCTGGCCGACGCGCTTGCGGGTCATCTGGACCAGACCCAGCGAGGTCACCTCGGCGACCTGGTGCTTCGTGCGGTCGCGGCCCAGGCATTCCAGCAGGCGCCGCAGCACGAGGTCCCGGTTGGACTCGAGCACCATGTCGATGAAGTCGATGACGATGATGCCGCCGAGGTCGCGCAGCCGCAGCTGGCGCACGATCTCCTCGGCCGCCTCCAGGTTGTTCCTGGTGACGGTCTCCTCGAGGTTGCCGCCCTGACCGGTGAACTTGCCGGTGTTGACGTCGACGACGACCATCGCCTCGGTCCGGTCGATCACCAGCGAACCGCCGCTTGGCAGCCAGACCTTGCGGTCCAGGGCCTTGGCGAGCTGCTCGTCGATCCGGTAGGTGGCGAAGACGTCGACCTCGGAGGTCCACTTCGACAGCCGCTCGGCGAGGTCGGGCGCGACGTGCGAGACGTAGCCGTGGATGGTCGACCAGGCGTCGTCACCGCTCACGACGACCTTGGAGAAGTCCTCGTTGAAGATGTCGCGGACGACCCGGACGGTCATGTCCGGCTCGCCGTAGAGCAGCGAGGGCGCGCTGGAGCCGCTGTTCTTCGCCTTCTTCTTGATCTCCTCCCACTGCCCCTGGAGCCGCTCGACGTCCCGGCGCAGCTCGTCCTCGCTCGCGCCCTCGGCGGCGGTGCGCACGATGACGCCCGCGTCCTCGGGGACGATCTTCTTGAGGATGGTCTTCAGCCGCGCCCGCTCGGTGTCGGGCAGCTTCCGGCTGATGCCGGTCATGGAGCCCTCGGGGACGTACACGAGGTAGCGGCCCGGGAGGGAGACCTGGCTGGTCAGACGGGCGCCCTTGTGCCCGATGGGGTCCTTCGTCACCTGGACGAGGACGGACTGGCCGGACTTCAGGGCGGACTCGATGCGGCGCGGCCCGTTGGCCATGCCGAGCGCCTCGAAGTTGACCTCACCGGCGTACAGGACCGCGTTGCGGCCCTTGCCGATGTCGATGAAGGCGGCCTCCATCGACGGCAGCACGTTCTGGACCTTGCCCAGGTAGACGTTGCCGACGTACGAGGTCGACTGCTCCTTGTTGACGTAGTGCTCGACGAGCACGCCGTCCTCCAGGACGCCGATCTGGGTGCGCTCGCCGTGCTGGCGGACGACCATCACGCGCTCGACGGCCTCACGGCGGGCCAGGAACTCGGCCTCGGTGATGATCGGGACGCGGCGGCGGCCCTGCTCGCGGCCTTCCCGGCGGCGCTGCTTCTTGGCCTCCAGACGGGTCGAGCCCTTGATGGACTGCACCTCGTCGGACGGCTCGCTGGCCTTGCGGGGCTCACGGACCTTGACGACCGTGCGCTCCGGGTCGCCCTCGTCCGGCTCGGCGTCGGCGGAGGTGTCCCCGGCGCGACGACGGCGGCGGCGCCGGCGCCGGCTGGAGGAGGAACCGCCCGCCTCGCCGTGCGCGTCCTCGGCGTCCTCCTCCTCCTGCTCGGCGGTGTCCTCGGCGTCCTGCTCGGCCTGCTCGGCGGCCAGGTCGTCGCCGTCGGCGTCGGTGCCCTCACCGGCCTCGCCCTCGGCGGCGTCGCCACGGCGACGGCGGCGGCCGCCCCGGCGGCGACGGCGACGGGAGGCGGACTCCTCGGCGCCCTCGGCCTCGTCGCCGTCCTCGCCGTCGGCGAGGTCCTCGGCGGCCTCCTCGGCCTCCTCCGGCTCCTCGTCCTCGGCGGCGGGCGCGACGGCCTGCGGCTCGTCGGCGGCACCGCGGCGGCGACGGCGGCGGCGCGAGCCGGCCTCGGCGCGCTCCTCCGCGTAGCCCTCGGTACCGGTCTCCTCGGTCTCCTCCACCTCGGCGGCCTCGGCCGCGGCCTGGGCGGCGGCCCGCTCGGGGGTCTGGAACCTCGGCTCGGTGAACACCGGCGCCTGGAACACGGCCACGGCGGGCCGGGACGGGCGGCGCGGGGAGTCGGCCTCGGCCTCGGCCTCGGTCTGCGCGGGCGCGGAGAACCCGGTCGCGGCCTGGCGCACCACCCGGCGGCGGCGACGCGGCGCCGCCTCCTCAGCGGGGGCCTCGGCGGCTACGGGCTGGGCGGCGGTGACGGGCTCGGCGATCTCGTTCTCCTCAGCGGCGGTCACGGGCGCCTCGGCGGCCTCGGCGGGCGCGGTCACCCCGCTCCCCCCTGGGCACATGAGCCGCGGCTGGGGGAAAAAGGGGGCCAGATATACGGGGACGCCGTGTCGTTACAGACGGAGGGGGGAGTCGGCCTCGGC
>NZ_JARAUO010000034.1:0-102409 GCF_033792105.1 Streptomyces sp. WI03-4A
GCGCTGGCCGAGGCGCTGCGGCCGGCCGCGGCCGCCGGTACCCGGGCGGCCCGCGAGGCGGCCGCCGGGCTGCTCGCCGCCGGTGGCCATCGGCCCGACCCGGACGGCATCGTCTTCACCGGCAACGCCCGTCAGGCCGTCGCGGCCACGCTCGCCTCGCTGGTCCGGCCGGGCGGCCGGGTCGGGGTCGAACCGCTGACGTATCCGCTGGTCAAGCAGATCGCGGCCCGGCTCGGCTGCACCCTCGTACCGCTCGCCACCGACGAGCGGGGGCCGTTGCCGGAGTCGGTCGCCGCCGCCCACCGCACCGCTCCGCTGTCCGCCCTCTACCTCCAGCCGACCCTGCACAACCCGACCTCGCTGACGCTGTCCGCCGAGCGGCGGGCCGCACTGGCGGAGGTCGTCCACAGCCTGGGGACACCGGTCGTGGAGGACCGGATCTGGTCCTTCCTGCACCAGGGCGGCGAACCGCCGCTCGCCGCGCTCGCGCCCGGCCTCGTCCACGTGGTCGACGGGCTGTCCAAGCGGGTCGCGCCCGGGCTCACCGTCGGGTTCGTCTCGGCGCCGGCCGACCGGGCCGGGGCGGTGGTCCGGGCCGTCCGCTCCGGGGGCTGGAGCGCGGGCGGCTTCGCGCTGGAGGCGGCCGTGCGCTGGATCGGCGACGGCACCGTGGCGCGGCTGGCCGACGCCAAGCGGCGCCAGGCGCGGCAGCGGCAGCGGCTGGTCGCGCGGGAGCTGGACGGTTTCGCCGTACGGTCCGATCCGGCCGCCTACTTCGCCTGGTGGGAGCTGCCCGCGCCCTGGCGGGCCGACACCTTCACCGCGGCCGCCCGGGCGCGAGGCATCGCCGTCACCCCGGGAACCGCCTTCTCGGTCGACCCGAACCGGACCCCGTCCGCCGTCAGACTGGGCCTCGCCTCAGCCCCGGAACCGGACCTGACCCGCGCCCTGCGCGGTCTCGCCGAACTGGCGCGGGAAGGGCCGGCGGCGGAGGCGGGCGAGGGGTCCGCCGGAGGCGCTGTGCGCGGGGCATGAGCCCGCGGGCATGCGGGCCGCCCCGGCCGCTCCGGTCGTTCCGCCGTTGTGACCGGCGGGGCGAGGCCAGGCCGCGGGCGGGTGCCTGGTCGTCTGCGGCGTGGGGGCGCCATGGCCGCCGCGCCCGGGGTTGGACGCGAGCGGGGAGAGGGCACTGCGCGCGGCGGGACCAACTCCTCGCGGGCTGTCAGCTCTTACGGGGGTGGGGGACAGGGCCGAACCGGCGGTTCGTGCCTTTCAGGCCTGGGCCTGGGTGGACGGCCGGGGCTGGTTCTGGGGGGACGGGTGGGGGTGGGACGCCGTCGGTTCCGGCGTCGGCTCCGGGGTGGTCCGGCGCGGGTGCCGGGCGGTGCGGGGCGGGCGCAGGCGGCGGGTGAGCCAGGTGGTGAGGGCCACGGTCAGGCCCAGGGCGAGCAAAAGCCAGGAGACCGTGCGCAGGGTGGCGGTCAGCGCGTCGTAGACCGCGCCCGCGGCCGGGTGGGGGACGTCGGCGGGCAGGCCGGAGAGGGTGAGGCTGCGGCCGACGGTCAGGGCGACGCCGAGCAGCGCGCCGCCGAGGGCCGTGCCCAGCGCGGTCGCGGTGACGGCGCGGCGGCGGCGGACGGCCAGCGCGATGCCCGCGACGGCGAAGACGACGGCCGCGACCGGCAGCCAGAAGCCGGCGACTTCGAGCACCTGGAACCCCTTCCTCAGCGGAGCCACCTCGGCCGCCTCGAGCACCGGGACCGCGGTGTGCTCCACCGGGATGCGCGCGGCGAGCGGGATGTGGTCGTGGGCGAGCTGCCGTTTGACCTGCGCGGTGATCGGCGCGAGGTCGACGGTGACCGGGCGTCCGGCCGCGTCGTCGGCCGGGTCCTCGTCGCGCAGCGCGCGCAGGATCGCGTCGTGGGTGACCCGGTTGCCGGTGTCCCAGGCGAGCCGGAAGGCGCGGGTCTGGGTGAAGGAGCGCACCGCGTCGTGCACGAACGGGGCGACCGAGCCGCGCAGCGGGCGCACGTCGACCTTCTGGTCCACCTCGCGCAGGATGCCGTCCCCGACCGTCTCCGCGACCGCCTCCCGCACGTCCGGGTCGGCGGCGAGCGGCGCCATGGTGGTGACGTACCGGCCCGTGTCGGCGAGTCCGTACGACGCCCAGGCGGCCAGCGCGCCGAGCGGCACGAGAAGGCAGGCCAGGACGATCAGTACGGCCGACAGGACGTTCCTGACACGTGGGGACACCTTCCCAGGCAAGGGCCTTCGGGGCCGGTGCGCGAGCGGGGCGCCCGCGTTCGGGGGAACGGCGGGACCGGACGGCCGTAAGCGGGGGACCCGGCACCGCGCCCGGACGTGCGGGGGCCCCGGCCGCCGTTCGGCCGGGGCCCCGACGGGCGCCGCGCTCAGCCGACGCGGTGCCCGGCCGCGTCCTCGTGCGTGTAGTAGTGGTAGAAGAGCACGGCGAAACTGATCACGGCGACCACCAGCGACATGCCGATCGACCTGATGATCGACTCGCTGGCCTGGCTGTACAGGAACCCGAAAGCGCAGCCGTAGAACACGGTCCAGGCCAGGGCACGCAGTTCCCGGCGCAGCCGCGGGGCGAAGGTCAGGAGTGCCATCAGTACCACCGCGAACACGAGCGCCGTGACGAAGCCGAACAGCAGGTTCCAGCCGGTGATGGGACCGCCGCTGCGGCGGTTGGCCGCCGCCCAGTAGCCGTAGACCAGGCCCAGCAGGACCGGGGCGACCAGCCGGCCGATGCGGTGGACGCGCGCGTCGAAGACGTTCGGTGGGGGGCCGGTGGTCACGGCCGGACGGGTGGTCCGGGGCGTTCCGCCCGGCGCGGGTGCCGCTTGAGCCATGAGAGCACTCCTCTCTCTCCTCGCCCCCGGTTCAAGGGCACACCTGGAGGGACGCCCTGGCAAGTCGGCCAGGAGGGTGACGGGTGCCCGGATGCGGCCGCCACGTTCCCGTGTTTGCCTGAGGGGCATGGAGGGCTGGCCGCCGTGACCGAGGTCGAGTACCGCGCCCGGAGGCAGCTGCTGCGGGTCCGCGGGCGGAGCGTGGCCTGGGTGCCGCCCCTGCTGCTGCTCGTCGGCATCGCCCTCGTGGACTTCAACACCACCGAGCGGTTCCGCGTCGTCTCGTGGATCGTCCTGGTCCCCGGTACGGCCGCCGCGATCTGCGGGGTGTGGACGACCGCCGGGTACGCGCTGGTGGCGGTGGTGACCTACGTCCTCGTGGACAGCGCCTGGCCCGGCGAGTACCAGGCCGGACTGGCGGATTTCGTGCTCGTCGCGCTCGGCGGAGTGATGGCCACGCTGGCCTCCGTCGTGCGGGTGCGCCACGAGCGGCAGATGCTGCACATACGGGACATCGCCGAGACCACCCGGCGCACCGTGCTGCGCCCGCTGCCGCCGCGCTGGGCGGGCCTGGAGCACGCGGGTGTGTACCTGGCGGCGGACGTCGAGGCCCGGGTCGGCGGCGACTTCTACGACATCCAGCCCGGCCCGCACGGCACCCGGGTCCTGGTCGGGGACGTGCAGGGCAAGGGGCTGGGCGCGGTGGAGGTGGCCGCGGCGCTGCTCGGCACCTTCCGGGAGGCCGGCTACCACGAGGCGGACCTCACGACCGTCGCCGAGCGGCTCGAGGTGCGCATGTTCCGGCACCGCACGCACACCAACGCCCTCGGCCGGGACGACGGCGACCGCTTCGCCACCGCGGTCCTGCTGGGCTTCCCGCCGGGGGACCCGGACACGGTCGAACTCGTCAACTTCGGGCACGAGCCCCCGCTCGCCGTCGGCCCGCACGGCGTCCGCGCGCTGCCGAGCGGCGACGGCCTGCCCCTCGGCTACGGTGATCTCGCGGGCGACGGCCCGCACCTGCACCGGGTACCCCTGGAGCGCGAGGAGACCCTGCTGCTGGTGACCGACGGGGTGACCGAGGCCCGGGACCACGCCGGGACGTTCTACCCGCTGGCCCGGGAGGTGGCCCGGGCGGTCGAGGCCGACCCGCGCCGGGCGGAGCCGCGGCGGCTGGTGCGCCGGGTCCGCGACGGTGTGCTCCGGCACAGCCGCGGCCACCTCAGCGACGACACCACGGTGTTCGCCGTGCGGCGGACGGTGCGCGAAGCCCCCGTAGGGGGACGTTCGCCGTCCTGAGAAGCGCCTTTGCGGCAGCAGCGGTTACGGTGCTCGCTGTAGGCGATCCACAGGGGAGGGACGATGCCCGGAACCGTGCTGCTGCTCGCGGCCTCGCCGCTGGGCCGGGGACGTCTGGTGGACGCGGCGGGTGTGCTGCCCGTGCTGGCTGCGGTCGCCCCCGCCATACTGTCGGGCACCGACACCGCGAACGTGGTGGAACTCGCCGACCCGCTGGAGCCGCAGGCCGTCCTGACCCGGCTGCGCGCCGCCGCGGCCGCGCCCGGACCGCTCACCGTGTACGTCACCGGGCAGCTCCACCTGGACCGCCGCCAGCGTCTGCCCCACCTCGCGCTGGCCCGCACCACCCCTTCCACCGTCCGCTACACGGCGCTGCCCTGGCACTGGATCAGGGAGGAGCTGCGGCTGCGCCCGGCGGGGGCCACGGCGCTCCTCCTCGACCTGCACACGGACGCGGAGACCTGGCGGCACCTGGCGGGACGGCCGCTCGACTCGGGCCGCACCACCGAGGTCTACGGTCGTATCGCGCCCCCGCCCGGCCGGTGGGGCCTGGCCGAGCCGTCGTACATGAGGACGGTGGCGACGCTGCTGCGCAGCGGGCACCGGCCGCCGCTGGCGGAGCTGCACCAGCAGGCGCTGGCCCGGATCGCGGACGAGGTGGCGACGAACATCGTGCTCACCGCGCGGCCGCCCGCACCGAGCGATCCGCACGCCGCCATCAGCGCCGCCGTGCGCGCGGGCCGGCACGCCGACGCGGACGCGCTCGCCGCCCGGCACGAGCAGGCCGCGGTACGCGTGGGCGGCCCGGCCTCGGACGACGCCCTGCACTGGGCCGAGGTACGGGCCGACCTGGCGATGTTCGCGGGGGACGCGGCGCGCAGCTGCCGGGCCTGGCTGGACGTGGCCGGGCTGCGGCTGGCGGCCGGGCAGGCACCGGACGCGCCCGCCGTGGAGGCGGCCGCGGACCGGGCGCACCATCAGTGGGGGTCCATCGACGACGCGGCGCGGGCCCGTGAACTCGGGCCCGCGCTCGCGGAGTTGAGACTGCGGGTGCCGGGCCGCCGGCAGGGCGCGCTGGAGAACGTCCAGCGGCACCTGCGGCAGCTCCAGGCACGCTAGGCCGTGTCCGGCCGGCGGCCTCAGCCGGTGAAGGTGAAGTACTTCCAGGAGCCGTACGTCGTGGAGTTCACCGTGTCCCCCGACGAGCCGTTGACGTAGTCCGAGCGCATCCGGAACCGCCAGCCGACGTCCTCGGCGTGGTTGCCGGTCACCTGGACCCGGGAGCGGCCGTCGGTGCCGAGCGCGAAGTACTGCGAGTCACCGGGGTACCACTTGCCCTGGTAGTACACCTGGAAGTCGAAGCGCTGCGCGCGGTGCGGGTAGTACGGCATCTTCGTGGTGAACATCGGGTTCTTGTTCTTGTGGAAGAAGTAGTACGTGTGGCCCCAGGCGCTCTTCGCCTTGTAGTGGTTGGAGACCGACGTGGACACGCTGACCTTGGCGCCGACCGTGCTGGAGACGGACCGCGACTGGTAGCGGGAGTCGCCGGCGAACTTCGCGGTGACCTTGGCGTCCCGCTTCAGGTCCAGGGTGACCGACAGGTTGCCGTGGGAGTCGACCTTGCCGGACTTCACCAGCTTGTTCGGCTTGTCGGAGCCGAAGGGGTCGGCCCAGAGCTCCACCGTGCGGTTCTTGTACGTCGTGCCGAGGTGGGCCGTGAACTTCACGTCCTTGCCGTACGCGTACACCTTGCCGTTGTTGTTCACCGTCAGCGCGGGCTTGGCGCGGGAGACGGTGACGGAGTCGGCGGCCTTGGCGGCGGTGTGCGTGGCGTCGCCCTCGTAGACCACCGTGTACGTCACCTTGCCACCGGACGGGGGCGTGTCGGTGAAGCTGAACTTGCCGCCGCTGCCGAGGGGTTTGGTGCCCAGCGACTTGCCGTTCGGGGACTCCATGTCGGTGCGGGTCACCTTCAGCGGGGTGCCCGCGGGCAGGGCCAGGCCGGCGGTGAGCTTGCCGGTGACCGTGAGCGACTTGGCGCGGGGCGCGCTCGTCGGGGCGGAGACGGTGAGCGTCGCCTGGTACTTACGGGGCTCGTCGACGCGGTGCAGGGCCATGGAGCCCTGCGAGCCCGTCTGCACGTACAGCTTGGTGCCGTCCGCGGACCAGCTCGTCGCGTGCGCGCCCCACGGCATCCAGTTGTGGCTGATGTTGCGCACGCTGGGCTTGTCTGAGCCGTTGGTGAAGACGTAGGTGTCGCCGGCGTCGTCGGTGTCGAGGACGGTGGCCGCGACCGTGCCGTCCGGGGCGATGCTCACGGTCTCCGGCTGGTCCTTGACCGGGTAGGTGCGCACCTCGGCCAGGTCGGAGAGCCGGTACTCGGTCAGCGCCCGGTTGCCGGGTCCGGCGACGACGACGTTCTGCCCGTCGGGTGTGAGCGCCGCGTCGTGGTAGAAGCCGCCCTTGTCCGCGCTGACCCGGATGGCCGGGGTGCCGGAGGCCACGTCGTAGACGATGACGGGGCCGGAGCTGATGCCGGCGTCCAGGGCGAGCAGCGTGCCGGGGTTGTCCGGGTCCGCGTACACCATGGGCGGGCTGGCGTAGTCGTGGGCGCCGCCGACGTCGAGGGTGACGACCGGCGTCTCGCCGGTCAGGTCGACCACACCGAGACCGGAGTCCCACTGGTCGCCGTAGCCGAACCAGATCCTGCCGTCGGCGTAGGCGACGTGCGAGGGGATGGTGCCGGCGCCGGTCGGGTACTCGGCGGTCTGCTCCAGGCGCGTGGTGTCGATCGCGACGATCTTGTCGGCGCCGTAGACGGCCGCGTACAGGGTGCTGCCGTCGGGGCTCAGATCGAGGTCCCTGACCTGCGGCAGACCGGTGATCGTGCGGGTCACCTTGCCGGTGGCGTCGGTGACGACGATCTGGTCGTGGTAGCGGTCGGCGAGGAAGAGCTGCTGGTGGGCGCCGTCCACCACGGTGTCGGAGGCGTCCCAGACCGGGATCGGCCGGTCGGTGTCGGCGTAGGACGGCGAGGCGAGCGCCATCGAGCCGAAGAGGGCGGCCAGTGCGGCGGCCGCGGGAAGGGTGCGCATACGCACGCTGATTCGAACCCCCCGGAACGAATGAAGAAGAACGAAGAAAACACGAAGAAGGTGGTGCCACGCGTACGGCGGTGGTGTGAGTCCCCTGTGCGCCGTGTGTGACGGGTGGGTGAAGACTAGGGCGGAAGACTAGGTCATGCCACTGACAAAAAAGCGAGCGCCCCCGAGACCAGGGTCCGCACCCCCGGGACGACCGTGGACAGATCGGGTGCGAAGCGGGGGCTGTGGTTGCTCGGCACCGCCGAGAACTTCTCCGGGAGGGTCTCGCCGGGCGCCTGTTCCCACACGTCGGCCGGGGTGGTGGTGACGAACCAGTACGAGTACGGGATCGAGCCGAGCGCGAGCTGCGGGAAGTCCTCGCTGCCCATCGCCGGGCCAGGGTCGAACACCGTGCCCGCGCCGAACACCTCGCCGTGCACGGCGGCCACCGTGGCGTCGGTGCCCGCGTCGTTGACGGTCACCGGGAAGGTGTTGCCGACGGTGACGGTGGGCTCGCTCGGGCAGCCTGCGGCCAGGCACTCGCCCCGCGCGATGCGCCGGATCGCTGCCAGCATCCGGGTGCGCACCTCCTCGGACTGGGTGCGCAGGTTCAGCGCGATGCGGGCCTCGGTGGGGATGATGTTGTGCCGGGTGCCCGCCTCGATGCGGCCCACGGTCAGCACCGCGGCCTCGCGGGCGGCCAGCTCGCGGGAGACGACCGTCTGCAGCCGGACGACCAGGTGGGCGGCGGTCACCACCGGGTCGACGGTGGCCTCCGGCCGGGAGCCGTGACCGCCCCGGCCGCGCACCACGATGTCCACGTCGGTCGACGCAGACATGATCAGGCCGGGTGCGTGCGGGTACAGGCCCGTCGGGCCCGGTGCCGCGTGCTGCCCCAGCAGGACGTCCGGGCGCCCGAAGCGCTCGTACAGCCCGTCCTCGACCATGCGTCGCGCGCCCTGCCCGGTCTCTTCGGCGGGCTGGCCCACGACCAGCAGGGTGCCGTTCCAGGTGTCCCGGCCGGCCGCCAGCGCCCCGGCGGCGCCCGCCAGCCAGGTGACGTGCAGGTCGTGCCCGCAGGCGTGCATCACTCCGTCCGTGGCGGAGGCGTACGGCAGCCCGGTCTCCTCCCGCACCGGCAGCGCGTCCATGTCGGCGCGCAGCAGCACGGTCGGCCCGTCGCCGTGGCGCAGCACCCCGGCGACCCCGGTGCCGCCGACCCCCTCGGCCGTCTCGAACCCGGCCGCCCGCAGCCGCCCGGCCAGCTTCCCGGCCGTGCGGTGCTCGTGCAGGGACAGCTCGGGGTGACGGTGCAGGTCCCGGTAGAAGTCCTCGAGGTCGGGGACCGGCAGTGCTGAGGTGAGTTCCAGAGCGGTACGCGCCGCGGCAGAGGTCACGGGGCAAGGGTAGGGCAAGGGGGGTGCGGGGCAACGGGGGTGACGGGGGGGCGGGGCAACGGGGGTGCGGAGCGCCGGTCAGGGGCGGCGCGGGCCGTGGGGGCGGCGTGCCGTGGGGCTGTGGAGTGCGCCGTGTGTGCGGTGTGCGCCCGGGCGCGCGGGGGCCGGGGCGGGGTGGGTGGTGCAGCTGTGGCACCGACGTGCGCCCTGCCCGGAGGGCGTCAGGGCTGGGACCGTTGGACGGCGGTGGGGCCCGGCGGGGCCTCCGCGGCCCGGGCCGGACCCGCGTTCGCCGCGGTGATCAGCGCGGCGACCGCCAGCACGGCCGCGGCCACGCCTCGCCAGTACCGTGCGGCGGAGCGTCCGTAGGGTTCGGATGTACGTCCGGGCACGGCGACCTCGCAACAACAAGCGACGTGTTAAGCATGCTTAATCCGCCGTTTAACCTAGGGGCTGCGGGATGCGAACGGCAAGAGGTACCAGGGGAGTTGGGAGAGCGCGACGATGCGGGAACGGGACGACCCGGAGGTCATCGGGCGGCGGGTGCAGCAGTTGCGCACCGAACGTGGGCTCACCCAGCGGCAACTGGCCGAGCCCGCCTACACACCCGCGTACATCTCCACCCTGGAGGCCGGCCGGGCACGCGCCTCCGACGAGGCGCTGCGGCACATCGCGGGCCGGCTCGGCGTCGCCTACGAGGAACTGGCCGTCGGCCGGCCCGCCCACCTCGCCACCGGCCTGCGCCTGCGGCTCACCGAGGCGCAGCGCGCCCTGGCCGACGGCAAGGCGGAGGAGGCGGCGGCGCAGTACGCCGCGCTGCTCACCGAGGCGGAGGGGCACGGACTGACCCTCGAACAGGCCACGGCGCTGCTGGGGCTCGGCGACTGCGCCCTGGAGACGGGTGAGTTGGGGCTGGCGCGCGACCACTTCGAGCGGGCCGAGGCGCGGCTGGCCGGGGAGTCCCTGCCGTCCCGGGTGCCGGCGGTCCGCGGCCGCGCGGTCTCCCACTACCTGGCCGGTGAACTCCGGTACGCCGTCTACCTCCTGGAGTCCACGCTCGACGAGCTCAACCGAGGCGGCCTGCACGACCCCGACGCGCTGCTGCTGCTCTACGCCAGCGCCATCGGGCCCTACATGGACATGGGCGCCCACGCCCGCGCCGCGCAGGCCGCCGAGTTCGCGCTCGCGCTGGCCCCGCAGGCCGAGGACCCGGCGCTGATCGCCCGGATGCACCGGTCGGTCGCCCGTACGCTGCTCGCCGAGGGCCGGGTCGCCGAGGCGGACGCTTCCCTCGCCAAGGCGGCGGAGCTGTACCGCCAGCTCCGGCTGCGCACCGAACTCGCCAACTGCCACTGGATGCGCGGCTACGTCTGCGCCCAGGACGGCGAGCTGGACCGCGCCGAGTCCGAGCTGCGGCTCGCCCTCGACATGCTCTCGGAGACCCGGGCCGCCCTCTACCGCAGCCAGGCCGCCGTGGAACTCGCGGACGTCCTGCACCGGCGGGGGAAGTCGGCGGAGGCCGCCGATCTGCTCAACGGCGTCCTCGGCGACCTGTCCTCCGAACGCGGCGCCGTCCACGCGGCCGCCGCCCACCGCCTGCTCGGCATCATCGCCGAGGACGCCCGCGACACCGAGGCCGCCGAGGAGCACTACGTCCGCGCGCTCAGCCTGCTGGAGCGGGCGGGCGCGGCCGGCGACCTGGCCGACCTGTGCCGCCTCCTCGGCGACCTGCTGCGCCGCACGGGCCGCGTGGAAGCGGCCCTGGACGCCTACCGCACCGGCCTGGGCCACCGCACGGCCCCCGGCACCACGACCCTGGGCCCGGCCCCGGCCCAGCCACCGTTGTGAGCCCGGCCCCTGGTCGAGCCGCACGCATGTCCAGCTCGGGGCGCGGCCCCGCCGAGGCGGCCGGGCCCGGGCGCGCGCCCTGCTGGGAGCCGGTCACGCCGGGGGTTCGTCCCGCCGGGCGGCCGTCCTTCCTGGGCCCGGCTCGCCCGGAGAGTCCTCACACCTGGGCGCGGCCCTGTCTGCGGACGTCCGCCAGGCGTAGCGCGCCGATCTGGACGGCGGCCTGGGTGGCGTCGTTGGGTACGTCTCCCAGGCCCGCGTTGGTGAAGGCGAAGGCGTCGTCGCCGACGCGTACGGCGGCCACGTCCATCGTCAGCAGGACCGGCTCGTCGTCGGACGTCGTGGTGGCGACGGTGACGTGCAGCCCCTCGCGCGCGTCCCCGACCTCCGGCAGCGGGGCCTGGGCCACCTGGACGTCCTCCTGCAGCCCGGTCTCCGTGGTGGCCGAGAACCGGGCGCACTCGACGGGCATCGTCCGCAGCCACTCCAGCGCGGCGTCCACGTCCGCCGGGCGGCGGGCGCCGATCTGGTAGCGGAGCTGCGCGTCGGTGTCGGCGTCGTCGAGGCCGACCGCGACGCGGGCGGGGGCGCCGAGGAGTTCGTCCGCGTAGAGGGCGTCGAGCAGCCGCTGGCAGTCCCCCACCGAGGTGTTCGCCTTCAGCAGGCCGTCCCGCCAGGTGGCCGCGCCGCGCGTCGCGGCCCAGGGTGCGCCCAGGTCCGACTCCGTGATGAGCGCGGCCCGGGCCTGGTCGTCGGTGAGCGTGGACCCGTCGGCCCGGGAGGACGCCTTCGGCGCGGGTGAGGCCGGGGCGACGGTGGGCAGCGGCTGGTGCGCGGTCGGCGGGTGTTCGAGCCCGAGCGTCGCGCAGCCGGTGAGGGTCAGGAGGCCGACGGCCAGCGCGGCGAGGGTGACGGCGCGGGGGCGTATCGCTGCGGTCATCGGGGTGCCTCCTGGGCGGGCCGGTGGGGTGCCTCCTCTCACGGCACCACCGGCCGGAGCCGCCCACCAGCGGTCCGGGCCGTCCGGGTGAGCGCCGGGGAGCGCCTGACCTGGTCCCCCTGGAGCCCCGCCACGGCTCGCCGACCGCCGGCGGCACGAAGCACCGCGCCATGGACCTGGCTAGGGTCGACCCGACGGAAGGAGTCCGCTGTGACCGGTGAGCCCATCCCCGTGATCATCGACTGCGACACCGGCGTCGACGACGCCCTCGCGCTGCTGTTCGCCGTACGCCACCCGGGCCTGGACCTCAGGGCGGTGACCTGCGTGGCAGGGAACACGGACGTCGACGGGGTGGTCCGCAACACCCTGACCGTGCTGGAACGCGCGGGCGCCCCCGGCATCCCGGTGGCGCGGGGCGCCGAGCGCCCGCTGATCGAGCCGGCCCGCTCGGCCCGGCACGTGCACGGCTCGGACGGCATGGGCGACCTCGGGCTGCCCGCCCCCGCCCGCCGCCCCGCCGACGTGGACGCGGTCACCCTCCTGCGCCGGGAGATCCTTGCCGCCCCGCGCCCGGTGACGCTGATCCCGACGGCCCCGCTCACCAACATCGCGCTCCTGCTGCGCACCCACCCGGAGGTGACCCGGAACATCGAGCGGATCGTGTTCATGGGCGGCGCGGTCACGACCGGGAACGCCACCCCGGTGGCGGAGTTCAACGTCTGGCACGACCCGGAGGCGGCGGCGATCCTGCTCACGGCCGGGGTGCCGATCACGATGTACGGGCTGGACGTCTTCATGCGGGTCGTCGTGCCCGGCGCCGACGTGCACCGGCTGCGCGCGAGCGCCGATCCCGGCACGCGGCTGGCCGGCGACCTGCTCGCCCACCGGCCGACCGCCCAGGGCGGCGACCCGGGCGTCGAGGAGGCGGGCGGGCTCGGGGACGCGGGAGCGGTCTGCGCGGTCGCCGACCCGGCCGGCATCACCACCCGCAGGCTTCCGGTCGAGGTGGCCCTGGCCCCGGGCCCGGCGCGCGGTCAGACGGTCGTCGACCGGCGTCCCCGTCCCGGCGAGTCCGAGATCCACGGGGGCGCCCGGGAGCAGGCACTGGTGGACGTGGCACTCGACGTGGACGTGGACCGTTTCGTGAAGCTGTACCTGGAGACGGTCGAACGCTGACCCGCCTGCGGCTCCGGGCCCCGAGGAGTGTGCCCTCCGCACCATCCGAAGGTTCCCTTTCCGGGCGATGTGGACAGATTCCGTACGGACTTTCTTCCGAACGGAGCCCGCATGGCAGACCTCTCGTCCAGGAACCCCGACTGGTGGCGCCAGGCCGTCATCTACCAGGTCTATCCGCGCAGTTTCGCCGACGCCGACGGTGACGGCCTCGGCGACCTCAGGGGCGTCACCGAGCGCCTGAACCACCTCGCCACGCTGGGCGTCGACGCTCTCTGGCTGAGCCCCTTCTACCCCTCCGAGCTGGCCGACGGCGGCTACGACGTCGCCGATCACCGGGACGTCGACCCGCGGCTGGGCACGCTGGACGACTTCGACGCGATGGCCGCCGAGGCCCACCGGCTCGGGCTGAAGGTCGTCGTCGACCTCGTGCCCAACCACACCTCGCACCAGCACCCCTGGTTCCAGGAGGCCCTGCGGGCGGGCCCCGGCTCCGCCGCCCGCGACCGCTACGTCTTCCGTCCGGGCCGCGGCGCGCACGGCGAACTCCCGCCCACGGACTGGCAGTCGGTGTTCGGCGGCAGCGCCTGGCGGCGCGTCCCCGACGGCGAGTGGTACCTGCACCTCTTCGCCCCCGAGCAGCCCGACCTCAACTGGGACGACGACGAGGTGCGCGCCGACTTCCGGACCACCCTGCGCTTCTGGTCCGACCGGGGCGTCGACGGCTTCCGCGTGGACGTCGCGCACGGCCTGGCCAAGGATCTCACCGAACCGCTCCGGGACGTCGGTTCCGTCGGCGCCACCGGCGAGGACGCCCTGCCCCTGGTCCCGCCCGGCAGCCACCCGTACTGGGACCGCGACGAGGTGCACGAGATCTACCGTGACTGGCGCAAGATCTTCGACGCCTACAGCCCGCCCCGCACCGCGGTCGCCGAGGCCTGGGTCCCCGACGCCCGCCGCGCCCTGTACGCCCGTCCTGACGAGCTCGGGCAGGCCTTCAACTTCGAGTACCTCCAGGCGCGCTGGGACGCCGGGGAGCTGCGCGAGGTGATCACCGGCTCGCTGGAGACGGCCCGCGCGGTGGGTGCCTCCGCCACCTGGGTGCTCTCCAACCACGACGTCGTGCGACACGCCTCCCGCCTGGTGCTGCCGGCCGGCACCGACGAGAACGCCTGGCTGCTGTCCGGCGGCCGGGCTCCGGTGGCCGACAGGGAGGCGGGGCTGCGCCGGGCCCGGGCCGCGACCCTGCTGATGCTGGCGCTGCCCGGGTCGTCGTACCTCTACCAGGGCGAGGAACTCGGGCTGCCCGAGGTCGCCGACCTGCCGACCGCGGTGCTGCAGGACCCGATCTGGGAGCAGACGGGTCATGTCCGCAAGGGCCGCGACGGCTGCCGGGTGCCGCTGCCGTGGACGGCGACCGGGCCGTCGTACGGCTTCGGGAGCGGGGCCGCCTGGCTGCCGCAGCCGGAGTCGTTCGCCGCGTACGCCGTCGAGGCCCAGGCCGGAACGGAGGGCTCCACCCTGGAGCTGTACCGCACCGCGCTCAGGCTGCGCCGCAAGCTGCTGGAGGGCGAGGCGCTGACCTGGACGCCGGACGGCCCGGCCGGGGTACTGGACTTCACCCGCACCGAGACCTGGCGGTGTGTCACCAACTGCTCCGCCCGGCCGGTCGCCCTGCCCCCGGGCGAGGTGCTGCTCGCCAGCACCCCGCTCCCGGAGCCGGGCGTCCTGCCGCCCGACACCACGGTCTGGCTCGCCTAGGGCAACAGGCCCCGGGGGGGCGGCCCGTACCGAAGGCCCTAGGGCGCGGTCGGGCTCGGGGCGGGGGCCGCGCCGCCGGAGCCGCCGCCCGCGCCGGTGAGCCCGTCGATGTTCACCGGCGTCGACGTGGCGTTCGGCGGCGGGGTGAGCACCACCTCGGGCTGGCCGGCGGGCGGCGGCGGCGGGGTGACCGCCGAGTCGGGCAGCTTAGGCGGGGTGGTCTGCTGGAAGAGGGTCTGGTCGAAGTCGACCAGACCGGTCTTCTCCATCACCGTGATGTGGTCGAGCACGGTGTCGTTGGCCTGGTCGGCCAGGGCCCGCACCAGCGAGTTCTTGGTCGTGGACCGGATCTTCGCCACCGTGTTGAAGATCGAACCGTGCGTCATCCGCAGGATGTTGGCGAAGTCGGTGTCGAACTGCTTGCCGCTGTCCCCCTTCAACTGGGTGACAAAGCCCTCCTGTTGCGGGCTCGCGATGTTGGGCAGCGTGATGTTCAGCATGGGCGCGATCTTGCGGCAGGTGGTGTCCAGCGCCGCGTGCCCGTCGATCAGGTGCTTGCTGGCCTCCAGCACCCCCTTGGACGTGCCCTTCTGCAGGCCGATCTGGCCCACCGGGTACTCCCACAGCCCCGCCGCCCGCACCTTCACCACGAAGTCCCGGTCCGACTCCGTCAGCGGGCCCCACTGGGTGTTGGCGATGACCCGGGTCGGTGAGCTGGAGACGGTGTTGATCCCGAGCATGCTCGGATAGGCCAGTGCGCCGAGGGTCAGGGCCATCGCACCGCCCACGAAAAGGGTTCCCGTCGCATTCCGCGAAAAGCGCACCGTGCCTCCTGCCCGGTCATGGATCCCGCCGTCAGGCGGTTCGGACGCACAGCAGTACGGATGCCGGAGCCGTTTGTGTCGGTGCTCCGGGTAAAGATTTCGGATCGGGCCGGTAAGGGGCGGTTCACGGGGGCGCCCCTTTGGACGGCCATTGGTCAAAGGTTGACCGTTCCCCGGGAGAAGCGGCCGACGGGCGGGCCTAGATTCGCCGCATGTCCCCGCAGCCACCTTCCCGGACGCCCGCCGCTCTGCCCGTCCTGCCGTACCGCAAGCCCACCGGGGGCCGCGACTACTGGGTGCTGGACGACGTCCTGCCGGACGCCGACGCGGTGCGCGAGCGGTGCCTGGCCAAGGACGACTGGGTCAAGGGGCACCCCTATACCTCCGAGTCCTGGCCGGGGCTGCGGGCCATGCCCGGTCTGGAACCCGGTGAACTCGCCCGTGTCGAACGGCTGGTGAAGAAGGCGACGGGCGCCCGGGAGCTGTGGGTGCAGGCGACGCCCGGCGGCGGCACCCTCAACCACAACTGCGTCCAGGTCGTCGGTGCGGGCGAGAGCGAGCCGCGCCCGCACACCGACTCCCGCGCGCTGTGCCGGTACGCGGCGGTGCTGTACCTCAACCCGCACGTGCCCAAGGACTGCGGCACCAGCTTCTACCGCCAGTCCCTGCCCGGCGGCCGGCTCGGCGGCAACGTCGTCCAGGCACCCCACAACAACCTGGTCGACGCCCTGGGCACCCGCTTCGTGCCCGCCGACGCCTTCGAGGAGGACGTCCGCGTTCCGCACCGCGCCAACCGCCTCCTCCTCTACAACGCCAACCTCGTGCACAGCGCCACCGGCTACCACGGCGTGGAGCTGGCGGAGAAGCGGATGACGGCCGTCTTCTTCTGGATGGCCTGAGCGGGACGCCCCGCGCGGCGGCCCGCGCACACCTGGCCCTTCGTTGGCGTGTCCCTGTCGATCAAGGGTGCCGGGTGCGCCAGGATGACCCGGTGAACGAAGAGATACGTCAGCCGGCCGCCCCGTCCGGCCTCGCCCTGCGGCCCGTCCGGCTCTCCGGGCGGCTGGCCGCGGGGACGCTGTCGCTCGCGGGGCTCGCCTGGGTGCTGCGGGCGGTGTGGGAAGTGCGGCTGTCGGCCGCGGGGGAGCCCGACTCCGGGCCGCCGGACCAGGGCGACGGGGTGCACCGGCCGCTGACCGCGCTGGAGGACTCCTACCACCGGGTGTCCTCGGTCGGGGGTGTCGTCGCCTTCCTGTGCGCGATGTTCTTCCTCGCCTGGCTGTGGCGGGTGCGGGACAACGCGCGTGCGCTGACCGGGCAGCGGCCGAAGTACGCCGGGATCTGGGTGTTGCTCGGCTGGATCGTGCCGGTCGTGAACCTGTGGTTCCCGCGCGGGATCGTCGCCGACGCCTTCCGCACCACCGCGCCGGGGCGGAAGCTGCCCGTCTGCGTCAACGTGTGGTGGGGGCTGTGGCTGGTCGGCATGCTCAGCGGGGTCGGACTGATCCAGAACGACTCCACCGACGAGGTCATCGCCCGGGCCTACAGCGAGGTGTGGCCGCTGCTGGTCTCCGACGTCGCCGTCGTCGGGGCCGCCGTGGCCGGTGTGTTCGTCGTGCGGGCCGTCACCGCGGCCCAGCTGGAGCGCAGCCGGCAGGGCGCGGCCCCGGCCGTGGTGCGGGTGGGGCCGGGCGGCGAGGAGTAGCCGTCCCCGGTGCCCGGTCGGTCCCGGCGGGTCGCGGCGGGTGGTGGACGGCCGCCGGAGGGGCGAGGATTCCCGCATGAGCGTCTTCGCCGTCGTCGGGGCCGGACCCGGTCTCGGGTACGCCGTCGCCCGCCGGTTCGGGCGGGAGGGGTACGCCGTCGCCCTGCTAGCCCGGGACCCGCACCGCCTCGACGAGCTGGTGGCGGGCCTCGCCGGGGAAGGCGTCACCGCCCGGGGGTTCAGTGCCGACGTGCGCCGGCCCGAGGAGCTGGTCGCGGCCCTGCGGGACGCCGCCGCCGTGCTCGGTACCGTCGAGGTGCTGCAGTACAGCCCGGTGCCGCACCGCGACTTCATGCGGCCCGTGCTGGAGACCCGGCACCGGGACCTGCTCGGGCCGATCGAGTTCTCGGTGTACGGGCCGGTCGCCGCGGTGCAGCAGGTGCTGCCGGGGATGCGGGAACTGGGGCGCGGGACCATCCTGCTCGTCAACGGCGGGACGGCCGCCGTACCGCACCCGGAGCGCGCGGGAACGTCGATCGCGTTCGCCGCGGAGAGCGCGTACGGCCATCTGCTGCACGACCGGCTGGCCCCCGAGGGGATCCACGTCGGGCAGCTGGTGATCCCGGGCGCGATCACGGCCGGACACGTCCGCAAGGACCCCTCCGTGCTGGCGGACACCCTGTGGGCGATGCACCGGGACCGGCACGGCTACCGGCACTACGCCGACGACCTGGACGGCTGACCCCCGGCCGACCGGCCGCCACCCTGTGGAGATCGGGTCGCCCTGCGTGATGGGCGTTTGTGGGCCAATATGGTGATGTTGGCCGCATTGCTCTCTTCAAGGGGGCCTCCATGGCTGTCGAAATCCCTACGCTCATCAAGCCCTCCCGGCTCAGAAGCCGGGGCGGTCTGCTCGGTGAGTGCGTGGCGGAGTTCCTCGGGACCTTCGTCCTCATCTCCTTCGGCTGCGGCGTGGTCGCGATGGCGGTCGCCGCACTGCCCGGTTCGGGCCGTGCCGCCACCCCCACGACGATCTTCCTCGCGGCGGGCGACTGGCTGCTCATCACCTGGGGCTGGGCCTTCGCCGTCGTCTTCGGTGTGTACGTGGCCGGAGGCGTCAGCGGCGCCCACATCAACCCGGCGGTGACCCTGGCCATGGCCGTGCGCCGAAGGTTCCCCTGGCTGAAGGTGCTGCCCTACTGGTTCGCGCAGATCGTGGGCGCGTTCGCCGGGGCGGCGCTGGTCTACCTGGTCTACCACCAGGCGATCAACGCCTTCGACGCCGCGGTGCCGGGGCCGAAGGTGAACGGGCACACCAATGCCACGTTCTCCATCTTCGCGACCTTCCCGGCCCCGTACTTCCACGGCGGGATCTGGGGGCCGCTGATCGACCAGATCGTCGGCACGGCCTTCCTGCTGATGCTGATCGCCGCCGTCCTCGACCTGCGCAACCAGGCCGTGAAGGCCAACCTCGCACCGCTGATCGTGGGCTTCGTCGTCGCCGCGATCGGCATGTCGTTCGGCGCGAACGCGGGCTACGCCATCAACCCGGCCCGCGACTTCGGGCCGCGCCTGTTCACTTGGGCGCTGGGCTGGGACAGTCTGGCCTTCCCGGGCACGGTGGCCGGCTCGTTCAGCGGCTACTGGTGGATCCCGATCGTGGGGCCGCTGATCGGCGCCGTGGTCGGCATCCTGATCTACGACCTGTTCATCGGCGACGTGCTGGTGGTGCGCCAGGAGATGGCCGAACTGCCCGAACCGGGCCGTGCCCGCCCGGTGCGGGAGACCGACGACGAGTGACTGCTCCGGCTCGGCCGCGGCCGCTGCTCTGCGGGCCGCCGAGGCGATCCCCTCCAGGGCCGCCCAGGCGGCTCGGGAGCGCCCGGCGGCCGCCGAGGGTGAGGGCGGCCCAGGTGTGCGGGTGCTCGCCGAAGCGTCACCAGCCGGTCAGCAGCAGGTGGTTCAGGAGCAGGGCGAGTATCGCCTGTGCGGCGAGCCAGGCGCGGGGGCGGGGGAGGTACGCGCACGCCGGCAGCAGCCACATCGCGAACGGCAGCCAGATGCGCTCCGTCTCGGCCTTGCTCATCCCGGACAGATCGGCGACGAGCAGGGCCAGGAGCGCCGCGCAGACGAGCAGCGCCAGCCGGGCGGGGGCGGTGCGCGGCGGCGTGCCGTCACCCGTGGTGCGGGCGGCGAGCGCGACGGACGCGCGGCGCAGGCCCGCCACCGTCGCCGGGCCGGTGATCAGCACCGCGCACGCGAGGTTGGCCCACACCCAGTAGCCGTAGGGCCGGCGGCCGCCGACGCCCTGGAAGTACCGGGTCACCAGCAGGTGGTACGCCGTCCACCAGTCGAATCCGGCGAGCGTGAACGCCACCGGTACGACGGCCAGTCCGGCGAGCAGGGCCGCGAGCAGCACCGGGCGGCCCCGGACCCCGTCCCGGCCGAGCAGCAGGACCGCGAGCACCGGGAGCGCTACGAGCGTCAGGCCGTAGGACAGGTAGCAGGTCAGCCCGAGGAGCAGCCCGGAGGCCGCCGCCAGGACCGGGGACCGGCGGGTGACCGCGAGCGCGAGCAGCGCCACCGTCCAGGCGGCGACCGCGGCGAACCAGCCGTCGGCGGAGACGCCGAACCAGACGGCGGCCGGGGTGAGCACCAAAAACGGCGCGGCCGCGCGGGCCGGGGTCTCGCCCGCCAGGGCCCGCACGGCGACCAGGACGGCGACGCAGGCCGTCGCACCGGTGAGCACGCACCACATGCCGGCCCAGCCGCCACCGTGCAGCCCGGCGCGGTCGAGGAGGACGAAGGTGAGGGTGGCGGCCGGCGGGTGGCCGGCGACATGGGCCGGCCAGGGGTCGGGGGTGCCGGCGACGATGTGGTGGGTGAAGTCGCGCAGGCTGGCCGGGATGTCGTGGAAGCGGCCGATGACCCGCAGGTACTCCTCGCGGGTGGTGAGGCGGCCGGCCAGGCCCCGGTGCCAGCCGTCGACGAGGGCGAGCGAGAGGATCCAGGCCGCGGCCGCGGCCCAGGCGGTGGCGAGCAGCGCGGGCCAGGTCAGCCGGGCGGCCAGGGACGGCCCGTAGGCCACGCCGGCCACCGCGAGCAGGACGGCGGCCGGCGTGCCGGGGCCCACGTGCGGGTCCCACCGGGCCAGCAGCGGCGGCCAGTGCACGTAGAGGACGTGGCGAGTGTCCTGGATGTGGCGGCCGACCAGGACGGCCACCGCCACGAGCAGGGCGGCGGCGCCGACGGCGTACAGGTCGCGGCGCGGGGAGCGGGTCACGTCGGCACGGTAGGCCGCCCGGCTCCGCAGGGTCCGCCGTCCGGGCCGGACGTCAGCGTTTCGTCATGGGTCGCTCCCCGCCCACCGGGCCTGTTCCGGCCTACGGTCGAAGCATGCGCGACCGTCCCCGGCTTCCCGTCTCACCCGCGTTCTGGCGCAGCCCGCTGCGCGGCCCCTGGTTCACCTCGGTGCTCGGCCTCGTCCTGCTCGTCGGCATCACGGTGCTGTTCGTCACCGGTCTGCTGTCGTACGCGGCCTACAACCCGGACCTGTCCCCGGTGAACGACACGACCCCCGGCAAGGGGGTCCTCGGCTTCTACCTCTTCCCGTGGCCGACCGGCCCGGTGTGGCTGTACCGCTTCACCCAGGGCCTGCACGTCACCCTCGGCATCACCCTGATCCCGGTACTGCTGGCCAAGCTGTGGTCGGTGGTGCCGCGGCTGTTCGCGCTGCCGCCGGCCCGCTCGCTCGCGCACGCGCTGGAGCGGATCTCGCTGCTGCTGCTGGTCGGGGGCGGCTTGTTCGAGTTCACCACAGGGGTGCTCAACGTCCAGCTCGACTACGTCTTCCCCGGCTCCTTCTATCCGCTGCACTTCTACGGGGCGTGGGTGTTCTTCGCCGCGTTCGTGGCGCACGCCGTCCTGAAGGCGCCGGCGGCGGTGCGCACCGTACGACGGCGGCGCCGGGGGGGCGCGCGGGAGGCGGACGTGCGGCGGGGAGGCGTGCCGGAGGAAGGCGTGCGGCGGGGAGGCGTGCCCGAGGAAGGCGTGCGGGAGGAGGGCGACCTGGTCGCGCCGCGTCCCGATCCGCCCACCGTCTCCCGGCGCGGGGCGCTGGCCCTGGTCGGCGGCGGCTCGCTGCTGCTGTTCCTGACCACGGTGGGGCAGAGCCTGGGCGGCCCCTTCCGCCGTACCGCCCTGCTCGCCCCGCACGGCGGGCCCGACCCGGCCGGCGGCCCGAACGGCTTCCAGATCAACAAGACCGCCGCCTACGCCGGGATCGACCCGGCGGAGACGGGGGAGGACGCGTGGCGGCTCGTGGTCACCGGGCGCACCGGGACCGTCCGGCTCGACCGCGCCCAGTTGCTGCGGATGCCGCTGCACAGCTCCTCGCTGCCGATCGCCTGCGTGGAGGGCTGGTCCACCGCCGACCAGTGGTGGCGCGGGGTGCGGCTGCGCGACCTCGCGGCGCTCGTCGGCTACGACGGCGACCCGCCGGACCTGTTCGTGGAGTCCCTGCAACGGCACGGCGCCTTCCGCCGCGCGGCGCTGCGCGCGAACCAGGTGGCGGACGGCCGCTCCCTGCTCGCCCTGTACGTCAACGGCGAGGAACTGTCCCCCGACCACGGCCACCCGGCCCGGATCATCGTGCCCGCGGCGCCCGGGGTGCTCAACACCAAGTGGGTGGCCCGGCTGACCTTCGGAGACCTGTGATGCAGCAGCCTGTGATGCGGCGGAGACCCGTGATGCCGCGCCGCCTCCCCGTCGGCAGCCCGTTCCAGCTCCTGCTGCTCGGCTGCTCCTTCGCGCTCGCCGGGTACGCCGCCGTACGGCTCCTGGCCGGTGACTGGTTCGGGGTGGCGCTGTGGATCGTGGGCGCCGCCCTGCTGCACGACCTCGTCCTGCTGCCGCTGTACGTGGTGCTGGACCGGGCGGTGGTGCGCGGCCTCGACGCGGCCGGGCGACGGGCGTGGCTGGCGTACGTGCGGGTGCCGGCCGTGCTGTCGGGGCTGCTCCTGCTCGTGTGGTCGCCGCTGATCCTGGACCTGGTGGGGCCGCGCTACCGCTCCGCCACCGGTCGGTCGGCCGACGTGTTCCTCGGCCGCTGGCTGCTGATCACGGCCGTGCTCTTCGGCGGCTCGGCGCTGCTGCTGGCGGTGCGGGTGCGCAGGGCGACGAAACGGCGGCCGCCGGCCGTCCACTGAGCGACCGCCCGCCATCCGGGCCGGTCCGCGTGCCGGAGCAGGGCGGGGGTGCCGACCCGCGCCCAGGGGAACGGTTCGCCGGCGGGCTCCCGGCCGGGGGTGACGACCCGCACCTCGGTCCGCTCCTCGACGTCCAGCGGCGCCGTCTCGGCGATCAGCAGACCGCCGGGCGCGAGCAGCCGGGCCATCCGGCGCAGCAGGGCGGGCACGTCGCCGCCGATGCCGATGTTGCCGTCCATGAGCAGCACGGTGCCCCAGCGGCCCTCGCCGGGCAGCGGCTCGAAGACCGAGCGGCGCAGCGCCTGGCCGCCGACGGTCACGGTGCGGGCGACGGCGGCCTCGCTGACGTCGACGCCGAGGACGGTACGGCCCCGGGCGGCGAGTTCCGCCACCAGTCGGCCCGGCCCGCAGCCGACGTCCAGGACGGCGCCCTCGCAGCGGTCCAGCACCGCCCGGTCCACGGCGTCCGCACCGGCGCACCAGCGCTCCACCTCCAGCGGCAGCAGCCATCCGTCGGCGCGTTGCAGGAACAGCGGGCCCCGGCCGGTGCGCAGGGCCGTGGCGTACGGGTCGGAGCCGGCCCAGGCGGGCGCGGCCGGGACGGCCGGGGCGCTCACCGGCCGGCCGCGCAGCCGGCCAGCCGGGCGGCGAAGGCGCCGTGCGGGGCGAGCGCGGCGACCGCCCGGGCGTCGGCGGCGGTGTCGACGTCCCGTAGCCGGGGCAGGTCCCGCACCCGCAGCCCCGCGGCCACCAGACGCTCCCGCTGCACGGCCCCGGTCACCGGCGTCGACATCGGCACGCCCCGCAGCAGCCCGGGTTCGGGGCGGGCCAGGCCCAGCGCCCAGAAGCCGCCGTCCTCGGCCGGGCCGAACCAGGCGTCGCAGTCCGCGAAGTCCACGGTGAGCAGGTCCGGGGTGACCTGCGGGGTGTCCATGCCGATCAGCAGGGCGGGCCCGGAGCAGCGGGCGAACGCGTCGGCGAGCCGTGCGTCGAGGCCGCCCGCGCACTGCGGTACGACCTCGAAGCCGGGCGGCAGCCAGCGGCCCGGACGGCCGTCGAGCACCAGCAGCCGGCGCGCGGCCGGGGCCCCGGCCACCGCCCGCAGCGTGTCCGCGAGCGCGGCCTCGGCGAGACCGGCGGCCTGCTCCGGACTGAACGGCGGCGTCAGCCGCGTCTTGACCCGCCCGGGCCGGGGTTCCTTGGCGATGACGAGGAGAGTGATCATGAAAGCCTTTCTGGGCCGGAGCCCGAAGTCGGGGCTGCGCCGGCGCCCCTAGCCGCTAAACACGCACGACCGGCGGCTCGTTCAGCACCGCGCTCATGTCCCGCACCGCCTGCCAGGTCCCCCGCCAGGTACCGGTGACCTTCGACGCTCCCGTGCGGGGCAGGTAGGGCACGTCGTGCTCGGTCACCCGCCAGCCCGCGTCGGCCGCGCGGACCACCATCTGCAGGGGATAGCCGCTGCGCCGGTCGGTCAGGCCGAGGGCGAGCAGCGGCTCGCGACGGGCGGCGCGCAGCGGACCGAGGTCGTGCAGCCGCAGCCCGGTGCGGCGGCGCAGCAGCCGGGTGAGCGCGAGGTTGCCGGCGCGGGCGTGCACCGGCCACGCGCCGCGGGTCAGCGGCCGGCGCCGGCCGAGCACCAGGTCGGCCCGGCCGGCGCGGACCTCGTCGACGAAGGGGACCAGACGGCCGGGGTCGAGGGAGGCGTCGCAGTCGCAGAAGCACACCACGTCGGCGGTGGCGGCCAGCAGCCCGGCGTGGCAGGCGGCGCCGAACCCGCGCCGCTCCTCGCGCACGACGGTCGCGCCGAGGGAGCGCGCGACATCGGCGGAGCCGTCCGTGGAGCCGTTGTCGACGACGAGGGCGCGCCAGCCGGCCGGGACGCGGGCGAGGACCCAGGGCAGGGCACCGGCCTCGTTCAGGCAGGGCAGCACGACGTCCACGCCGGGTGGGGGCGATGAGGTGGTCACGACGTTCACCCTACGAACATCAATCGTGACAAAGCGGGCTTGCGCTGCTTACGAAACGCGGACGTCCGGCACCGGGGCCGGGCTCCGGCGGCGGCGTGGTGCCAGGGTGGAGTACATGCAGCAGCCGTACGCATCCCCGCACGCCGGACCGGAGCCCGGGCCGCCCCCGGGCACGCGGGGACGGGTCCTCGTCGTCGACGACGACCCGACCGTCGCCGAGGTCGTCGCCGGGTACCTGGACCGCGCCGGATACACCGTGGACCGGGCCGCCGACGGCCCGGCCGCCCTGGAGCGCGCCGCCGCGCACCGGCCCGACCTGGTCGTGCTGGACCTGATGCTGCCCGGCATGGACGGCCTCGAGGTGTGCCGGCGGCTGCGCGAGCACGGGCCGGTGCCGGTCGTCATGCTCACCGCGCGCGGCGACGAGGAGGACCGCGTCCTCGGTCTCGAGGTCGGCGCCGACGACTACGTCACCAAGCCGTTCAGCCCCCGGGAACTGGTGCTGCGGGTGGACTCGGTGCTGCGCCGGGCCCGGCCCGCCGCGCCGCAGCACCCACGGGGCCCGTACGGCCCGTTCGGCGCGGCCGGTCTGAGCGTCGACCCGGCTGCCCGCCGCGCCACCAAGAACGGCGCCGAACTGGCCCTCACGCTGCGCGAGTTCGACCTGCTCGCGTTCCTGCTGCGGCACCCGGGGCGGGCGTTCGCCCGGGAGGAGCTGATGCGGGAGGTGTGGGGCTGGGACTTCGGCGACCTGTCGACCGTCACCGTGCATGTGCGCCGGCTGCGCGGCAAGGTCGAGGACGACCCGGCGCGGCCGAGGCTCATCCGGACGGTGTGGGGCGTCGGCTACCGCTTCGACGCCACCGGGACGGAGGCCGACTGACGTGCGCGACACCCTCTTCATCGCCCTGTACGCCTTCCTCGGCGCCGCCGCCACCGGCGTCGCCGGAGCGGCCGTGCTGCGCCTGATCCGCCGGCGCTCCCTCACCCTGTCGCTCGCGGTGGTGGCCGCCGTCGGAGTGGTGGCCATGCTCGCCGGGACGATGGCCGTGGCCCGGGCGATGTTCCTGTCCGCGCACGACCTGCGGGTGGTCACCGCCGTCGTGGCCATGGCGGCCGTCGTCTCCCTGGTCACCGCGCTGCTGCTGGGCCGCTGGGTCGTCGCCCGCAGCCGGGAACTCGCCGACGCGGCCCGTCACTTCGGCGACGGCGGCGCCTTCGCCGCGCCCGCCGCGCCGGCCACCGCGGAACTGGCCGCGCTCAGCCGCGAGCTGGCCGCCACCAGCGCCAGGCTCGCCGCCTCCCGGGAGCGCGAGCGGGCCCTGGAGACCTCCCGCCGGGAACTCGTCGCCTGGATCTCGCACGATCTGCGCACCCCGCTGGCCGGGCTGCGCGCCATGTCGGAGGCGCTGGAGGACGGGGTGGCCGCCGACCCCGACCGCTACCTCAAGCAGATCCGCACCGAGGTGGAACGCCTCGACGCCATGGTCGGCGACCTCTTCGAGCTCTCCCGCATCCACGCCGGCACCCTGCCCCTGAGCCCCGCCCGGGTCTCGCTGTACGACCTGGTCGGCGACGCCCTCGCGGGGGTGGGCCCGCTCGCCCGCGAGCACGGGGTCCGGCTGGTCGGCGACCGGGTGGAGCCGGTGCCGGTGGAGGTCGACGGCAAGGAGATGAGCCGGGTGCTGGCCAACCTGCTGGTGAACGCCATCCGCCGCACGCCCGCCGACGGCACGGTGGCGGTCGCCGCCGAGCGGGCGCCCGACGGCGTGCTGCTCTCGGTGTCCGACGGCTGCGGCGGCATCCCCGAGGAGGACCTGCCCCGGGTCTTCGACACCGGCTGGCGCGGCACCGACGCCCGGACCCCGCCCGCGGGCGCGGGCCTGGGGCTGGCGATCGTCCGGGGCATCGTGGAGGCGCACCGGGGCCGGGCGGCCGTACGGAACATCCCGGGCGGCTGCCGCTTCGAGGTGACCCTGCCGCCGGCGGACGGGTAGCTGCCGGAGCCTGGACGCGGCGCCGGGCACCAACTCCTGGTGCCCGGCGCCGCATGACCGCCCCCGTGCCGCTCACTCCCCCCGCGCGAACTCCCGCATGCCCTCGGCGAAGCCGGTCTCCGGCTTCCAGCCCAGTTCGGCCCGCAGGCGGGAGGAGTCCGCCGTGATGTGCCGTACGTCGCCCAGCCGGTACTCGCCGGTGACCACCGGCTCCGGGCCGCCGTGGGCGGCCGACAGGGCGCGGGCCAGGTCGCCGACGGTGTGCGGCTCCCCGCTGCCGGTGTTGTAGACGGTGAGCGCCCCGGGGCGGCCGCCGGCTTCGAGCGCCGTGACGTCGGCGGCGGCCACGTCCCGTACGTGCACGAAGTCCCGCCGCTGCCGGCCGTCCTCGAACACCCGGGGCGCCTCGCCGCGAGCGAGGGCCGAGCGGAAGAAGGAGGCGACCCCGGCGTACGGGGTGTCCCGGGGCATCCGGGGGCCGTACACGTTGTGGTAGCGCAGCGAGACCGCCGAACCGTCCGTGGCGCGGGCCCAGGACGCCGCCAGGTGCTCCTGGGCGAGCTTGGTCGCCGCGTAGACGTTGCGCGGGTCGGCCGGTGCGTCCTCGGTGACGAGGCCGGGGGACAGCGGCGCCCCGCAGGCGGGGCAGCCCGGTTCGAAGCGGCCCGCCGCCAGGTCGGCGGCGGCGCGCGGCCCGGGGCGCACGACGCCGTGCGCGGCGCACTCGTACCGGCCCTCCCCGTACACGACCATCGACCCGGCGAGCACCAGCCGCCGTACGCCCGCCGCGGCCATCGCGGCCAGCAGCACGGCGGTGCCCAGGTCGTTGCGGGAGACGTACGCGGCCGCGTCCGCGACACCGTCCCCGAGGCCCACCATGGCCGCCTGGTGGCAGACCGCGTCCACCCCGGGCAGCGCCGCGGCGACGGCCGCCGGGTCCCGCACGTCGGCGCCGGGATCGTCCCGTACGTCGAACACGACCGGCTCGTGCCCGGACGCCCGCAGCGCGTCCACGACATGGGACCCGATGAACCCGGCACCGCCGGTGACCAGTACTCGCATACGCCCACGCTAGGACCGCGACCCGGCCGGACCCGCTCATCCCGGGCGGTGCGTCACCACTCCGTAAGGACTCCCCTCACAGCGGCTTGGCGGGCCAGTCCAGCAGCCGGGCGCCGATCACCGCCGTCTGCAGCGTGTACCGGTGCGCCGGGTCGGACGGGTCGGCGCCGGTCAGCTTGTGGATGCGTTCCAGGCGGTAGGTCAGGGCGCGCACGCTGAGCGCGAGCCGGCGGGCGGCCTCGGCGGCCACGCAGCCGGAGTCGAAGTAGGCGGTCAGCGTGTCCAGCAGCGGCCGCGGGCCGCCGCGGGCCGCGGTGAGCGGGCCGAGCGTGTGCGAGACCAGGTCGGCCATGGCCTGCCGGTCGCGGGCCAGTACCGGGTACACCAGCAGGTCGGCGGCGCGCAGCAGCGGCTGGTCGAGGTCGAGCCGCGCGGCCATCTCCAGCGCGGCGAGAGCCTCCTCGTACGACTGCACGACCCCGCCGGGGCCCGGCCGCGGCCGGCCCACCGCGACCCGGCAGCCCTCGCCGGCCGCGTACGCCTGCCGGGCGAAGTGGGTGACCACCTCGTCCTCGTCCCCGGGCGCGACGCACAGCAGCCGGCCGTTCTTGGTGGTGAGCAGGATGTTGCGGGCGTCGAAGCGGGCGAGGACCGCCCGCTCCACCTGCCGGGTCACCGGATCGCCCTCGGCGTACGGGGCCGGGCCCTGCGCGACGGCGACCGCGTGCGCCCGGGACAGCCGCAGGCCGAACCGCTCGGCGCGCTCGGCGAGCCGGCCCAGGTCGCTGCGGCCGTAGAGCAGGTCGTCGATGAACTCCCGGCGCGCGGCCTCCTCCCGGCGCATGGCGAGCCGCTGGGCGCGTTCGTAGCCCTCGGCGAACGCGTCGATCGCCTGCTGCACGGCGGCCAGCGTGCTGTCGGCCGAGCCGGGGGTGCCGGGCCAGGCGGCCCGGGCGGCGGCGAGGTGGGCGACGACCAGCGCGCGCAGTCCGTGTCCGGCGTCGGCGGCCTGCTCGCCCAGGGCGCGGCGGGCCGCCAGTTCCTCCCGGCTCAGCCGCCGGCCGGTGGCCGCAGCCCGCGCCAGGGCGCCCGCGTACCCCTCCAGGTAGTGCTCCGGTATCCCCTGCTCCGACACGCCGTCCCCCCGATCGCCGTGGCCCTGCGTCCCCGCGTTCCCGTGTCCCCGTTGTCCCCGTGTCCCCGTGTCCCCGTACCCCCGTTGTCCCCGGCGTGACGCTGACGGTCTCCCGGCGTCCGTCCGGCATCGAGACCCTAGTGAACATTGCCGGAAACCGGCAATGCGCGGGCGAACTCCCCTCGTGCACCATCGCGCAAGGGGAGCACTACGGATGGCTCCGGTGCCGGGCACCGGAAGGCGTCGCGCACCGGAGCCGGGGGCTCTTCCGCCTTCGTCGCCCGACGCTCAAGGACGTATGCCATGGAAGCCCTCGGCGTGCTCGTCGCCGCATGTCTCGTCGTCGTACCGCTCGCGCTGCTGGCCTTCTCCCGCCTGTACCGCAAGGTGGACCAGGGCCGGGCGCTGATCGTGTCCCGGACCCGCAAGGTCGACGTGTCGTTCACCGGCCAGGTCGTGCTGCCGGTGCTGCACCGGGCCGAGGTCATGGACATCTCGGTGAAGACCATCGAGATCAGCCGCTCCGGCCGGGACGGGCTGATCTGCCGCGACAACATCCGCGCCGACATCCGCATCTCGTTCTTCGTGAAGGTCAACAAGACCGTCGAGGACGTCATCCGGGTCGCCCAGTCCGTCGGCACCGAGCGCGCCAGCCACCAGGACACGCTGCAGACGCTGTTCCACGCGAAGTTCTCCGAGGCGCTGAAGACCGTCGGCAAGCAGATGGACTTCACCGACCTGTACACCAAGCGCGAGGAACTCCGGTACCACATCATCGAGTTGATCGGTGTCGACCTCAACGGCTACCACCTCGAGGACGCGGCGATCGACTACCTGGAGCAGACCCCGCTCGCCCAGCTCGACCCGGCCAACGTCCTCGACGCCCAGGGCATCCGCAAGATCACCGAACTGACGGCGATCGAGCACGTGCGCACCAACGAGGCCCGGCGCACCGAGGAGAAGGAGATCACCCGCCAGGACGTCGACGCCCGGGAGGCCATCCTGGAGCTGGAGCGCCGGCAGGCCGACGCCGAGATCAAGCAGCGCCGGGAGATCGAGACCTCCCGGGCCCGCGAGGAGGCCGAGACCGCCCGCGTGGTGGAGGAGGAACGGCTGCGCGCCCAGGGCGCCTTCCTGCGCACCGAGGAGCAGCTCGGCGTGCAGCGCGAGAACCAGGCCCGCGAGGTCGCGGTCGCCGCGAAGAACCGCGAGCGGGTCATCGCCGTGGAGAACGAGCGCATCGAGAAGGACCGCATGCTGGAGGTCATCGCCCGGGAACGGGAGACCCAGCTGACGCGGATCGCCGCCGAGAAGGAGGTCGAGGCGGAGAAGCGGGACATCGCCGAGGTCATCCGGGAGCGGGTCGCGGTGGACCGCACGGTCGCCGAGCAGGAGGAGTCCATCAAGAAGCTGCGCGCGGTCGAGCAGGCCGAGCGCGACCGGCAGGCCCTCGTCATCGCCGCCGAGGCGGAGGCGCAGGAGAAGCTGGTCAAGGACATCAAGGCGGCCGAGGCCGCCGAGCAGGCCGCCACCCACCGCGCCGCCGAGGAACTCACCCTCGCCGAGGCCCGGCTGAAGACGGCCGACTTCGACGCCCGGGCCAAGCTGCGGCTCGCCGAGGGCGTGCAGGCGGAGGCCGCCGCCGAGGGCCTGGCCGCCGTCCAGGTCCGCGACAAGGAGGCCGAGGTCACGGTCAAGGCCGGCCGGGCCGAGGCCGAGGCCACCGCGGCCCGGCTGCGCGCGGAGGCCGAGGGCGGCCAGGCCAAGGCGCTCGCGGAGGCCGAGGGCGCCCGCGCCAAGGCCCTCGCGGAGGCCACCGGCATCGGCGAGAAGCTGAAGGCCGAGGCCGCGGGCCTGACCGACAAGGCGGCCGCCATGGCCGCCCTGGACGAGGCGTCCCGGGGCCACGAGGAGTACCGGCTGCGGCTGCAGGCGGAGAAGGAGATCCGGCTGGCCGGCCTGGAGACCCAGCGGCAGGTCGCCGAGGCGCAGGCCACGGTCCTCGCGACCGGCCTGGAGAACGCCGACATCGACATCGTCGGCGGGGAGTCCGTCTTCTTCGACCGGCTGGTGTCCGCTGTCTCGCTCGGCAAGGGCGTCGACGGCTTCGTCGACAACTCCCGTACGGCGCAGGCGCTCGCGGCACCCTGGCTGGACGGTTCGGGCAGCTTCACCGACGACCTGGGCCGGATGCTCGGCTCGCTCGGCGCGGCCGACGTGCAGCACCTGACGGTCTCGGCGCTGCTGATGAAGCTGATGAACTCCGGCGGCCCGGAGGCCGGCCAGGTGCGGCAGCTCCTCGACCGGGCCGGCGAGCTGGGGCTCGCCGACACCCCGCTGACCGCGCTGAACGGCACCGCCCGGGTGTGACGGCCGGGGCCGGGCCCCGCACGGGGGTCGCCGGCCCGGCCCCGCCGTACCCCGTCGCGTCCACCGCACCGAAGCCCACCGTCCCGCACGCCCGCGAAGGGAAACGTCCTCCATGGCCACCGCCCCGGAGACGGGTTCGTACGACACCGTCGACGCCGGCACCTACGAGGTGCTGCGCGACCGGCTCGCCGCCCAGGCCGCCGACCTGGCCCGGCGGGCCGAGGCCCTCAACGGGCGCCGCGCCGAGGAGTTCGGCTCCGCCGGGTTCGCCCTGCGGGCCACCGGGCGGCTGCGCACCGGGCACGCGTGCGTGCCCCGCGACGTCGTCGCCGTCGGGGACGTGCTGCTGTTCGGCGGCACCGGCCGTCAGACCGAGGACACGGCGGTCGGGGACGTCCTCGGCCTGTACGACCGGGACCTGAACCGGCTGCCCGAGGACGCCGTGCCCGGCCTGCTCGACGACCCGGCGTTCCGGCGGGAGTTCACCGCCCTGCACCGCTACTACCGGCAGGCCCGGCTGCTGCGGCTGCGCCGCCTGGACGACCGGCTGCTCGCGGTGTTCCGCACCGGCGAGAAGGCCGACGACGTCCGCGCCCTGCGCTGGGACCTCACCGCCGGGGGCGGTGCCCGGTTCCTGGACGCGCGCGGCGACCGCGACGACACCGCCGCGCCCGCGCACGACTTCGACTGGACCGCCACCACCCGCGAGGACCACGTCCTCGGCCGGGACCCGTACGTGTCGGTGCCCGGCGGGGTGGGCGTGGCGACCGTCGGCGGCCGGCTCACCGTGCGCGGCCCGGAGGGCGAGGAGCTGTACGCCGATCCGGTCGAGGAGCCGCTGCAGGCACTCGCGGACGCCGCCGTCGCCCACGCGCGCGTGGGGGCGCTCGTCCTGCTGCGGGTGCGGCCGTACAAGGAGGACACCGACCGGTACCTGGTGTTCAACACGCTGACCGGGTCGGTGCTCCGGCTCGACGGGATCGGCCGGGCGTGCCGCCGGCTGCCCGAGGACCAGGGCATCGTCTTCCCGGGCGGCTACTGCCTGGCCGGCGGCGCCCACAAGACGTACGACCTGGACACGGCCGGACTCGAACCGGAGCGGGAGGTGCGCTCGCCCAACGGCGAGGACGTGCTCTACGCCTTCCGCTCCCGGGCGGCCGGCCACGCCCTGCTGCTGTCGTACAACACGCTCCGCAAGGAGGTCGCGGGCCCGCTGCCCTGCCGGGGCTGGGCCCTCTTCGAGGACGGCGCCCTGGCCGTGCTGCGCGCGGACGGCGACGAACCCGCGCACGCGCACACCCTGCAGTGGTGGACCTCGCCGTACGTCTCCGACACCCAGGCCGCCGCCCTGCGCACCGGCACCGGGGCCCTGGCCCGGGTCGGCAACGCCGACCTCGTGCGCGGCCTCGCCGACTGCCTGTCCGTCGCCCGGCTCGTCGCCGACGGCATCGAGACCGGTGAGGGCTACCGGGCGCTGGCCGCCGCCTGCGTGCGCGCCGCCGACACCCACCACTGGCTGGCCGAACCCGAACTCGGCGACCTCAGGCAGCCGTTGGACGCCGTGCGGGAGACGGCCGAGCAGGTGCTCGGCGAGTTCGAGACCGTACGGGAGCTGACCCGGCAGGCCGCCGCCGCGCTGGAGGAGGCCGCGGACCGGATCACCGCCGTGGTCCGCCGGCTGCGCGGCGAGGCCCCGCGGGACGCCGCCGCCTGGGTGCGCGGCCTCACCGAACTCCGGCACGCCCACGGCCATCTGCTCACCGTCAAGGAGCTGCGCCACGCCGACACCGCCCGCGTGGACGAACTGGCCGCCGGGGCGGAGGCCGACCTGGCGGCCTTCGGGCGGCGGGCGGTGTCCTTCCTGGCCCGCGAGGACGCCTTCGCGGCACAGCACGCGGACGTCGAACAGCTCGTGGAACAGGCCGGCTCGATCCCGACCGCGGCCGCGGCCGGCCCCGTCACCGCCCGCCTCGACGACCTGGCCGACGGGCTGCGCACGGTCACCGAGGTCGTCACCGGCCTCGACATCGCCGACGCCACCGTCCGCACGGGCGTGCTGGAGCGGATCGCCGACGTCCTCGGCGGCGTCAACCGGGCCCGCGCCACCCTCGACGTCCGCCGCCGCGCCCTGCTCGACCACGAGGGCCGCGCCGAGTTCGCCGCCGAGACCGCCCTGCTGGCCCAGGCGGTCACCGCGGCACTCGCCACCGCCGACAGCCCCGAGAGCTGCGACGACCAACTCGCGCTGCTGCTGGGCCGCCTGGAGGACCTGGAGGCGAGGTTCGCCGAGTTCGACGACTTCCTCGCCGAGGTCGCCGGCACCCGCACCGAGATCTACGAGGCGTTCGCCGCCCGCAAGCAGTCCCTCGCCGACGCCCGCGCCCACCGCGCCGAGCAACTGGCCGGCTCCGCCGCCCGGGTGCTGGAGACCGTCAACCGCCGCGCGGCCACGCTCGACGGCACCGACGCGATCACCACCTACTTCGCCTCCGACCCGATGGTCGCCAAGGTCCGCCGCACCGCCGCGGAGCTGCGGGCCCTCGGCGACAGCGTGCGCGCCGAGGAGCTCGACGGCCGGCTCAAGGCCGCCCGCCAGGAGGCCGCCCGCGCCCTGCGCGACCGCGCCGACCTGTACGCCGACGACGGCCGGACCCTGCTCCTCGGCGGCCACCGCTTCGCCGTCAACACCCAGCCCCTCGACCTCACCCTGGTGCCGCACGGCGACGGCCTCGCCTTCGCCGTCACCGGCACCGACTACCGCCGGCCGGTGACGGACCCGGGCTTCGCCGGCACCCGCCCGTTCTGGGACCGCCGGCTGCCGTCCGAGTCGCCCGGGGTCTACCGCGCCGAGCACCTCGCCGCCCGGCTGCTGGCCGAGCGCGGTCCGGCCGCGCTCGCCGCCGCCGATCTGCCCGCCCTGGTCCGGGAGGCGGCGCAGGCGGCGTACGACGAGGGCTACGAGCGCGGGGTCCACGACCACGACACCACCGCGATCCTGACCGCGCTGCTCCCGCTGTACGACGGCGCCGGCACCCTGCGCCACGAGCCAGCCGCCCGCGCGGCGGCCCAGTTGTTCTGGACCCACGGCACCGCCCCGGAGGCCCGCGCGGCCTGGACCCGGCGCGCGGTGTCCCTCGCCCGGGCCCGGGACACCTTCGGCCCCGTCGCCGGGATCGCCGAGTTGACCGGGGAGTTGGCCGGGGCGATCGGGGCGTGGGACGAGGCCGCCGACGCCGGTCCGGCCGCCGCCTACCTCTTCGACGAGCTGACCACCGGCGACGCCTTCGTCCTCGGCGCGGCCGCCCGCACCCTGCTGGACAAGTTCCGGCACGCGGTCGGCGGCACCACCTACCTCCGCGACCTGGCGGAACTGACCGGCCTGAGCGCCCGCCGGCAGGTGGTGGAGGCGTGGCTGACCGCGTTCGCCACCGCGTCCGGCGCCGGGACGGCCCCCGGCGAACTGGCCGAGGCGGTGGCCGCCGAACTCTGCCCTGATCTCCCCCGTCACGACGGCGACGCCCCGCTGACCGCCACCGTCGAGGGCCTGCTGGGCGACCACCCGCGGATCGCCGGCGGCCGGCTGCCCGTGCGGCTGGACGAGTTCCTGGCCCGCACGGCCCGGTTCGCCGAGCGGGAGGTGCCCGCCTTCCGCGCCTACCTGAGCCGCCGCGGCGCCCTGGTGGCGGCCGAGCGCGACCGGCTCCGCCTGGCCGACCACCGTCCCCGGGTCATGTCCGCCTTCGTCCGCAACCGGCTCGTCGACGAGGTCTACCTGCCGCTGGTCGGCGACAGCCTGGCCCGCCAGCTCGGCACCACCGGCGAGTCCAGGCGTACCGACGCCGGCGGGCTGCTCCTGCTGGTCTCCCCGCCCGGCTACGGCAAGACGACGCTCATGGAGTACGTCGCCGACCGCCTCGGCCTGATGCTGGTCAAGGTCAGCGGCCCGGCGCTCGGGCACACCGTCACCTCGCTCGACCCGGCCGACGCCCCGGACGCCACCGCCCGCCGCGAGGTCGAGAAGATCAACTTCGCGCTGGCGGCCGGCAACAACACGCTGCTGTACCTGGACGACATCCAGCACACCTCGCCCGAGCTGCTGCAGAAGTTCATCCCGCTGTGCGACGCGACCCGCCGGGTCGACGGAGTGTGGGACGGCGAGCCGCGCAGCTACGACCTGCGCGGCAAGCGGTTCGCGGTGTGCATGGCCGGCAACCCCTACACCGAGTCCGGCGCGCGCTTCCGGGTGCCCGACATGCTCGCCAACCGGGCGGACGTGTGGAACCTCGGCGACGTCCTCACCGGCAAGGAGGACGTCTTCGCGCTCAGCTTCGTGGAGAACGCGCTCACCGCCAACCCGGTCCTCGCCCCCCTCGCCGGCCGTGACCGCGCCGACCTGGAGCTGCTGGCACGGCTGGCCGCCGGCGACCCCACCGCCCGCGCGGACCGCCTCGCCCGCTCCCTGCCGCCCGCCGAACTCGACCGTGTCCTCGCGGTGCTGCGCCATCTGCTCGCCGCGCGCGACACGGTCCTCACGGTGAACGCGGCCTACATCGCCTCCGCCGCCCGCTCCGAGGAGGCGCGCACCGAACCGCCGTTCCGGCTCCAGGGCTCCTACCGGGACATGAACCGGATCGCCCAGCGGCTGCGCCCGGTCATGAACGACGCCGAGCGCGACGCGGTGATCGCCGACCACTACACGGCCGAGGCCCAGACCCTCACCAGCGGCGCCGAGGCCAACCTGCTGAAACTCGCCGAACTGCGCGGCACCCTCACCGCCGGGCAGGCCGCCCGCTGGGCCGAGGTGAAGGCGGCCCACGTCCGCGCCCGCGCCCTCGGCGGACCCGGCGACGACCCGCTGACCCGCGCCGTGGCCGCCCTCGGCCTGCTCGCCGAGCGGGTGGCCGCGGTCGAGTCCGCCATCACCCGCGCCACCGCCCCCTCCCGGGAGGACTGATGCTGTACTACCTGGCCCCACTGTCGGCCGCCCTCGCCCTGGTCACGTCGTCCACCTACGCCCTGATCCGCCGCGACCGCCGCCTGGCGGACACGTGTCTGGACCGGGACGCCTGAGCCCGGGGGGGTGGGTGGTCGGTGGTGTTTCGCTCGGGGGGTCGCCGGTGCCCGCGGTCTAGGCTCGGTGTGTGGGGCAGCCCGACCAGCGCGCCGAGGGCGCGGGACCGTTCACCACCCGGCTCACCTGGCCGCTGCCCGGCGGCGGCACCGCGGTCTGGGAGTCACGGCTCGCGCGCCGGCGCGGAACGCTCGCCGTCCGGCCGCCCGGCGCCGAGACCGGCCGGCACCGTCCGGCCGACGCCGTGGCCGTCGCCCGGCTGCGCCGGCTCAACACCATCGCCTCGATCGCCTTCGTGATCGGCGGCGCCCTCTTCGCCGCCGGGGCCGCCGTGGCCCGGTACGGCTCGGGCGGCGCCGTCGAGAGCGCCTCGGTCTACTTCGCCGGCGGCCTCTTCTTCAACACCGGCGGCTATGTCTCGCTGCTCCAGACGATCAACGCGCCGCGCCACGACCCGGGCGGCGACCGGCTGGTCACCCGCCCGTGGCGGTGGTGGAGCTACGAACCGATGCGGCTCGACTGGCTCAGTACCTTCCTCCTCTTCGCGGGCACCCTCGTCTTCGGCGTCAACCTGCTGGACTCCTTCCTGCGGGGCCTGAGCGTGCACCAGGTCAACCGCCTGGTCTGGACGCCCGACGTGATCGGCTGCGTGCTCTTCCTGGTCTCGGGACACCTCGCGCTCGTCGAGGTCTGCCACGGCCGCCCCCGGCTGCTGCCGCACCGCCTCGACTGGTGGATCGTCGCCGTCAACCAGCTCGGCTCCGTCCTGTTCATGGTCTCCGCGCTCGCCGCCTACACCCGCCCCGCCACCGGCAGCGCCCTCAACACCGGCATCGCCGACTGGGGCACGCTCACCGGCGCGCTGTGCTTCTCGATCGGCGGCGTGCTCCAGCTCTACGAGCACCCCTAGCGCCCCGCTCCACGAGTCCCCCGAGTCCCCCGGCGTCCTGCGCCCGGAGCCCCCGGCGCCCGTGCAGCGGTGCCCGCGGGGCGGCCGATGTGCGGGGCAGGGCGGCGGGGTGAAGACTGGGACGCGGGCGCGGCCGCATGGGCCCGCCCGCAACGGTTCATCGGTCCGGAGGCGCGGACGGCCGGCGCCTCCGCCTCCGTGGACGTGAGGGCACCGCCCCGTCCACGGCTCACCGGACTCGGGCTCACACAGAGGTCCCTGCCATGGGCACCATCGACGAAGCGGCTGCCGGCAGTCTGCGCGAGGCACTGCGGGGACGTGTGATCACCCCGCACGACCCGGGCTACGACGAGGCCCGCACCATCTACAACGCCATGATCGACCGGCGGCCCGCCGCCTTCGCGCGCTGCGTGGACGTGGCCGACGTACGGGCGACGATCGCCTTCGCCCGCGACCGCGGGGCCGACCTCGCGGTGTTCGGCGGCGGTCACAGCGGACCGGGCCTGTGCCTGGTCGACGACGGACTCGTGCTCGACCTGACACCGATGCGCTGGGTCCGGGTGGACCCCGAGTCGGACACGGTCCAGGTGGGCGGCGGCAGCCGGCTCGGAGACCTGGACCACGCGGCGCACGCCTTCGGCCGGGCCGTGCCGTCCGGGATCATGTCGACCACCGGCGTCGGCGGCCTGACCCTGGGCGGCGGCCACGGCCACCTCACCCGCCGCTACGGCCTGACCATCGACAGCCTGCTCTCGGCCGACGTCGTCCTCGCCGACGGCAGCTACGTCACCGCGTCGCCGGAGAACCACCCGGACCTGTTCTGGGCCCTGCGCGGCGGGGGCGGCAACTTCGGCGTGGTCACCTCGTTCACCTTCCGGCTGCACCCGGTCGGTACGGTCGGCGTCGCGGTGACGGTGTGGCCGGTCGACCGCACGCCCGAAGTGCTGCGCTGGTACCGGGAGTTCCTGCCCGCCGCGCCGGAGGAGCTGAGCGGGTTCTTCGCCGTGCTGGCCGTACCGCCGGGCCCGCCCTTCCCCGAGCCGCTGCACGGGCAGAAGGCGTGCGGGGTCGTCTGGTGCTGCACCGGCGATCTGCACGGCGACCGCCTGGAGGAGGTGCTGGCCGCGGTGTACGAACCGGCGCCGCCCGCCTTCCACTTCACCACGCCCATGCCCTACCCGGGCCTGCAGACCATGTTCGACACCCTGATCCCCGCGGGACTCCAGTGGTACTGGCGCGGTGACTTCTTCGACGCCATCCCCGACGCCGCCGTCGACGTGCACCACAAGTACGCGGAGAACCTGCCGACCGCCCTGTCGACCATGCACCTGTACCCGGTCGACGGGGCCGCGCACCGGGTCGGTCCCGGCGACACGGCCTGGGCCTACCGGGACGCCCTGTGGTCGGGGGTGATCGGCGGCATCGACCCGGACCCGGCCAACGCCGAGCTGGTCCGGGAGTGGTGCGTCGACTACTGGAGCGACCTGCGCCCGCACTCCATGGGCGGCTCCTACGTCAACTTCATTGGCGAGCAGGAGGGCACGGACCGGGTCAGGGCGACCTACCGGGGCAACTATGACCGGCTGGCCGCCGTCAAGCGCGCCTACGACCCGGACAACCTCTTCCACGCCAACCAGAACATCCCGCCGGCCCCGGAGTGAGGACTCACCGGGCGGGCCGCCCCTGTCCCCGGCCCGCGGTGGAACCACCGGACGCGGGCGGGGTCCGGTCCCGGGACGTGCGCTGCCTGGCGGCGCCCCCGCCGGAGGCGGGCGCGGCGGGCCGGGTCCGGTGCCGGGGCAGCACGCGCCGGGGCGGCCTGGTCAGCGTGATCTGCCGGACCAGCTGCTGGAAACAGACCAGCGTCGCGAAGCTCGGCAGCGCGGCGGCCGCCCGGTCCAGGATGTTGTCCGGCGACTCGGCGACGCACAGGGCCATCGCGATCGACGAGAAGAGCAGCACCACGCACCAGGAGTGCACGGCCCGGCGCTGGTGCAGGGCGGCGCGCAGGATGGACAGCGACCCGACCAGCCAGGGACCGAACACCAGCAGCGGCCACCAGGAGACCGCGCCGCTCCCGGTGCGCCCCGTCGCGACGAACAGCAGCGGGTCGTAGGCGACCAGCCCGCCGAAGACGCTCACCGCCGACGCGACGACGCACGCCATCGCGGCGATGCAGTAGCTGGCCGTCCGGATCTTGTCCAGGCGGCGCCGCTCCCGGACCTTGCGATGACCCCGGGCCGCCCGGGCCGCGGTTCTCACGGGTGGCAGCTCCGCTGTGATCTCCACGAGGACGTCGCGGTGGGACACCGGGTCCGCGGACTCGCCGGTGCGGGCGGCCGGGATCCTCGGCTGCTCCTCGATGGCGTCCCGCAGCATGAACGCCAGTTCCTCCGCGGGGTCCCAGCCCGAGTCCGGCGGGGTCAGCGGCGGGTAGAGCACCCCGTCCTGCGCCTGGTACAGGGTGCCGTCGCCCTCGTAGCCGCCGTCCGGATAATCGGTGGGGAAACCCTGGTATTGCCCTGTTCGCTCGTCATGCATGACGCGAATTGCTCATTCCTTCACGAAGGGCGGGGTTCAGATCTCCACCTCGACCCATCGTCTGGAAAGATCACTTTCCAGGCCGCTCATGACGTCCATGAATTCCTGCAGGATCTCCTCGGTCACCTCGAGCGTGACCGGCAGGCCACCCCGCATCAGGATCCCGTTGTACGCGCCTCCGGCGGCCGGCGCGGGGATGTAGGTGAAGGAACCCAGTCGGGTCGATCTCCTTCTGGAGGGAGGGGACTGGTCCCGGACGGAATCGATCACTTGACCCTCGGTTGCCCTCGTCATATTCCCACTAACGGCGCATTTCAGCGACGGATGCGCGGCGAACGAGTGAAGGGATTAGCCGGACAAGCACCTTGTTCAGGTATCGGTCGGACGTATATGCAGCCGTATGAAGAATGAAAAGCGGCCCCGGCCTCAGTTCACGGTGAAGTAGTAGTCGTAGGAGGCCAGTTCGGCGCCCGAGCGGGTCGTCGCGCGGACCGTGAGGTAGGAGAAGCCGTCCGCGGGCGGCGTCCAGCTCACCCGGGCGGAGTGGTGGGCGCCCGCGGGGACCGTGACCTCGGGGTCCCCGTTGAAGGAGTACGTGTAGCTCGCCACGCCCTTCACCTTCGGCGCGAACGTGAAGGTGCCCGGGACGCCCGTGCCGCCGCCCGTGCCGTTCTCGGGGTAGACGTCCGAGGTCACGGTGGGCGTGGTGTCGTAGCTGATGCTCCACGAGGCCGCGTCGCTGACCCAGCCGTCCGCGCTCCTGCTGGTCACCCGGAGGGACTCGCCGTAGGTGCCGTCCAGGGTCAGCCGCACCTTCGCCGTGCCGTCGGCCGCGGCCGTGACGTCGACGGTCTTGTCCTCCTGGCCGCCGGCGGTCTGCACGGAGTAGGCGACGACCGGGCTCACCGACTGCAGGGCCGGGTCGGGCTCGAGCGTGAACTCGGTCGGCCGGCCGAACTCGGGCGACGGCACGGCCGGGGTCACGGTGGGCGCCGTGGAACTGACGCGGAAGGTGTAGTCGGTGGCCGGCGAGCCGTTGTAGGCCCGGTCGAGGCTGCGCACCGTCAGGGTCATCGGACCGGCGCCGCTCGGCGGGACCAGGTCCAGCGTGGCCGGACCGCCGAGGTGGTCGGCGCGGACGAAGTACCGTGCGTCGTCGTAGGGGTCGACGGGCTGCGGAACGCCGTGGTCGCCGATGTTCGTGCCGATGACCGGCAGGTCCCGGTGCCAGGTGAACTCGTACCCGGTGACGTCCTCGGCGCCGCCCGCGTCCAGCGTGAACCTGACCGGCGCGCCGCCCTGGTTCCACACGTCCGGCGGGTAGTTGGGCGAGGAGACGGTGGGCGCCTTCGCCGGGCCGGAGTTGTCGACGGTGACGTAGCAGGGGGCCGACCAGTCCGAGGCCGCGGTCCCGGCCACCGTCTGCGTCCGCCACGCGTACGTCTGCCCGTCGGTGAGCGCCTCGGCGGGCAGATTGACGGTGGCCTCGAACCCGGGGGCGGCGTGCTCGCGGGTGACCGTGGTGATCTGCGTGGGGTCGGTGACCGGCCAGAGCTGGAACCGCGCGGTGAGCGGCGTGGTGTCGGACGCGTCGGTGGTCCCGGGGATGCCCTCGGCGACCAGGCCCTGGCGGCCCCACAGGTACGTGGGCCGGTCCGCGTCGGCCGAGCAGTGCCGGTAGCCGTTGAACAGCTGGGTCGGTGTGGTGGGCGTCCCGCCGGCCGCGCTCGCGGGCGACGCCGCGGCGAGCGCCAGGCCGAGGGTGCCCAGGGAAGCGAGGACGGCACGCGAGCGCGCGCCGAAGGACATGGTCAAGTGGTCCCTCCCGGATGAATGCCCGCGCACCGCGGGGCAGTTGTGCCCCGGTGCGCGGGCGGCGAGAAGGATCGTAGAGGCGCATTTGATTGCGCGCATGACAATTACGGAAGCCCGCGACCGGCCCCGGAACCAGGACCCGGCCGCCGGCCGGCCGTCACCGGCCGCCGAGGTACCTGCCGTAGCCGAGCGCGCTCTTCGGGGACGGCAGCCCCAGCCCGGCCGGGGTGAAGGCGGTGGAACCGGCGGCACCCGCCCGGGGCAGCATCCACACCCCGCCCGAGCCGGCGTTCTCGCCCGGGGACCCGACCGCCAGATCGAGCCTGCCGTCGTGGTCGTAGTCGCCGGTGGCGAGCGCCGTGCCGAACGCGTCCCCGGTCTCCGCGATCCCCGGGACCCGCGGGGTGTTCTGCTGGAGGCCGGTGGAACGCGCCGCGCCCTTCGCGTCGAGGAGGCCCGTCGGGCCGCCGAACAGAACGGTCGCCGCGCCCGCGCCCGCACGCCTGCCGATCGCCTCGCCGGGCGCGCCGGCGACCAGGTCGTCGCGGCCGTCGTGGTCGACGTCGGCGACGGCGAGGGCGGCGCCGAACCGGTCACCGTCCTCCGCGACGCCCGCCACACCCGCGGTGTCCTGGTTCAGGGTCTGCTGCCGGTACCCGAACGAGCCGGACTGCGCGCTGCCGTAGTGGATGTGGATGCCACCGCCCTTGGCCAGCTCCTCGGGGCCGCACGGGTCGTCGATGTTCTCGTCGGCGATCTCCCGGCATTCACCGAGCGCCAGGTCGTCGTGCCCGTCGCCGTCGAAGTCGCCCGCGGCGAGCGCGGAGACCCCGGCGTTGTCGGTGTTCCAGACGTTGGCCATGGCCTGCTCCGCCGCGTCCCAGGACCACAGCCGCACGTGCGACTGGGTGAACGGGGTCTTCGACCAGTACCCGACCGCGAGGTCCGCCGTACCGTCCCCGGTGAAGTCGCCGGTGGCGAGGACGGGGGCCCGGCCGCCCATCGGCGCGGTGACGACCGTGGCGATCATGCTGTCCTCGCCCTGGGCGACCCGGGCGACGACCTTGTCCTTCCCGCCGATCACGATCTCCTTGCCGCCGTCACCGGTCAGGTCGGCCGCCGCGACCGACAGCCCGTACGCCGCCGACGGCGAGGGTCCGTCGAGGACCACGGAGCCCGGGCGGGTGCCGCGCCTGGCGCCGGCGACCGCCTCGACCATGCCCACGTCCTTGCCGCGCCCGGTGATGTCCTCGCCGGGCGCGCCGACCAGCAGTTCCGCGATGCCGTCGCCGCCCAGGTCCACCAGCGCCACGGAGGCGCCGAAGCGGTCGCCCGTCTCGGGGGTGCCGGGCACCTCGGGGGTGGACTGGCTGATCCGGATGCTGCCGTGGGCGCCGATCCCCTTCGGGCCGCCCCAGACGACGTTGACGTAGCCGGCCTTCGCCTTGCCGCCGACCGCGCCGTCGGGCACCCCCACGGCAAGGTCCGCGTACCCGTCGCCGTTGAAGTCACCGGCGGTCCGCGCGGTGGCGGCCGAGGCCGGGAGGGTCAGCCCGGCGGTGGCCGCGGCGACGACGGTGGCTGCGGTGGCGAACGTCCGTATCCGTATGCGCACGGGGGCTCCAAGGTGGTCGAGGTGTCCGAGGCGGCGAGTTCACCTGTGGGACACCTCCAGGGCCCCGAGGGTTGTGCGGCAGGGGTGACCCGTCGCCCCGCGCACCCCGTCGTACCGCCGACTCCGGGCACCCGGTGGACGGTCGGCATCACCCGCCCCTCCCCGGGCGTCCCACATCCGCGTCCCAGGGCCGTCGCCTTCCCCCTGCTCACAGCGCCATTGAGCGTCCCGGCGTCCCGAACTGCCCGGCAACCATGGCGGTTGGGACGAGAAGCCGCCCAGGCTTCGGTCGTGGCGATCGCCACCCCACCCGCACCGAAGGGGCACCCGCACATGTCCGGCCTCCGCACCTCCCGCACCCGTCTCGCCGGCGCCGCCGCGACCGTCGCCCTCGCCGCACTCGCCCTGACCGCGTGCGACGACGGCACGGGCGTCGAGAGCGAGGGCACCAGGAAGCCCACCGGGCCGACCGCGACGGCCTCTCCCTCGTCCGGCGGGTCGAGCCCCGCCTCCCCCGCCTCTGAGACCCCGTCCGCACCGTCGGCACCGTCCGCCTCGTCGGCCACGGGCGGGACCGCGTCCAAGCGGCCGGCACCGTCCGGCACCCCGGTCACCTGCGAGGGGTCCACCACCAGGACGGTCGCGGCCCCGCTGAGCCGCCCGGTCAACCACCTGCTGCTCACGGTGACGAACACCGGCGGCAAGAGCTGCCACCTCTACGGCTACCCGGCCGTGCGCTTCGGCGAGGCGCAGGCGGTGCCCCCGGCCATCGAGGACTCGCGGCCGCAGGCGGTCGTCACCCTCGGGCCCGGCGAGTCCGGCTACGCCTCCGTCAACCTGTCCGCCGCCGACGGCAGCAGCACCGACGAGCACACCGTGCACTCCCTGGCCGTCTACTTCCACGGACGCTCCGGCGGCGAGAGCGTCGGCACCGGCGCACACCCGCCCCTGCCGTCGCAGGGCGTGCGCGTCGACGACTCGCTCGCGGTCACCTACTGGCAGCAGTCGCTGGACGACGCCGTCCGCTGGTGACGGTCGCCGGGCGCCGGGTCAGAGGTGGGGCGAGGCCGGGTCGCCGCCGAGCCGCAGGTCGCCGACCCCGAGCAGTCGCTGGGAAATGAAGAAGTCGCCCGGGAGCATGTGCGCAGCGCCGAAGAACTGTTCGCTGCCATGAACATTCCCCGAGCCATTCTGGGCTCCCCCGACCATGTGCCTGTGTGCTGCGCGCTTGGGTCATTTTGCTGCGGCACACAGGCGCGGGGCTCGGGTCAGTAGCCCGCCCCCGTACTGATTTTGCCCACCGAGGGGATCCGGCCGAAAACGCGAATCAGGGCGTCGTCAGGAGAAAGTAAGTGGACAACAAAAAACCCCAGGCCACCGACCTGGGGTTTGCATCTGGAGCGGGTGACGAGAATCGAACTCGCGCTCTCAGCTTGGGAAGCTGATGTTCTACCATTAAACTACACCCGCGCAATTCGGAAAAAGCGGCCCCGAAGGGTCGATGCCCGAACGCTCGCTCACTGTACCTCATCGCGGACCCCCGGTGCTCGGACCGCGCGGCCCGGGCGCGTCGAGAGCATCCTCACAGGGTTCCGCAGGCGTGGGATCCCGGTGCGGGGGAACCGAGTTGGGGCGTACCGTGGAAGGGTGGGAGAGGGGCCGGGTGGGGCCGGAGCGCCGCCTGGAGAGTCGTCTCTTTGATCCCGTAATGTGGCTTTTGTCGTCAGGGCAGTCAGCCGGACGCGGCTCTTGGGGAAGGGACTTGAGGGACTTGATGGAACGCACCGTCGTTCGCTGTGTGGACGGCCACGTCTTCAGCACCACTTCGTTCCCGATGCAGAAGGCCGAGCGGCTCGGCCCCGGCCGGCTGCTGCGGTGCCCGCGGTGCGCCCGGCTCCGCAGCGTGGTGCCGGTCACTCTGCAGAAGCAGTAACGGCCCCAGCGGCGGGAACAGCAGGCAGGCCGCAGGCGCGCGGAGCCGTCACGATTGTCATGGCTCGGCGCGCCTTGCGTATCCTCGGGGCGTGCTTCTCTCAGACAAGGACATCCGGGCCGAGATCGACGCCGGGCGGGTGCGTATCGACCCCTACGACGAATCCATGGTGCAGCCGTCGAGCATCGACGTGCGTCTCGACCGTTTCTTCCGGGTGTTCGAGAACCACCGCTACCCCCACATCGACCCCTCGGTCGAGCAGGCCGATCTGACCCGCCTGGTCGAGCCCGAGGGCGACGAGCCGTTCATCCTCCACCCCGGGGAGTTCGTGCTCGCCTCCACGTACGAGGTCATCACGCTCCCCGACGACCTCGCCTCCCGGCTCGAGGGCAAGAGCTCGCTGGGACGGCTCGGGCTCGTCACCCACTCCACCGCCGGGTTCATCGACCCGGGGTTCAGCGGTCACGTGACCCTGGAGCTGTCCAACCTCGCCACCCTGCCGATCAAGCTGTGGCCCGGCATGAAGATCGGCCAGCTGTGCATGTTCCGGCTGACCTCGCCCGCCGAGCACCCCTACGGCAGTGAGCGCTACGGCTCCCGGTACCAGGGGCAGCGCGGACCGACCGCCTCGCGGTCCTTCCTGAACTTCCATCGGACCCAGGTGTGAGGGCGACGGCATGAGCGACATACGGGAGAACCTGACCTACGAGCGGTTCGGCGCCGCCGTCCGCGAACTGGCGCAGACCATCGCCGACGACGGCTACGAGCCCGACATCGTGCTGAGCATCGCCCGCGGCGGCGTCTTCGTCGCCGGCGGCCTCGCCTACGCCCTGGACTGCAAGAACATCCACCTCGTGAACGTGGAGTTCTACACCGGCGTGGGCACGACGCTGGAGATGCCGGTCATGCTCGCCCCGGTCCCGAACGTGATCGACTTCTCCGACAAGAAGGTGCTGATCACCGACGACGTCGCGGACACCGGCAAGACCCTCAAGCTCGTGCGCGACTTCTGCCTCGACACCGTCGCCGAGGTCCGCTCCGCAGTGATCTACGAGAAGTCCCACTCCCTCGTGAAGTGCGAGTACGTCTGGAAGCGCACCGACGAGTGGATCAACTTCCCGTGGAGTGTCCTGCCTCCTGTCGTGCAGCGTGACGGGCAGGTGCTCGACGCCTGAGGGGGCGTGGGACGTGGGAAGGGCCCCCGGTGTGGTGCCGGGGGCCCTTTCCTGTGTCTGCGTCTTTGCCGGGGGGCGGGGGCTAGAAGGTGCCCAGCTTCACGATCGACAGGAGGGCGATCAGCTGGATCGCCGCCGCGCCCAGGGCCTTGGGCCAGGGCAGGTCGTGGGAGCGGGAGACCATCAGGGTCAGCAGGGCGCCCGCGCCGATCCAGGTGGCCCAGCCGAGCACCTGGACGAAGCCCGCGTCGCCGCCGAAGAACATGGCGACGACCAGGCGGGGCGCGTCCGTCAGCGACGTGATCAGCATGGACAGGCCCACCGTGGGCTGCCAGGCGCCGTCGCCGCCGAGCTGGCGGGCCAGGGTGTGGGTGACCACGCCCAGGATGAAGGCGCTCAGGACCATCGCCACGGCCGTGACCAGGACGATCGGGATCGCGTTGGAGAGCGTCGCGTTGATCGCGTCCGAGCGGGCGCCGTCGAAGCCGAAGACGGCGAGCAGGCCGTAGAGGAAGGTGACGATCAGGGCCGGGGCCCACATCGTGTAGTCCCGCATGCGCAGGAAGGTCCGGTCGGGCGAGAGGATCACGCCCCGCAGCAGTTCCTTCCAGTGCAGGGGCGGCCCGATCGGCCCGGACGGGGCGGCGGTGCCGGCGTGGTAGGTCGCGCCCTGGGTGTAGCCGGACGCCTCGTCGACGGAGAAGGCCTGCGTGTGGCCCGGGTTGTTGGCCGCGTACGGGTCGTGCCCGTCGCCCTGGGCCTGGCCCGGGTAGCCGCCGTCGCCGAAGTACTCCGGGCCGTCGCCGGCCGGGCCCGGGTAGCCGTACGACGGGCCGCGCTGCGGGTACGACTGCTGCGGGTACGGCGGCTGCGGCGCCGACGGGTAGCCGTACGCCGGGCCGCCGGGCTGCCCCTGTCCGGGTCCGTGCGGCGGCCGGCCGGGCTGTCCGTGCCCGTGCCCGCCGCGTCCGTACGGTCCCTGCGGAGCCTGTTGTCCCTGGGGGGTGCGGTTGTCCCGGCCCCCGCGTCCGATCCTGAATCCAGCCACGTCATCGAACGTACCTGGTCCTGGAGAGTGGTGTGCCGGGCCCGGGGGTCCGGGCCCGGCTTTGCGGCCGACCTGTGACATCCCCTAAGGGACCGTCAGGGGTGCGTCCCGGGAGAGGTCCGGGGATCCCCGGAGTTTCCGGTGACCGGCCCGGCGGACGGACAGGCCACCGGGCCGGCCACCGGGCGCATCACTGGCCCGTCCGGGCGCCGAGCTGCGAGAGACCGGAGGTGGACACGCCGACGGCCGACGGGCCGAGGCTCAGCGCGCCGGTCGTGCGCACCCCGGAGCCCGAGCCGCGCAGGCCCCACCGGTGGTGAGGGTCGCCACCAGCAGGAGGGTGCGGGTGCGCAAGGGGGCTTCTAGGGGAGAGCCCGAGGAGAGGGTGGAGAAAGGCGGGGCGGGCCGGGCCCTGGGGGTGGGCCCGGCCCGCCGGGGAAGGGGTGTCAGTCGGCGAAGTTGGCGCCGAAGTACGGCGTGCCGGTCGTCGAGACGCCCGAGGCGCTGGGGGAGATCGTGCGCGAGCCGGTCGTGACGATCTTCGTGCCGCTGGAGGGCAGGTAGGTCACCGCGCCGTTGGCGGCGTTCTCCCGGGAGCCGACCAGCAGGTCGGCCCTGCCGTCGCCGGTGACGTCGTCGAGCTTGACGTCCTGGCCGAAGTAGTCGTCCTTCTCGTCGCTGCCGGGCACGCCGGCGGTGGACTGGGCGAAGAACTGGCCGCCGGAGGCGGTGTTCAGGCCGTTCGCGGAGCCGTAGAGGACGGTGACGGCGCCGGTGTTCGTCGCGGTGCCGATGTTCTCGCCGGCCGCGCCGATGGCGAGGTCGAGGAAGCCGTCGCCGTTGACGTCGCCGAGGTCGAGTTCGTAGCCGAAGAAGTCGTTGTTCTCGGAGGTGCCGGGTACGTTGCCGGTGTCCTGGGTGATGCCGGTGACGTTGGACGGTCCTCCGTCGGAGCCGTAGGTCACCCAGACCTTGCCGCCCTTGGCGGAGTCGGGTACGGGGGTGCCGTCCTCGGTGGTGGTGTTCCAGTAGGCGCCGCTGACGATGTCGCCGTAGTGGTCGTTGTTGATGTCGCCGATCGCGGTGATCACGCCGGGCTTGAGGGTCGCGGCCTCGGACATGTGCAGGCCGTTCGCCCCGCCGGGGATGTACCAGTTGCGGTTCCAGCCGTAGTCGGTGTCGGTCTCGAAGCCGTCGACGACGAGGTCGGTCTGGCCGCTGTTGTTGATGTCGCCGGCGGTCAGGTTGAGCGGACCGAGCGCGTCGGTGCCCATCATGGGGGGCTTGATCGTGTACTTGCCGCCGGGCACGCCGGAGGCGTTGATGCCGCCCTTGAGGACGTAGATGGTGGCGGCGGAGCTGCCGACGGCGAGGTCGGCCTTGCCGTCGCCGTCGAAGTCGCCGGCCGCGAGGTTCTTGCCCCAGAAGTCGTGGCCGGAGGGTGCGGGGTCGGCGACCGTGACGCCCTTGCCGGTGATGCCGGAGGCGGAGCCCCACAGGATGGCGAGGGTGCCGCCGTCGGCGTCGGAGCCGACGTCCTCGCCGCTGGCGGAGACCGCGATGTCGTCGAAGCCGTCGCCGTTGAAGTCGGCGTAGGCGGTCTCCCCGCCGAAGTGGTCGCCGGACTCGGCGGTGCCGGGGGTGCCGGAGGTGTTCTGGCTGATCGTGGAGCGCTTGGCGGACGAGACGCCGGAGGCGGAGCCGTAGAGGACGACGAGCTGGCCGGCCGCCTTCTTGCCGCTGACGTAGGCGCTGTCGGCGGAGAAGGCGACGTCGCCGATGCCGTCGCCGTTGAAGTCGGCCTGCGGGACGGTGGTGGAGTCCGCGGCGGTGGCGGCGACGGTGGAGAAGGTGAGCAGACCGCCCGTCAGCGCGACGGCGGTGGCCGTCGCGAGGGCGAGTCGCAGGGGCTTGTGCATGCGGGTTTTCTCCTGGGCATGCGGGGATGCCTGGCGGGCATCCACAGTCGATGGGGTGCGAACCCTCCCTGTTCGGCGTGGGTTGTCCCACGGTTCACCGGGCGTTCGGCGATCAGGAGACCACTGCTGGGGCGTAAGGGTTGTACGTGAGTTCGGTAAACGTTCGAGATCGTTCGAGAGCGCTTGCCCGGCCGGGGATGCCGCTAGCGCGCCAGGAACTCCGAGGTGGAGAAGGTGACCGCGGGCTCGGCCGTGACCGGGCCGCCGTCCTTCGTGCCGGGGTGGACGGCGACCGTGTCCCTGGTCTCGCCCCGGGTGGTCCGCACCACCAGGTCCGCGCGCCCGTCCCCGTCGAAGTCGCCGGTGGACACCACCCGGGTGGTGCCGGACATGGGCGGTACGAGGGTCTGCGCGTCCGTCGCCGACAGGCCGCGCGGGCCGGCCCGCAGGACGCGCAGCCGGGAGCCGCCGGCGACCAGTTCGTCGTGGCCGTCGCCGTCGAAGTCCGCGGCGTCGAGCAGCGGGCCGTGGGCGGCGAGGGCGGCCGGGGCGGCCGGGGCGGGCAGGTCGTAGCGCAGGGACGTTTCCGCCGCGGTGCCCACGGCCGCGTCCAGCGCCGAGCCGCGCCCGAAGCGGCCGAGGGCCACGTCGACGCCGGCGGGGAGCAGGGTGCCGGTGCGCGCGGGGCCGTTCGGGCCGCCGAGGACGACGGCCGCCTTGCCGGTGCCCTCACCGGCGCGGACCACGAGATCGTCGTACCCGTCCCTGTTGACGTCGGCCGACGGCCCGACGGGCACCTCGCCGGGCGAGGGCAGGGGCGCGCCGGCGGCGTGCGGGGCGCCGTCGCGGCCGAACGGGCCGCGCAGGTAGGAGAGCCGGCCCGCGGACGCGTGCAGCACCAGGTCCGTCTTGCCGTCGCCGTCGAAGTCGCCGCACACCGGCTGATCGGGCCAGTCGTCGCCGAAGCGCGCGCGGTCGGGGACGGCCAGCCTGACGGCGCGGCCGGTCAGTCCGGCGGGGGAGCCGAAGAGGAGCTGCAGCGGGACCGGGGGCCGGCCCTGGCCGTCGTAGGGCGGGTCCGTGGAGACGACGAGGTCGGTGAAGCCGTCGCCGTCGAGGTCGCAGCTCTCCTCCGCGTCGAAGACGGCCGGGAGCCGGCCCTTGGTGGGGGCGGCCCGCTCGGCGGGGCTGAGCAACTGCCGGGCGCCGGGGGTGAGTCCGCGGGGGCCGCCGTAGACGATGCCGATGCCGGCGTCGTCGGCGTGGCTCTGCTCCTTGACCAGGCCGGTCAGGACGAGGTCGCGGTGGCCGTCGCCGTTGAAGTCGTCCGGGACCTCGCTGCCCTCGCCGCGCGGGACGGGCAGCCGGGCGGGGGCGCCGGCGGCGTGGGTGGGGCCGGCGCTCGGGCCGGTCGGGCCGCAGGCGGCGAGGAACAGGGCGCCGCAGAGCGCCGCCGTACGGATACCGCCCCTGCGCACGCGCACCGTCCCCTCCGCCCGTACCGCTCGACCGCCGCTCGGCAACCCGCCCATGATGCACGTGTCCGGGACGGATGTTGAAGCCCGGACGGATGTGACGTAAGTCAGGATGGTGGCATGAGCGTAGTGAAGATCAACGTGCTGAGTGTCCCCGCCGAGCAGCGGGAGGTGCTGGAGCAGCGGTTCGCCTCGCGGGCGCACGCGGTGGAGAACTCCGACGGCTTCGAGTGGTTCGAGCTGCTGCGCCCCGTCGAGGGCACCGACCAGTACCTCGTGTACACGCGCTGGCGTGACGAGGAGTCGTTCCAGGCCTGGATGGAGGGGCCGATGAAGTCGGCGCACCAGGGCGGCGGCGAGGGCGGGGAGCGGCCGCGTCCGGCCGCGTCCGGTTCCACGCTGTGGTCCTTCGACGTGGTGCAGCAGGCCGCCCCGAAGGGCGCCTAGCGGAACCCGGGAGAGACGACGACGGCGCCCCCTGCCTGTGCGGGTCAGGGGGCGCCGTCGGCTTGCGGGGGGCCGTTACTTCACCGGCTCCGGCTCCGGCTCGTTCTCGGACTCGGCCGTGCCCGCGGGGGGCTCGTCGTCCGTCGCCGGGGTGCGGACGGAGTCCAGCAGGAGCTGGGCGACGTCCACGACCTGGATGGACTCCTTCGCCTTGCCGTCGTTCTTCTTGCCGTTGACCGAGTCGGTCAGCATGACGAGGCAGAACGGGCAGGCGGTGGAGACGATGTCCGGGTTGAGGGAGAGGGCCTCGTCGACGCGCTCGTTGTTGATGCGCTTGCCGATCCGCTCCTCCATCCACATCCGGGCGCCGCCGGCGCCGCAGCAGAAGCCGCGCTCCTTGTGGCGGTGCATCTCCTCGTTGCGCAGGCCCGGGACCTTGCCGATGATCTCGCGCGGGGGCGTGTAGATCTTGTTGTGGCGGCCCAGGTAGCACGGGTCGTGGTAGGTGATGATGCCCTCGACCGGGGTCACCGGGATCAGCTTGCCCTCGTCGACGAGGTGCTGGAGCAGCTGGGTGTGGTGGATGACCTCGTAGTCGCCGCCGAGCTGCGGGTACTCGTTGCCGAGGGTGTTGAGGCAGTGCGGGCAGGTGGCGACGATCTTCTTGGCCGCCTTCGGCTTCCGCGACTCCGGCGTGACCTTGCCGTCGTCGTCCAGCTCCTCGCCGAACGCCGTGTTCAGGGCCATGACGTTCTCCATGCCGAGCTCCTGGAACAGGGGCTCGTTGCCCAGGCGGCGGGCGGAGTCACCGGTGCACTTCTCGTCGCCGCCCATGATCGCGAACTTCACGCCCGCGATGTGCAGCAGCTCGGCGAAGGCCTTGGTGGTCTTCTTGGCGCGGTCCTCCAGGGCGCCGGCGCAGCCGACCCAGTAGAGGTACTCGACCTCGGTGAGGTCCTCGATGTCCTTGCCGACGACCGGGACCTCGAAGTCGACCTCCTTGAGCCACTCCAGGCGCTGCTTCTTCGCCAGGCCCCAGGGGTTGCCCTTCTTCTCCAGGTTCTTGAGCATCGTGCCCGCCTCGGACGGGAACGCGGACTCGATCATCACCTGGTAGCGGCGCATGTCGACGATGTGGTCGACGTGCTCGATGTCGACGGGGCACTGCTCGACGCAGGCGCCGCAGGTGGTGCAGGACCACAGGACGTCCGGGTCGATGACGCCGTTCTCCTCGGCGGTGCCGACCAGCGGGCGCTCGGCCTCGGCCAGGGCGGCGGCGGGGACGTCCTTGAGCTGCTCCTCGGAGGCCTTCTCCTCGCCCTCCATGGTCTTGCCGCCGCCGGCCAGCAGGTACGGCGCCTTGGCGTGCGCGTGGTCGCGCAGCGACATGATGAGCAGCTTCGGGGAGAGCGGCTTGCCGGTGTTCCAGGCGGGGCACTGCGACTGGCAGCGGCCGCACTCGGTGCAGGTGGAGAAGTCCAGCAGGCCCTTCCAGGAGAACTGCTCGACCTGGGAGACGCCGAAGACGTCGTCGTCGCCCGGGTCCTCGAAGTTGATCGGCTTGCCGCCGGAGGTCATCGGGAGCAGGGCGCCGAGGGAGGTCTCACCGGTGGCGTTGCGCTTGAAGAAGATGTTCGGGAAGGCCAGGAAGCGGTGCCAGGCGACGCCCATGTCGGTCTTCAGGGCGACCGTGATCATCCAGATGAAGGACGTCGCGATCTTCAGGCCGGCGAAGAAGTAGGTGAGGTTCTGGAGCGTGGAGACGTCCATGCCCTTCAGCCACGCCACCACCGGGTAGGAGATGAAGAAGGAGGCCTCGTAGGAGTCCACGTGGTGCTGGGCGCCCTCGAGCGCGTGCAGCATGAAGATGCAGACGCCGACGATGAGGATGACGGCCTCGACGAAGTAGGCCTGGCCGAAGTTGGAGCCGGCGAAGCGGGACTTGCGGCCCGGGTTGCGCGGGTGGCTCAGCTGGCGGATCGCGATCAGGACGAGGATGCCGACGATCGTCATGGTGCCGATGAACTCGACGTAGACGTTGTACGGCGCCCACTCGCCGATGATCGGCAGGATCCAGTCGGCCTTGAACAACTGTCCGATCGCGTTGACGATCGTCAGCAGCAGGGTGAAGAAGCCCACCGCCACGAACCAGTGCGCGACACCGACGATGCCCCAGCGGTTCATCCGGGTGTGGCCGAGGAACTCCTTGACCACGGTGAGGGTGCGCTGCACGGGCTCGTCGGTCCGGGTGCCCGCGGGCACGCTCTGACCGAGCCGCATGAAGTTGAAGATCTGCAGGAGGGCGCGGGCGAACAGGGCCACGCCGACCACGATCAGAACCAGCGACACGATGATCGCGGCGAGTTGCATTTCGGGGCTCCTCGGGCCTGCGAGGGAAATTACTAAGCGGTAACTTATGCAGTTCGTTCGAGACTACCCGCATCCTCACTCGCACTGTAGCCAGGCGCGAGGTGATCTGGGTCGCTGAGGTGAGCCTGAGCCGGACCGGCAATCAGATCGTGTTATTCATACCGAATTGCTACATTCGCGCCTAACTTAGAGCCGTGCTATACGGGATCACCGCGGCCTCCGCCGCCCTCCTCCTGACCGCCGTGCTGGCGGCGCTGCTCCGGGTGCCCGCGCTGCGCGCGGGCATCGTCGACCGGCGCCGGCAGCGACCCCTGCCGGTGCTCGGCGGAGCGGCCGTCGTGGCCGTCACCTGCCTGGTCGCCTGGGCGGGTGAGTGGACCCGCGTCGCCCCGCTGGGTGACGGGGTCGGTCGGCTGCTCGTGGCCGCGGCGGGGGTCGCCGCGCTGGGCCTGGTGGCCGATGTGTGGCGGCTGCGCGCCCGGGTACTGGTGGCCGGTACGACGGTGGCGGCGGCCTTCGTGGTGCCGTACGACGAGACCGGCTTCTGGGGTGGGATTCTCGCCGTGGGCTGGATCGTCTTCGCCTCCCTGGCCTTCCGGGGGCTCGACCACGCGGACGGTCTCGCGGGCACGGTCGGGGTGGTCACCGCCTTCGGCGCGGGGGCCTGCGCCGCCGCCGAGGTGATGGACGGGCTCGCCGTTCTGCTCAGCGTGTTCGCCGCGGCCCTCACCGGCTTCCTGATGCACAACTGGTTCCCGGCGCGGGTCGGCCTCGGTGCCTGCGGATCGCTGTTCACGGGGTTCCTGTTGTCCGCCGCGGCCGTCTTCACGCGCGCGGGGTACGGACTCGGGGCGAGCGCGGGCGTGCTGTTCTGCCTCGGCGCGGTGGCCGCCGCCGACTTCCTGCTGGTGGTCCTCGCGCGCGCCCTGGGCCGCAGGCCGCTGCTGAGGAGGGGGCCGGACCACGTCGGGCACCGGTTGCGGCGGTTCGGGCTCACCCCGCCCGGGGCCGTCGTACTGCTGGGCGCCGGGTCCTTCTCCGCGGTCCTCGTGGGGGTGCTCGTGCACACCGGGTGGACCGGCGACGGGGCTGTGCTCTGGGTGGCTGGTGGGGCGCTGTTCGTCGTGCTGGTACTCCTTCGGGTGCCCGCCCAGGCGCCGCGACGGGACACGTCCACGCAGGTCAGCGGCCACTTGCGTGTAAGGAACGGATAAGACTTGAGCCCGTCCGACTCATGTCTGTTGACCGGGCGGACCTCGTCGTGCACACTTGAGCCTGTTCCACTCAAGTCAGCTGGAGGAATCAACCATGGCACGTGCGGTCGGCATCGACCTGGGCACGACTAACTCCGTCGTCAGCGTTCTGGAGGGCGGCGAGCCCACCGTCATCACCAACGCCGAGGGTGCCAGGACCACGCCGTCCGTCGTCGCCTTCGCCAAGAACGGTGAGGTGCTCGTCGGCGAGGTCGCCAAGCGCCAGGCGGTCACGAACGTGGACCGGACCATCCGCTCGGTGAAGCGTCACATGGGCACCGACTGGAAGATCCAGCTGGACGGGAAGGACTTCAACCCCCAGCAGATCTCCGCGTTCATCCTGCAGAAGCTGAAGCGGGACGCCGAGTCCTACCTGGGCGAGAAGGTGACCGACGCGGTCATCACCGTCCCGGCGTACTTCAACGACTCCGAGCGCCAGGCGACCAAGGAGGCCGGCGAGATCGCCGGTCTGAACGTCCTGCGCATCGTCAACGAGCCGACCGCCGCCGCGCTGGCGTACGGCCTCGACAAGGACGACCAGACGATCCTCGTCTTCGACCTCGGTGGCGGCACCTTCGACGTGTCCCTCCTGGAGATCGGTGACGGCGTCGTCGAGGTGAAGGCCACCAACGGTGACAACCACCTCGGTGGTGACGACTGGGACCAGCGCGTCGTCGACTACCTGGTGCAGCAGTTCAAGTCCGGTCACGGCGTGGACCTGGCCAAGGACAAGATGGCCCTCCAGCGTCTGCGTGAGGCGGCGGAGAAGGCCAAGATCGAGCTGTCCTCGTCCACCGAGACCTCGATCAACCTGCCCTACATCACGGCGTCCGCCGAGGGCCCGCTGCACCTGGACGAGAAGCTCACCCGCGCCCAGTTCCAGCAGCTGACCGCGGACCTGCTGGAGCGCTGCAAGACGCCGTTCCACAACGTCATCAAGGACGCCGGCATCTCGATCAACGAGATCGACCACGTCGTCCTGGTCGGCGGCTCCACCCGCATGCCCGCCGTCGCCGAGCTCGTCAAGGAGCTGACCGGTGGCAACGAGGCCAACAAGGGCGTGAACCCGGACGAGGTCGTCGCCATCGGCGCCGCCCTCCAGGCCGGTGTCCTCAAGGGTGAGGTCAAGGACGTCCTGCTCCTCGACGTGACCCCGCTGTCCCTCGGCATCGAGACCAAGGGCGGCATCATGACCAAGCTCATCGAGCGCAACACCACGATCCCGACCAAGCGGTCGGAGATCTTCACGACGGCCGAGGACAACCAGCCGTCCGTGCAGATCCAGGTCTACCAGGGTGAGCGCGAGATCGCGGCGTACAACAAGAAGCTCGGCATGTTCGAGCTGACCGGTCTGCCGCCGGCGCCGCGTGGCGTCCCGCAGATCGAGGTCGCCTTCGACATCGACGCCAACGGCATCATGCACGTGACCGCGAAGGACCTGGGCACGGGCAAGGAGCAGAAGATGACCGTCACCGGCGGCTCCTCGCTGCCGAAGGACGAGGTCGACCGCATGCGCCAGGAGGCCGAGAAGTACGCGGAGGAGGACCACGCCCGCCGCGAGGCCGCCGAGACCCGCAACCAGGGCGAGCAGCTCGTCTACCAGACCGAGAAGTTCCTCAAGGACAACGAGGACAAGGTCCCGGGCGAGATCAAGACCGAGGTCGAGGCCGCGATCGCCGAGCTGAAGGAGACGCTCAAGGGCGAGGACACCGCCGCGATCCGCACCGCCACCGAGAAGGTCGCCGCCGTCTCGCAGAAGCTCGGCCAGGCCATGTACGCCGACGCCCAGGGCGCCCAGGAGGCGGCCGGCGGTGCCGGTGAGGCCCCGAAGGCCGACGACGACGTCGTGGACGCCGAGATCGTCGACGACGAGCGCAAGGACGGTGCCGCGTGACGGAGGAGACCCCGGGCTTCGAGGAGAAGCCCGACGTCCCCTCCGGCGCGACCCCCGACGACGCCGAGTCGAAGGCCGCTCCCGACGAGGGGGCGGCCCCGGCCGGGGACGTAAACGCAGACGCGGGCCTGGCGGCCCAGCTCGACCAGGTGCGCACGGCGCTCAACGAGCGCACGCTGGACCTCCAGCGGCTCCAGGCCGAGTACCAGAACTACCGCCGACGGGTCGAGCGCGACCGGGTCGCGGTCAAGGAGATCGCCATCGCGAACCTCCTGACCGAGCTCCTGCCCGTGCTCGACGACATCGGCCGGGCGCGGGAACACGGCGAACTGGTCGGCGGCTTCAAGTCGGTGGCCGAGTCGCTGGAGACCGTCGCGGCCAAGATGGGCCTGCAGCAGTTCGGCAAGGAGGGCGAGCCCTTCGACCCGACGATCCACGAGGCCCTGATGCACAGCTACGCGCCGGACGTCACCGAGACGACGTGCGTGGCCATCCTGCAGCCCGGGTACCGCATCGGCGAGCGCACCATCCGCCCCGCGCGGGTGGCCGTCGCCGAACCGCAGCCCGGCGCGCAGAGCGTCAAGGCCGAGGAAGCCGAGGAGAGTCCGGCGACCGGTGCCGTCGACGACAAGGAGAACGGTGGCCCGGAGGAGGGCTGACGTAATCACCGAGGACAGGAAGGAGGGACGTCGGGGATGAGCACCAAGGACTTCATCGAGAAGGACTACTACAAGGTCCTCGGCGTCCCCAAGGACGCCACCGAGGCCGAGATCAAGAAGGCGTACCGGAAGCTCGCCCGCGAGTTCCACCCGGACGCCAACAAGGGAAACGTCAAGGCGGAGGAGCGCTTCAAGGAGATCTCCGAGGCGAACGACGTCCTAGGCGACCCCAAGAAGCGCAAGGAGTACGACGAGGCGCGCGCCCTGTTCGGCAACGGAGGCTTCCGCCCCGGGCCGGGCGGCGCCGGCGGCAACTTCAACTTCGACCTCGGCGACCTCTTCGGGGGCAACGCCCAGAGCGGAGGCGGCTTCGGCGGTGGACTCGGTGACGTCTTCGGGGGCCTGTTCAACCGGGGCGGTGCCACCGGCACGGGCACCCGTACCCAGCCACGGCGTGGCCAGGACATCGAGTCCGAGGTCACGCTGAGCTTCACGGAGGCCATCGAGGGCGCCACGGTGCCCCTGCGGATGTCCTCCCAGGCGCCCTGCAAGGCCTGCTCCGGCACCGGCGACAAGAACGGCACCCCCCGGGTGTGCCCGACCTGTGTCGGCACCGGACAGGTCGCCCGGGGCTCGGGCGGCGGGTTCTCGCTCACCGACCCCTGCCCCGACTGCAAGGGCCGCGGTCTGATCGCCGAGCACCCCTGCCTGGAGTGCAAGGGCAGCGGCCGCGCCAAGTCCTCGCGCACCATGCAGGTCCGCATCCCCGCCGGGGTCACCGACGGGCAGCGGATCCGGCTGCGCGGCAAGGGCGCGCCCGGTGAGCGCGGCGGCCCGGCGGGCGACCTGTACGTCGCCGTGCACGTCGGCACGCACCCGGTGTTCGGGCGCAAGGACGACAACCTCACGGTGACCGTCCCGGTGACGTTCACCGAGGCCGCGCTCGGCGGCGAGGTCCGGGTCCCGACCCTGGGCGGCCCCGCGGTCACCCTGAAGCTGCCGCCCGGCACCCCCAACGGCCGCACCATGCGGGCGCGGGGCAAGGGCGCGGTCCGCAAGGACGGCACGCGCGGCGATCTGCTGATCACCGTCGAGGTGAGTGTCCCCAAGGACCTGTCGGGGAAGGCTCGTGACGCACTGGAGGCGTATCGCGAGGCGACCGCGGGCGAGGACCCGCGGGCGGAGCTGTTCGAGGCCGCGAAGGGAGATTGAGCGCCCCATGGACACATCCGGCCGTCGGCGTAACCCGTACGAACTGACCGAGGAGACCCCGGTCTACGTCATCTCGGTGGCGGCCCAGCTCTCCGGACTCCACCCGCAGACGCTGCGCCAGTACGACCGGCTGGGTCTGGTCTCGCCCGACCGCACGGCCGGGCGGGGCCGCCGCTACTCGGCCCGCGACATCGAACTGCTCCGCCAGGTGCAGGCGTTGTCGCAGGACGAGGGCATCAACCTGGCCGGCATCAAGCGCATCATCGAACTGGAGAACCAGGTCGCGGCCCTCCAGTCCCGGGTCGCCGAACTCCAGTCGGCGCTCGACGGCGCGGCGGCCGCGATGCGGCAGCGGGAGGCGGCCGTCCACGCCTCCTACCGCCGCGACCTGGTCCCGTACCAGGAGGTCCAGCAGACCAGCGCGCTGGTGGTGTGGCGGCCCAAGCGGCAGCAGAACGACTGACGCGCCGACCCGTCGGCGCGGACGAGAGGGGCCCGGATTCTCCGGGCCCCTCTCGCGTGTCCGGCGCCCGGCTGGCTGGGTTCGTTCGGTCGTCTGGTCGAGTCGGGGAGGCGGTCCGCGACCGCGGGTCGGCACGACTCGTCTGGATTGCATTCGGTTGCACTGATCTTTGCCTCCCTGTGAACTCCCGTTGGGTGGAGGGTCCGTAAAGACTGTTTGGAGACGATTCCGCTCCACCTTCACAGATGCAGCGGAGCGTGCTGTTGCGCACTCGTTAAGTAGTTCCGCTTGACGCCGGGTGTCGGGTCCAAGTTGTCTTTTCAGACACCTGGGTCGTAAAGCTGCACCCACGTCCGGAACGCACCTGAAGTGAGCCCCTGAATGCGTCGTATAGCCATGTCCGTGGCCGCGTCCACGATGACCCTTTCGCTCGCCGGCTGCGGCGTGCTGGACGCTACGGGCGACGGCGCGAGCGCGACGCCGACGAAGGGGGACGACGTCACGATCGGACTCCTGCTGCCGGAGAAGGCGAACACCCGCTACGACAAGTTCGACTACCCCATCATCAAGAACCAGGTCGCGGAGCTGACCCACAACAAGGGCCACGTCTCGTACGCCAACGCCGACGCGGACTCCGCCCGGCAGGCCGGCCAGATGCAGCAGATGATCGACGACAAGGTCGACATCATCCTGCTCGACGCGGTCGACTCGCACGCCATCGCCGGCGAGGTGAAGAAGGCCAAGGACGCGGGCATCCCGGTCATCGCCTACGACCGGCTGGCCGAGGGCCCGATCGACGCCTACATCTCCTTCGACAACGAGCTGGTCGGCGAGGTGCAGGCCCGTACCCTGCTGGACGCGCTGGGCTCGGGCGTCGACACCTCCGACAAGGTCGTCATGGTGAACGGCTCGCCCACCGACCCGAACGCCAAGCAGTTCAAGGAGGGCGCGCTCTCCGAGCTGAAGGACAAGGTCACGATCGCGGACAGCTGGGACACCAAGGACTGGAAGCCGGAGATCGCCCAGGCCAGGATGGCCCAGGCGATCGCGAAGATCGGCAAGAGCAACATCGCCGGCGTGTACGCCGCCAACGACGGCATGGCGGCTGGTGTCATCAAGGCCCTCAAGGCGGCCGGTGCCACCACCCTGCCCCCGATCACCGGCCAGGACGCCGAACTGGACGCCGTCCAGCGGATCCTCACCGGCGAGCAGTACATGAGCGTGTACAAGTCCTACCCGGACGAGGCCCAGGCCGCCGCGCAGATGGCCGTCACCAAGGTGCAGGGCAAGGACATCCAGTTCGACGCCCTCACCCAGGACCACGTCGACAGCCCGACCGACAAGAGCATTCCGTCCAAGCTGGTCCAGGTGAGCGCCCTGACCAAGAACCGGGTCAAGGACACGGTCATCGCCGACGGCATCTACACGGTCGCCGACATCTGCACCCCCAAGTACAAGGCGGCCTGCGCCGCCGTCGGCCTGAAGTAGCCGTCACGGCCTCCCCGCATCGCGCCACCCCCGTGGGCGCGATGCGGCGGCCCCGGCCGTGCGGGGGGTGCCTGACCGGGACCGCTCTCCGGGGGCCGTGGCACCCGGGGGAAGCGGGACCAACGATGCCTGTGTGACGTTCCGGCCACCACCATCAGCTTGTTGCAATGCGACGGGCGGAGGCCGGACGATACCGGGGCACACCCCCCGATTCCGGTGCCCTCGGCGGACGGAGCCTTGTTGCGGACCCGGTCCCGGCCGCGCATAGTTGCGCTGCGGAAGTGGCAGCAAACCGGGGGTGGAATGGCCGATGGCCGGGCGCGGGGCGGAGCAGCATCCACACGGTGCCGACCGGCTGTGCGACGCCGGGGACCGCGTGTACTCCCGGGCCGTACGCCGGGGACGGGTGCCGCGCACGGACGCGGATCCGGTGCCCTGCCTGCTGGAGCTGGCGCTGCTGCACCCGGACCCGGACGACATGGACTGGCTGGTGCCGACCTCCCCGCAGGAGGTCATGACCCGGCTGCTGCGCGGGGTCTACGACGAGGTCAGGGAGAGCCAGCGGCGGGTGGGCTCGGCGGTCAGCGCCTTCGAGTGGTACGCCGGTCTGGGCCGCCAGCTCCAGGCGCTCTCGGCGCCGGGTGAGGGTACCGCCCTCCGCGTGCTGGACGGGCTCTCCCGCATCCAGGCCGCGATGGACGAGGCCACCGAGGCGTGCACGAGCGAGGTGCTCACGGTGCAGCCCGGCGGCATCCGGCGCGAGGCCGAGCTGACCGAGGGGCTGCACCGGGCGCTGACGCTGCGCGGCCGGGGCGTACGCATGCGCGACCTGTACACCCACGTGGCCCGGCACGGGCAGGGGCTGCTCAACTACCTGGAACTGATGGGCGACACGGTCGAGGCCCGCACCCTGGACGAGGTCATCGACCGGCTGATCCTCTTCGACCGCACGGTCGCCTTCATCCCCGCCAACACCGAGCGCACGATGGCCCTGGAGCTGCGCCACCCGGCGCTGGTGGAGTACCTGGTGACCGTCTTCGAGCGGCTGTGGCGGCTCGCGCTGCCGCTGACCGCGCCCCTGCCCGACACCGGCATCGAGGGCATCTCGCACCGCGAGCGGTCCATCGCCGCGCTGCTCGCGGAGGGGCACCAGGACGCGGTGATCGCCGAGCGGCTCGGCATCAGCGTCCGCACCTGCCGGGCCCACATCGCCCGGCTCTCGGACACCCTCGGCGCGGCCAGCCGTACCCAACTCGGCGTCCGCATCGCCCAGGTGGGCCTGGACGGCCCCCCGCACCCCGGCTCCCCGGCGGCCCCGCCCGCACTCAGGATCCCCGACCAGGAGACCCCTGGCGTGCGCTGAGACGGCCGCACAGCCGCACAGCCGGGCCCGGCCGGGCCCTCACCGCCGGCCCAGTCGCCCTCAGTGCGCCGTCCGCGCCTGCTTCAGGATGCCCGACTCGCCGATCAGGTAGCCGAGTTGGGCGCGGCTCTCGCTGCCCAGGGTGGCGGCGAGCTTGGCGATGTGCAGGCGGGCGGTGCGTACGTTCATGCCGAGGCGGTCGGCGATGGCGGTGTCGGTGTGGCCCTCCACGAGGAGGGCGGCGATGGCCCGCTGGCGGGGCGTGACGCCGTCCAGGGACGGCTGCCGGCCGCCGCGCGGGTGCAGCGGGGTCGCCAGGTGCCAGAGGCGGTCGAAGACGGTCACGAGGTAGTCGACGAGGGCGGGCAGCCGGATCTCCAGGGCGAGGGTGCGGTCCTTGTTCGCGGGGAGGAAGGCGACCGTGCGGTCGAAGACGAGGAGCCGCTCGGTGACCTCGTTCAGGGTGCGGGCCTCGACGTCGCCCCGCAGCCGCTCGTAACGGGCCTGCACGGTGGGCGCGTGCCGCAGGGTGTGCTGGTAGAGGGTGCGGATCCGGGCGCCGCGGTCGAGCAGGGCCTGGTCGCGGTCGAGGGCGAGCGCGAACAGGCTGGGGGGTGTGCGGGTGTGGGTGGGGTGCGAATGGATCGCCAGGAGTTCCTCGGCGGAGTCCGCCATGACCTGGGAGATGGCCTGGTTGATCCGCTCCAGGCCGCTGTGCATCCGGATCGTCGCGGGGCCGCCGGTGGGCCCCGCGGGCGGCTCCTGGGTCCGCAGCAGCGGCGCGAACGTCTCGGTCAGGCGGGCCTCGCGGCGCCGCTCGTCGGCGACGCGTTCCGCCGAGCCGCGCAGCAGCTCGTGCAGGGCGACGGCGGCGGCCACCGGTTCCAGCCTGCCGGGGTCGTCGACGTTCGGCTGCAGCAGACCGAACCGCAGCAGGCAGGGGGCCGCCCCGGCCTGCGCGTCGGTGACGTGGCCTGCGCGCAGGGCCTGTGCGTACAGCTCCGATCCTGCCGGACACAGCTCTTCCATGCCGTGGTCCGGATGCGGCGCCGGGGTCACTGCCGGGCTCCCTCCTGCTCGGTGGTGCGGGGACGGGGCGGGGGTGGGGCGTGCCGTGCGGGTGTGCCGTGTGGTGTGCGGTGGGGGTGTGCCGCGGGACCGCCGCACGGGGGGCCGCACGGAGGTCCGGGGGCCGCCGGGGGCCGCCGGGGCCGCCGTCCGGCACGGCCGGCGCCGGACGGCGGGGCGGGGTGCCCGACGGCGTGACCGGGTGCCGAGCGGCGCCGGGCCCGTGCTCAGGTGCGGTCGGTGTGCCCCGGCGCGGACATGTCCTGTTCGAGGAGTCCGGACTGGGCGATGAGGTAGCCGAGCTGGGCCCGGCTGCCGCTGCCGAGCGCCTGGGCGAGCTTGGCGATGTGGGCGCGGCAGGTGCGCACGTTCATGCCGAGGCGGCGGGCTATCGCCTCGTCGACGTGGCCCTCGACCAGGAGTTTGGCGATGGAGTGCTGGACGCCGGTGATGCCGTCGCGGGCGGGCTCGTAGGGCACCTCCTCGCGCAGCGGGGTGGCGCGGCGCCAGAGGTGCTCGAAGACCTTGATCAGGTATTTGACGAGGCCGGGGTGGCGCAGTTCGAGGGCGACCTGCTGGTCGTCGTGGGCCGGCACGAAGGCGACGGTCGCGTCGCAGATGATGAGCCGCCCGATCAGCTCCTCCAGCGTGCGTATCTCGACCTTGCCGCGGGACATGACGTCCACGTACGCCATGGTGCCCAGGCTGTGCCGGACGGTGTGCTGGTACAGGGTGCGCATGCTCACCCCGCGCTCCATGAGCGGCCGGTCCCGTTCGAGGGCCTGCTTGAGGATCTGCTCGCTGCGCCCGCCGCCCGGCTGCACGGTCAGCACCTCGTGCCGGCACTCGGCCGTGGCGAGGTTGAGCGCCGCGTTGATCCGGTCGGAGCCTTCGAGCACCGTGATGGCATGCGTGGGGGCGGGTGCCAGGGCGCTGAGCGCCATGAATGGCTCGAAGGATTCGGTCAGTTCGATGGAGAACCGGCGACGGTCCAGGATCTCCCGTTCGAGCGGGTGCAGCCGCTGGGCGAGCGCGACGGCCGGCGGAACCGGCCGCAGCCACTTCTCGTCGTCAGGATCCGGGTGCAGCAGAGCGAACTCGAGGAGGCAGGGGGCGTCCTCGATCTCGGCGCGGGCGATCCGGCCGGTGCTCAATGCGCTGGCGTAGAGCTGTGTCCCCTCCTCACAGAGATCGGTTATCGCGTGCTGATGTGTCCCTTTTGGGTCATTTTTCGGCAAATCTCCACCCCCCAGGGTCCTGAACATGCAGGAACATGATGCATCGCCCCTGTGGCATTGACGTGCCTGAATGAGCCATCGTCTTCGTGGCACGGGGGAAGGAAACTCGTTGAGTGAGGACGAAGCCGACTATGTACAAGAGAATGCTTCGATCGGCGCTTGCCGTTGCCTTCTCTGCGGCCGTGGTCTTCGGTGCTGGGGCGGGGACGGCGCAGGCGGTCGGCGTGACCAAGCTGGACACCGGCTGGGGCGCCAGTGAGCCGACGGGAGTCGTCGTCGCCACGCCGACGGACACCGGTTGGGGGCAGAGCACACACCTCCAGGCGTCGGGGCGGCCGGCATGACCACCCCTCCCGACGACCGGTCCTTCCGTCGTGAGATGGCCACCGCGTACCGCTCGGGCTGGCACTTCATCGACCTGGTCACCGCGATCCCCCACAGCGGTGACTCGCTGATGGTGACCGTGTTCGGCGAGCCGGTCGTCGTCACCCGCGACGACGAAGAGGACGTGCGGGCGTACCGGTGTCTGCGCAAGCCACGTGGGGCGCCGCAGCCGGTACGGTGCGCCGTCCGGTACGGCATGATCTTCGTGAATCTGGACCAACGAGACCACCGGCTGGCAGAACCGGAAGTCTCGGACGTAAGGACCATTTCGGCCACCCCCCGCAGTGCCTGACGCGATTCCCCCGTCGTAAAAGATCGCTCAGGTGCTTCCCCCCGCAGCGGCGTCACCGTGACCTGAACACGGTGACGCCGCTGCAGTTTGTGGCGACATTTCGGTGTGTGGGAGCGCTGTCACGGTGGCCGAAACCAACCGGTTGACCGCCCCGGTCCGGTCCCGGTCTCAACCGTGTCCGAGCGCCCGCTCCAGCTCGATCTCGATCACCACCCGGAGCGGGTTCTCCCGGGGCTGCCGCCGGTACCGCTCGGCGTAGCGCCGCTCGGCCTCCGCCACCCGCTCCGGGTCGTCGCTCACCCGGGCCCGGCCCTCCAGCGTGGCCCAGCGCCGGCCGTCCACCTGGCACACCGCGACCCGCCCGCCCTCGGCGCCGGCCGCGAGGACGTGGGCCACCTTCGCGCTCGTCCGGCCGGTGATCACCCGGGCCAGCCCCGCCTCCGGGTCGTACGTCACCCCCACCGGCACCACGTGCGGGCTGCCGTCGCGGCGCAGGGTCGTCAGGGTGCACAGGTGCCGCTCCCGCCAGAAGGCGAGATAGAGCTCGTCCGGGGAAGTCGGGTCCTGGGAGTGCGTGGCCATGGTTCCGAAACCTAGTCGCAGGAAGCTGCAATCCCCACCTTGAGTGGAATAGACTCAACTTTGCGTATGCTGGTCAGGTCAGCAGCAGTGGGAGACAAGTGGGAGACACGGCCACCGGGCCGACGCCGAGGAGGAGAACCGACACGTGGACGCCGAGCTGACCAACAGGAGCCGGGACGCGATCAACACCGCCGGCAACCGCGCCCTGGCCGAGGGACACCCGGACCTCACACCCGCTCACCTGCTCCTCGCCCTGCTCGCGGGGCAGGACAACGAGAACATCACCGACCTGCTCGCGGCCGTCGAGGCCGACCAGGCGGCCGTACGCTCCGGCGCCGAGCGTGTCCTCGCCCGGCTGCCCAGCGTGACCGGCTCCACCGTCGCGCCCCCGCAGCCCAACCGCGAGCTGCTCGCCGTGATCGCGGACGCCACCGAACGGGCCGCGGAACTCGGTGACGAGTACCTGTCCACCGAGCACCTGCTCATCGGCATCGCCGCCAAGGGCGGGGCGGCCGGTGACGTGCTCACGGCGCAGGGCGCCGACGCCAGGAAGCTGCAAGAGGCCTTTCGCAAGGCCAGGGGAGGACGCCGCGTGACCACCGCCGATCCCGAGGGCCAGTACAAGGCCCTGGAGAAGTTCGGCACCGACTTCACCGCCGCCGCCCGCGAGGGCCGCCTCGACCCGGTCATCGGCCGGGACCAGGAGATCCGGCGGGTCGTGCAGGTGCTGAGCCGCCGTACCAAGAACAACCCGGTCCTCATCGGCGAGCCGGGCGTCGGCAAGACCGCCGTGGTCGAGGGGCTCGCCCAGCGGATCGTCAAGGGCGACGTGCCCGAGTCCCTGCGCGACAAGCGGCTGGTCGCGCTCGACCTCGGCGCGATGGTCGCCGGCGCGAAGTACCGCGGCGAGTTCGAGGAGCGGCTGAAGGCCGTGCTCGCCGAGATCAAGGACTCCGACGGGCAGATCATCACCTTCATCGACGAGCTGCACACCGTCGTGGGCGCCGGGGCCGGCGGCGACTCCGCCATGGACGCGGGCAACATGCTCAAGCCGATGCTGGCCCGCGGCGAGCTGCGCATGGTCGGCGCGACCACGCTGGACGAGTACCGCGAGCGGATCGAGAAGGACCCCGCCCTGGAGCGCCGCTTCCAGCAGGTGCTGGTCGCCGAGCCGACCGTCGAGGACACCATCGCGATCCTGCGCGGCCTGAAGGGCCGCTACGAGGCCCACCACAAGGTGCAGATCGCGGACAGTGCGCTGGTGGCCGCCGCGACCCTGTCCGACCGGTACATCACCTCCCGCTTCCTGCCGGACAAGGCCATCGACCTGGTGGACGAGTCGGCCTCCCGGCTGCGCATGGAGATCGACTCCTCGCCGGTCGAGATCGACGAGCTCCAGCGCTCCGTCGACCGGCTGAAGATGGAGGAGCTGGCGATCGCCAAGGAGACCGACCCGGCCTCCCGCGAACGCCTGGACAAGCTGCGCCGCGACCTCGCCGACAAGGAGGAGGAGCTGCGCGGCCTGACCGCCCGCTGGGAGAAGGAGAAGGAGTCCCTCAACCGGGTCGGTGAGCTGAAGGAGCGCCTGGACGACCTGCGCGGCCAGGCCGAGCGCGCCCAGCGCGACGGCGACTTCGACACCGCCGCCAAGCTGCTGTACGGCGAGATCCCGGAGCTGGAGAAGGAGCTGGAGGCCGCCTCCGAGGCCGAGGAGGAGGTCGCCCGGGACACCATGGTCAAGGAGGAGGTCGGCTCCGACGACATCGCCGACGTCGTCGCCGCCTGGACCGGCATCCCGGCCGGCCGCCTGATGGAGGGCGAGACGCAGAAGCTGCTGCGCATGGAGGACGAGCTGGGCCGGCGGCTCATCGGCCAGGGCGAGGCGGTGCGCGCGGTGAGCGACGCCGTACGGCGCTCGCGCGCCGGCATCGCCGACCCCGACCGGCCGACCGGGTCCTTCCTCTTCCTCGGCCCGACCGGCGTCGGCAAGACAGAACTCGCCAAGGCCCTCGCCGACTTCCTGTTCGACGACGAGCGGGCCATGGTCCGCATCGACATGTCGGAGTACGGCGAGAAGCACAGCGTGGCCCGGCTGGTCGGCGCGCCTCCCGGCTACGTCGGCTACGAGGAGGGCGGCCAGCTCACCGAGGCGGTCCGCCGGCGGCCGTACAGCGTGGTGCTGCTGGACGAGGTCGAGAAGGCCCACCCGGAGGTCTTCGACGTCCTGCTCCAGGTGCTGGACGACGGCCGGCTCACCGACGGACAGGGCCGCACGGTCGACTTCCGCAACACCATCCTGGTGCTCACCTCCAACCTGGGCAGCCAGTACCTGGTGGACCCGATCCCCAGCGAGGCGGAGAAGCGGGAGCAGGTCCTGGAGGTCGTACGGGCCTCTTTCAAGCCGGAATTCCTGAACCGGCTCGACGACTTCGTGGTCTTCTCCGCGCTCACCAAGCCCGAGCTGGAGCGGATCGCGCAGCTCCAGATCGAGAGGCTGGCCAGGCGGCTGGCCGAGCGGCGCCTCACGCTGGACATCACCCCCGAGGCGCTGGCCTGGCTCGCCGAGGAGGGGATGGACCCGGCCTACGGCGCCCGCCCGCTGCGCCGCCTGGTGCAGACCTCGATCGGCGACCGGCTCGCCAAGGAGATCCTGTCCGGCGAGATCAAGGACGGCGACACGGTCCGGGTGGACCGCTTCGGCGAGGGGCTGCTGGTCGGCCCGGCGACGGGCAAGACCCTCTGACCGGGGGTACGCGGACCCGGTGGCGCCCCGGCGGGCGTGCGCCCCGTGTCAGCCCTCGGCTGACACGGGGTGGCCGGGGCTTGCCACCCCCCTCCCCCTCTGGGGGAGGATGGCGGAATCCGCATGAAGGGAAAAACAGTGAGCATCGACCCGTCCTCGATCCCGAACTTCGGGGGCCAGCCCGAACCGCAGCCGCAGGGACCGGCCGGCCCCGTCGTCCCGGATCAGGACCTCGTGAAGCAGCTCCTCGAACAGATGGAGCTGAAGTACGTCGTCGACGAGGAGGGTGACCTCGCGGCTCCGTGGGAGCAGTTCCGCACGTACTTCATGTTCCGCGGGGAGGACGAGCAGGCGGTCTTCTCGGTGCGGACGTTCTACGACCGGCCGCACAAGATCGACGAGAAGGTCCAGCTGCTGGAGTCCGTCGACGACTGGAACCGCCGCACCCTGTGGCCCAAGGTGTACACCCACACCCACGACGACGGCACGGTCCGCCTCATCGGTGAGGCCCAGATGCTGATCGGTACCGGCGTCGACCTGAACCACTTCGTCTCGTCCACGGTCAGCTGGGTGCGGGCCGCGATCGAGTTCGACAAGTGGCTGGTCGAGCAGCTCGGTCTCGAGCAGGAGGTCAACGACTCCGAGGAGCCCGAGGACGACGGGGAGTAACCGGGTCCGGTCAGGTCTGGGGGCGCCGCCCCCAGACCCTGGTCACAGCCGCCGCAGCCGTTCGGCGGCCTCCCGGAGCACCTCTTCGCGCTTGCAGAACGCGAACCGCACGAACGGCGACCCCGCCTCCCGGTCGTCGTAGAAGACCGCGTTGGGGATGGCCACCACGCCGGCCCGCTCCGGCAGGGCGCGGCAGAAGGTGAAGCCGTCCTTCTCGCCGAGCGGGCGGATGTCGGTCGTGATGAAGTAGGTGCCCGCCGGCCGGAAGACCTCGAATCCGGCCCGGGTCAGCCCCTCCGCGAGGATGTCCCGGCGGGCGCGCATGTCCCGGCGGAAGCCCTCGAAATAGGAGTCGGGCAGCGCCAGGGCCTCGGCCACCGCGTACTGGAAGGGGCCCGAGGAGACGTACGTCAGGAACTGCTTGGCCGAGCGCACGGCGGTCACCAGCTCCGGCGCGGCCGTCACCCAGCCGACCTTCCAGCCGGTGAACGAGAACGTCTTGCCCGCCGAACCGATCGTCACCGTCCGCTCCCGCATCCCGGGGAACGCGGCCAGCGGCACGTGCTCCGCCTCGTCGAAGACCAGGTGCTCGTAGACCTCGTCGGTCACCACCAGCAGATCGCGTTCCACCGCCAGCGCGGCGACGGCCGCCAGCTCGGCGCGGGTGAGGACCGTGCCGGTCGGGTTGTGCGGGGTGTTGACCAGCAGCAGCCGGGTGCGGTCCGTGACGGCGGCGCGCAGCTCGTCGAGGTCGAGCCGGAACCGGCCGCCGTCCGGCCGCAGGGTCACCGGCACCCGCCTGCCGCCCGCCATGGCGATGCTCGCGGCGTAGGAGTCGTAGTACGGCTCCAGGGCCACCACCTCGTCCCCGGGCTCCAGGAGCGCCAGCAGCGACGCCGCGATCGCCTCCGTGGCGCCCGCGGTGACCAGCACCTCGGTGTCGGGGTCGTGGGCCAGGCCGTAGCGGCGCAGCTGGTGCGCGGCGATCGCGGTGCGCAGCTCGGGGACGCCCGGGCCCGGCGGGTACTGGTTGCCGCGCCCGTCGCGCAGCGCGCGCACGGCCGCCTCCCGTACCTCCTCGGGACCGTCGGTATCGGGGAAGCCCTGCCCCAGGTTGATCGACCCGGTCGCCACGGCGAGGGCGGACATCTCGGCGAAGATCGTCGTCCCGAACTCGGCAAGCCGGCGGTTCAGGTGCGGGCGCGCGGTGGAGGTCATGCCGGCCATCCTGCGCCCAAGCTCGGGAGTTACTCAAGAAGCCCAGCGCCCCGCAGCGCGTGGCTGTGGGGCGCCTGGTGGGGGTTCAGTCGACCATCTGTCCGTCGAACTCACCGCCACTGCAGGTGTTGTTCGCCCAATCGACCGTTCCCCCGCCCTGTTCGCACTCACCCCGGGTGAGGCTGGCGGCGGCGGCGCTGGTGAGGCCGATTCCGGCGAGGGCTGCCGCGGCGATGACGGCGGCGAGGATTCGTCGAATGCGCATTTCATTCGCCTTTCACGGATTGCCTCGGTTTGTGACACTGCTCAGCCAATTGATCATCCATGCGGGCGACACGTCATGTTGGGCCGTTCGGGTGACACCGCTGTCGGGCGCGGATCCGGCACCCTCTGAAGTTCCTCAACTCGGCTTTCGGGGTTCCGGTGGCCGGGCATCCCCCGTTCACCGCGGCCCACGGGGGGCCGGAAACCGGGGGACGAAAGAAGGTGACGCCATGGGCGTCGTGTTCGTGGTGGTGGTGGCAGCGGTCGTCTGCTTCGGGGTCGTCGCGTCCGCGAAGGGCAGGTCGCGGCGCGGACGGCGGGCGGGCCGGTCGGCGTCGTACGGCGCGGGCGGGAGCGGCGGGAGCTGGTGGGCCGGGGACAGCGGTTCCTCGTCGTCCGGGGACAGCGGTTCGTCCTCGTCCGGCGGGCACCACTCGGGAGGCCACCACTCCGGGGGGCACCACTCGTGCGGTGGTCACTCGTCGTGCGGCGGGGGTTCGTCCTGCGGGGGCTCCTCGTGCGGCGGGGGCTCGTCCTGCGGTGGCGGCGGGTGCGGGGGCGGCAACTGACGGGGCGTCGGGGGAGACGGCCGGCACGGCGTAGTTGAACAGTTGAGCTGTGGGGCCCTCTGAGGGATGGAAACCCCACGAAGTTGGGTAAAAACGCTGTGGTGACGCCTCTGTTCATGATTCCCTCTAAATCACCTACGCAGCCCATCGGACGTCCCGCAGACTCCCCTCCCCGGCCGGGCCGGCTGGGCTGACCGGGCTGACATGGCCGATCTCCCCCTCTTCTGCGCGTGTTAGCGGAGCCGATCCATGCTCACGACCCTGAACACCTCCTACACCGATACGCGGGCCGCCGACCTCGCCTGGGCCCTCGGACGCGAGCCGCTGCCTGCACTGGCCACCCTCGACCTGGAACTGACCGGCGCGAAACTGCAGTTGAGGCTGCTCGGCGCGTCCCACCAGGTGCTGCTCCAGGAGGAGCGGGGCGACTGTTCGGAGACGGTCGCCTGCATCCCCGGCTCCAGCACCCCGCTGCCGCTGGGCGTCGCCAAGCGGGTCGGGGACTGGGAGTACGAGTTCGCCGCGCGCGTCGAGGTGCTCACGCCGGGCTCGTTCGCGGGCCGGGCCCAGGAGCTGCTCGCCCTGGTCTCCGAGCACCCGCACGGCCTCGCCGGGGTCTTCCCCGGCAGCCCGCACGCCTTCACCGCCATGCTGGCCCAGCGGCACGAGGGCCAGGTGCACTGGCGCACCTGGCACGCCTACCCGCAGGACGGACAGCTGGTGGCCACCCGGACCCGGGTCGGGGCGCGGGTGCCCCGGACCTCGTCACGTTAGGACGACATAAACCAGCCGTACGCCGACTGCCGCGAGATCCACACGTGTGGGTGACGAAGCGTACCCGTGATGTGACGTAACGTCGCAGAGTGATCGAACCGCAGGCCCCCGCGCGCCCGGCCGCCCCGCCCTGGCCGGGTCCCGCACGGCTGCCCGTACGGCCGGGCACCGGGCGGTTCCTGGTCCTCGTCTGCGTCTTCGTCTGCGCGGCCTGTGGACTCGTCTACGAACTGGAACTCGTCGCGTTCGCCTCGTACCTGATCGGCGACTCGGTCACCCAGGCCTCCGTCGTGCTGTCCGTGATGGTCTTCGCGATGGGCATCGGCTCGCTCGCCGCCAAACGGCTGCGCTGGCACGCGGCCGCCGGCTTCGGGGCGATCGAGATCGTCCTGGCGCTGGTCGGCGGGTGCAGCGCGATGGCGCTCTACGCCGTCTTCGCCTGGACCGGCGGCTGGGGCGGTATCTGGGCCGAAGGGCCGCGCTGCCTGCTGGTCGCCTTCTCGCTCGCCATCGGCCTGCTCGTCGGCGCCGAGGTGCCGCTGCTGATGGAGCTGATCCAGCGGATCCGCCGGCAGGACGCGGGCGGCGCGGTCGCCGACCTGTTCGCCGCGGACTACGTCGGCGCCCTCGTCGGCGGGCTGGCCTTCCCGTTCCTGCTCCTGCCGTTCCTCGGCCAGCTCACGGGCGCGCTGTGCACCGGCTCGGTCAACGTCGTGGCCGGCGGCGCCCTGGTCCTCGGCCTGTTCCGCCGCGATCTGACCCGGCGTGCCCGCTGGACCCTGCTCCTCGTCGGCCTCACCGTCCTCGGCGTCCTCGCCACCGCCGCCGCCCTCGCCGACGAGTTCGAACGGGCCGCCCGCCACGCGGTGTACGGCAAGGACGTCCGGGTCGCCGTGCAGACCGGCGTCCAGGAGGTCGTCCTCGCCGGCGGCACCCGGGGCCGTCCCCTGGACCTCTTCCTCGACGGCCGGCTGCGGGTGGGCGGCCGCGACGAGCGCCGCTACCACGAGGCGCTGGTCCGGCCGGCGATGACCGGGCCGCATGCCCGCGTGCTGGTCCTCGGCGGCGGTGACGGCCTGGCCGCCCGCGAGGTGCTGCGGCAGCCGGGCGTGCGCCGCGTCGACGTCGTCGACCTCGACGCCGAACTGATCGGTCTGGCCCGCACCGACCCCGGCCTGTCCGCCCTCAACGGCCACGCCTACGACGACCCCCGCGTCCACGTCACCGCCGCCGACGCGCTCACCTGGCTGCGCGCGGCGCCACCGGTCCCGTACGACGTGGTGATCGCGGACCTCCCCGATCCCGGCATCACGGCCAGCACGAAGCTCTACTCGCAGGAGTTCTACGGCCTGGCGCGTCGTGTCCTCGCCGCCGACGGGCGCCTGGTGGTGCACGCCGGACCCGTCGCCACCCGCCCCCGCGTCTTCTGGACGGTGGCCGCGACGCTGCGCGCGTCCGGTTTCGGGTTCTCCCCCTACCGGGTGCTCGGCCGCGACCCCGGCTTCCCGGCCGGCCCCGACCGCTCGGCCGGGGAACCCCGGGCCCCGCACGACTGGGGCTTCCTGCTGGCCGCCCCGGGCGCCACGGCGCCGCCGCTGCGCCTGCACCCGCGCGGGCCGCGACCGCACACCCTGACCCCGCGCGGGCTGGCGGCCGACGGTCTGGCGGCACGGCGTACGCGGATCGGCGGGCTGCCGGCGTCGACGCTGGTGCATCCGCGGTACTGAAGGGGGGTACGTTCCCCTCACTCCTGGGTAGGCTCAGCCGACATGGAGCACCAGGTCTTCGTCCCGGTTCCGGCCGACCGGCTCAGAGAAGCCCTCGCCGACCCCGCCCGGGTGGCGCGTGCGGTCCCCGGGCTCCAGCAGGACGCCGGGGCCGAACCCGTGACCGGGCGGCTGAAGTTGCGCGTCGGCGGCCACTCCGTCACCTATCGCGGCGCCGTCCGGCTCACGCCCCGCGCGGACGGCACCTACGCCGTCGACGGCGAGGCCGCCGAGGCCCGCGGCACCGGCACCGTCAAACTCGCCCTCACCCTGCGCCTCACGGACGGCGGGGCGGCCGGCGGCGACGGCGGGGACGGCACCACCGTCACGGTCGAGGGCACGGCCGACGCGGACGGACGCATCGCGGAACTGCCTTCGGACGCGGTCCACTCGGCGGTCACCCGCCTGCTGAGCCGCTTCCTGGAGAACCTGTCCGAGAGCCGGCCGGACGAGGACGGCCCCGACAGCGAGGCGAACCCCGACGGCCAGGCGGCCCCCGACGGCCAGGCGGGCGGGGACGGTCAGGCGGCGGGCCAGGCCGACTCGGAGGCCGGGAGCGTGTCCGGGTCCGCGTCCGGGCGGACCCCCGACACGGGACACACCGTCGAGCCCGATTCCGAGCCCGACTCCGCACCGCCTCCCGGCACCGGCCCCGGGAGCGAGGGCGAGTCCGGCCCGAGCTCCGTCTTCGACACCGACGTGCCCCCGCCCTCCCTCGACCGCGAGGCGGACCCGGACACCGACCGCAGGTCCGGCTTCGACGCCACGGGCGAGCCGCCCGCCGAGGCCGCGCACGCGCGCCGCACGATGATCGGCCGCAGCGCGGAGGAGGTCGACCACGCGCCGCCGCGCGGCCGCTACGCCCCGGTGCCGGCCCCGCAGACCGTCGCCGGGAAGGCGGCCCTGCGCTGGGCCGCGCCCGCCGCCGCGCTGGCCGTCGCCTCGGCCATCGTGCTGGGCCGCGCCCTGCGCCGACGCCACCCCTAGGGCCTGTCCCGCACCGCCCGGCCGGCGGACGCCCTCTTGATCGCCCCAGTAGGGTCGACACGTGAGTAACGAAGACATCACGCTGACCGCGGGCGACGCGGAAGTGAGCGTGCGGCCCGGCAACGGCGGCCGTATCGGTGGGCTCCGGATCGGCGGCGTGGAGCTGCTGCGCCAGGGCGAGCGCTACGGCTGCTTCCCGATGGTGCCGTGGTGCGGCCGGATCAGGGAGGGCCGCTTCATGGACGGCGCCACCCTGCGCCAGATGCCCCTCAACTCCCCGCCGCACGCCATCCACGGCACCGCGCGCGACGGCGACTGGCGCACCGCCCGCACCTCGGCCGACGAGGCCGTCATCACCCACGACCTGACCGACCCCTGGCCGCACCGCGGCCGGGTCACGCACGTCGTCGCGCTGGCCGAGGACAGCCTGACGCTGACCATGTCCGTGGAGGCGTACGACGACTCCTTCCCGGCGCAGATCGGCTGGCACCCGTGGTTCAACCGCAGCCTCGGCGGCGAGGACGTGCGGCTCGACTTCAAGCCCGCCTGGCAGGAGGAGCGCGGCGCCGACCACCTGCCCACCGGCAACCGCCTCGACCCGCGGCCCGGCCCCTGGGACGACTGCTTCGGCATGCCCGGCGGCGTCGACGTCACCCTCACCTGGCCGGGGCAGCTCGAACTGCGGGTCACCGGCCGGGAGGAGTGGGTGGTCGTCTACGACGAGCAGGCCGAGGCCGTCTGCGTGGAGCCGCAGACCGGACCGCCCAACGGGCTGAACACCCTCCCGCGCCTGGTCACACCGCTGGAGCCGCTGGAGGCGTCGACCACCTGGAGCTGGCGGCGCCTCTAAGCTGTGCCCCATGACGGACGTACGTGGCGCGCTGCTGCAGCAGATCAAGGACAAGGCCGTGGTGCACGGCAAGGTGACCCTGTCGTCGGGCAAGGAAGCCGACTACTACATCGACCTTCGCCGGATCACGCTGGACGGCGAGGCCGCGCCGCTGGTCGGTGAGGTCATGCTCGACCTGACCGCGGAGCTGGACTTCGAGGCGGTCGGCGGCCTCACCCTGGGCGCCGACCCGGTGGCCACCGCCATGCTGCACGCCTCGCACGCGCGCGGCCGGACGCTGGACGCCTTCGTGGTGCGCAAGGCGGGCAAGGCGCACGGCCTGCAGCGCCGGATCGAGGGTGCCGAGGTCGCGGGCCGCCGGGTGCTGGCCGTCGAGGACACCTCGACGACCGGCGGCTCCGTGCTGACGGCCGTGGAGGCGCTGCGCGAGGCCGGCGCGGAGGTCGTCGCCGTGGCCACGATCGTGGACCGGGCGACGGGCGCGGCCGAGGCGATCGCCGAGCAGGCGGGCGTGCCGTACGTGTTCGCCTTCTCGAAGGATGAACTGGGTCTGGACTGACGCGCCGGATTGACCTGGACTTGACCGGCGCATGGACCAGCGGTCCATGTCTGGAAAGATGGGGACGACGATGACGTCACACCCTAGGTCTAGGTCAGGGCCGTAGTACGCAGATCGCCAACCCGCACACTCAAGGAGCGGACAGATGCCCATCGCAACCCCCGAGGTCTACAACGAGATGCTCGACCGGGCGAAGGCAGGCAAGTTCGCCTACCCGGCCATCAACGTCACCTCGAGCCAGACCCTGAACGCGGCGCTGCGCGGCTTCGCGGAGGCGGAGAGCGACGGCATCGTCCAGATCTCCACGGGTGGCGCGGAGTTCCTCGGCGGCCAGTACAGCAAGGACATGGTGACCGGCGCCGTCGCGCTCGCCGAGTACGCGCACATCCTCGCCGAGAAGTACCCGGTCAACATCGCGCTGCACACCGACCACTGCCCGAAGGACAAGCTCGACGGGTACGTGCGTCCGCTGCTGGCGGTCTCCGAGGAGCGCGTCAAGGCCGGCCGCAACCCGCTGTTCCAGTCGCACATGTGGGACGGCTCCGCCGAGACCCTCGCGGACAACCTGGCCATCGCGCAGGAACTGCTGGAGACGGCCCGCCGGGCGAACATCATCCTCGAGGTGGAGATCACCCCGACCGGTGGTGAGGAGGACGGCGTCTCCCACGAGATCAACGACTCGCTGTACACCACGGTCGAGGACGCGATCCGCACCGCCGAGGCCCTCGGCCTGGGCGAGAAGGGCCGCTACCTGCTCGCCGCCTCGTTCGGCAACGTGCACGGCGTGTACAAGCCGGGCAACGTCGTGCTCCGCCCCGAGCTGCTGAAGGAGCTGGCCGACGGCGTGTCCGCCAAGTTCGGCAAGCAGTCCCCGTTCGACTTCGTCTTCCACGGCGGCTCCGGCTCCACCGAGCAGGAGATCCTGACCGCGCTGGAGAACGGCGTCGTCAAGATGAACATCGACACGGACACCCAGTACGCCTTCACCCGTCCGGTCGCCGCCCACATGTTCAAGAACTACGACGGCGTCCTGAAGGTCGACGGCGAGGTCGGCGACAAGAAGACCTACGACCCGCGCACCTGGGGCAAGCTGGCCGAGGCGTCGATGGCCGAGCGTGTCGTCGAGGCCACCCGCAACCTGCGCTCGGCGGGCAACAAGATCAAGTAGCCCGTGGCGGTACCTCGCGGTGAGCCCGTCGCCTGACCCGGGCGGCGGGCTCGCTGTATACCTGAAGGCATGCCCGACGTCCGGCTGGCCTCGCCCCGCGGCAGGTGGGTCCTGTTCACCACGGTCCTCGGCTCCAGCATGGCGATGCTGGACTCGACCGTCGTCAACGTGGCGCTGCCGACGATCGGCCGCGACCTCGGCGCGAGCCTGGGCGCGCTGCAGTGGACGGTCAACGCGTACATGGTCACGCTGGCCGGCCTGATCCTGCTGGGCGGTTCGCTGGGTGACCGCTACGGCCGCCGGCGGATCTTCGTGCTGGGGGTCGTCTGGTTCGCGGCCGCCTCGCTGCTGTGCGGCCTGGCGCCGGACCCCGGCGTCCTCATCGCCGCCCGCGCCCTCCAGGGCATCGGCGGCGCACTGCTCACCCCGGGTTCCCTCGCGCTGATCCAGGCGTCCTTCGACCCGGACGACCGGAGCCGGGCGGTCGGCCTGTGGTCCGGCTTCGGCGGCATCGGCGCGGCCGTGGGGCCCTTCCTGGGCGGCTGGCTGGTGGACGGCCCGGGCTGGCGCTGGGTGTTCCTGCTCAACGTGCCGCTGGCGCTGCTGTGCGTGCCGGTGGCCCTGCGCCACGTCCCGGAGTCCGACGCGGGCCGCTCCGGGACCCGGTTCGACGTGCTCGGCGCGGTCCTCGGCGCGCTGGCGCTGGCGCTGCTGACGTACGCCCTGATCGAGGCCGGCCAGACCGGTCACGATGCCGTCGCGGTCGGGCTGAGCGCGGTGGGAGGTGTCGTGGCCGCCGTCGCCTTCGTCCAGGTCGAGCGGCACCGGGCCGACCCGATGCTGCCGCCGGACATCTTCGCCTCACGCCAGTTCACGGCGGTCAACCTGGTGACGCTGTGCGTGTACGCGGCCTTCGGCGGCTTCTTCTTCCTCACCGCGCTCCAGCTCCAGGTGGTGGCGGGCTACTCGGCACTGCAGGCCGGGACCGCGCTGCTCCCCACGACGGCCCTGATGCTGCTGTTCTCGGCCCGCTCGGGCGCGCTGGCCGACCGGACCGGTCCCCGGCTGCCGCTGACCGTCGGACCGCTGCTCTGCGCGGCGGCGATGCTGCTGATGCTCCGGGTGGGGCCGGACGCGGACTACCTGCGGGACGTCCTTCCGGCGCTGCTGGTGATGGGGGCGGGCATGGTCGCCCTGGTGGCGCCGCTGACCGCCACGGTGCTCGCCTCCGTCGACACCTCGCGGGCGGGACTGGCCAGCGGCATCAACAACGCGGCGGCGCGGGCGGCGGGGCTGATCGCGGTGGCGGCGCTGCCGCTGCTGACGGGGATGGGGCCGGAGGCGTATCGGGTTCCCGCGGCTTTCGACGCGGCGTTCGATCGTGCGATGCCCATCTGTTCCGCGGTTCTGGTGGTGGGGTCGGCGTTGGCGTTCGCGCTGGTGCGGAGGCCGGGGCCTGGGTGTCGGCGGCCCGAGTGCCGGAGGCATGGGAACGTGATGAGTCCTCCTCTGGAGGGGGAGCGGAGCGGGAGGTAGGGGGCGGGGTCTTCGCTGCCGGGTGCGGGTGCGTGGGGGCCGGTCGCGCAGTTCCCCGCGCCCCTTTCGGTGCCGACGCCTGCTGTCTCGTGACCCTGGGGGCGGGTGTCCCTGCTACCAGTGCGGGAGACTGGGGGCATGACGATTCACGAGAACCTTCTCGGCGGGCCGCCTCCGACCCACCTTCCCGACGACCCGGAGCCCCGCGAGCTGCTCGCGCAGGGCACCGCATCCGCGGATGTCGCCGCCAAGTACCCGACCTCCTCCCTCGCCTGGGCCCAGCTGGCCGACGAGGCGTTCGAGCGGGGCTCGGTCGTGGAGTCGTACGCCTATGCCCGCACCGGCTACCACCGTGGCCTCGACGCGCTGCGCCGCAGCGGCTGGAAGGGCCACGGCCCGGTCCCGTGGGAGCACGAGCCCAACCGCGGCTTCCTGCGCGCCCTGCACGCCCTCGCCCGCGCCGCGCAGTCGATCGGTGAGCAGGAGGAGTACGAGCGCTGCTCGCAGTTCCTGAAGGACTCCTCCCCGACGGCGGCCCAGACCCTGGGCTGACCGGTACGGGTGCGACCGGTGTGGCCCGTCTGGCAGCAGACGGGCCTTGCCGTATCCGGGGGGATTACGGAGGATTCCGCTTGGGGACCGGGGCCCCCGTGCCGGCATCGGCAGGGGCGGACCGCTACCCGGAGTAACACAGGAGACAGCGATGTCCCAACCGGCTCACCTCCCTCACGAGGCCGCTGAGCCCGAGACCCCGCATCTCGACTTCGCAGGCACCACGCCGTACGAGGACTACGTCAAGGCGGACGTGCTCACCCATCTCCAGCACACCCTCTCCGACGACCCCGGAGAGATGGTCTTCCTGGTCACGACCCAGGTCATGGAGCTGTGGTTCACCGTGATCGTGCACGAGTGGGAGACCGCCGCGCAGGCGCTCCGCTCGGACGACGTGCCGACCGCCGTCGCCGCGCTGAAGCGCTCCGTACGCGAACTGGAGGCCCTGAACGCCTCCTGGAAGCCGCTCGGCCAGCTCACCCCCGCACAGTTCAACGCCTACCGCGGCGCCCTCGGCGAGGGCTCCGGTTTCCAGTCGGCGATGTACCGCCGGATGGAGTTCCTGCTCGGCGACAAGTCCGCCTCCATGCTCGTCCCGCACCGCGGCGCCCCCCGCGTCCACGCGGAGCTGGAGAAGGCCCTGCACGAGCCGAGCCTGTACGACGAGGTCGTGCGGCTCCTCGCGCGGCGCGGCCACGCGATCCCGGACGCCGTGCTGACCCGGGACGTGACCCTGCGCCACGAGCCGTCGGACGCCGTGGAGGCGGCCTGGCAGGCGGTCTACTCCGGCGACGAGCACGCCGACCTGGCCCGGCTGGGCGAGGCGCTGACGGACGTGGCCGAGCTGGTGTGGCGCTGGCGCAACGACCACCTGGTCGCCACCCGCCGCGCGATGGGCGCCAAGACCGGCACCGGCGGCTCCGCGGGCGTGGCCTGGCTGGAGAAGCGTGCCCGCAAGAACGTCTTCCCCGAGCTGTGGACGGCGAGGTCCTATGTCTGAGCTGGTCTCGCGCGCGCAGGAGCTGGACGCGGCCGACGAGCTGGCCCCGCTGCGCTCCCGCTTCGTCCTGGACGACGTGGTCTACCTGGACGGCAACTCCCTCGGCGCGCTGCCCGCCCACGTGCCGGGCCGGGTCGAGGACGTCGTCCGCAGGCAGTGGGGCGAGCTGCGCATCCGCTCCTGGGAGGAGAGCGGCTGGTGGACGGCGCCCGAGCGGATCGGCGACCGCATCGCCCCGCTGGTCGGCGCGGCCCCGGGCCAGATCGTGGTGGGCGACTCCACCAGCGTCAACGTCTTCAAGGCGCTGGTGGCGGCGATCCGCATGGCCGGCACGGACCGTGACGAGGTCCTGGTCGACGCGACGACGTTCCCCACGGACGGCTACATCGCCGAGTCGGCGGCCCGGCTGACCGGCCGCACCCTGCGCCCGGTGACGCCCGCCGAGCTGCCGTCGGCGCTGTCCGGCCGTACGGCGGCGGTCCTGCTGAACCACGTCGACTACCGCACCGGCCGCCTGCACGACCTGCCCGCCCTGACGGCCGCGGTCCACGCCTGCGGCGCGCTCGCGGTCTGGGACCTGTGCCACAGCGCGGGCGCGCTGCCGGTGGGGCTGGACGAGCACGGGGTCGACCTGGCGGTCGGCTGCACCTACAAGTACCTGAACGGCGGCCCGGGTTCGCCGGCGTACCTGTATGTGCGCGAGGAGCTCCAGGACCGTTTCGACTCGCCCCTGCCCGGCTGGAACTCGCACGCCGAGCCCTTCGGGATGAGCCCGTCGTACGCCCCGGCGCCCGGTGCGCCGCGCGGCCGGGTCGGCACGCCGGACATCTTGTCCATGCTGGCCCTGGAGGCGGCCCTGGAGGTCTGGGACGGCGTGCGGGTCGCCGCGGTGCGGGCGAAGTCGCTCGCGCTGACGGACTTCTTCCTGGAGTGCGTCGCCGCGTACACCGAGCCGGGCCGGGTCGAGTCCGTGACCCCGCTGCCGCACGCGGAGCGGGGCAGCCAGATCGCCCTGCGCTGCGCCGACGCGGGTGAGGTGATGAAGCGTCTGATCGACCGCGGGGTGGTGGGCGACTTCCGTCACCCGGACGTCCTGCGCTTCGGTTTCACTCCGCTGTACGTCGGCTTCGCCGACACCGAGCGGGCGGCCCGGGTGCTGGGCGAGGTGCTCGGCTAGCGCGACCGGACCGGAGGGGGCGGGGTGCGACCGCGTCCCGCCCCCGCACGTCACGGGCCTGGTACCGTCCCGGCCAACGGCCGACGACGTATGCCCGCCCGGTCCGCCTGAACCGCCCCCGGTGCCGAAGGCCCGGGAGGCCTCCCTTCGCCGCTGAGAGGTTGGAGCATGCCGGACGACGACGCCGCTGCCCGCGCCGCCGCCGAGGAGGAGTCGGCCTTCGCGCACCCGCCGGTCGACCCCGACGCCACCGCCGCCTACGGCGACCACCCCGACCAGGTGATCGACTTCTACGTCCCGCGCACCGACACCCCGCTCGCCCCGCTGGTCGTCGTCCTGCACGGCGGTGCGTGGCGGGAGCCCTACGACCGCCGCCACATCACCCCCTTCGCCGACTTCCTGGCCCGCCGGGGCTTCGCGGTGGCCAACGTCGAGTACCGCAGGGGCGGCGAGCCGCAGATCCCCGCGCAGAACACCGGCTCCGAGAGCGGCGCGGCCCCGGCCCCCCTGGCCGGCCGCTGGCCCGACACCTTCGACGACGTGGCGGCGGCCCTGGACGCGCTGCCCGCGTTGGCCCGCGAGCTGCTCCCACGCGCCGACCAGCGCCGCACGGTCCTCACCGGCCACTCGGCGGGCGGCCACCTCGCCCTGTGGGCCGCGGCCCGCCATGTCCTGCCCGCCGGCGCCCCGTGGCGCCTTGACGGCCCGGCGCCGCTGCGCGGCGTGGTCGCGCTCGCCCCGATCGCGGACCTCGCGATGGCCGAGAAGCTGGACGTCTGCGGGAACGCCTCCCTCCAACTCCTGGGCGGCCACGACCGGTTCGCGGAGCGGCAGCCGTACGCCGACCCCGCGCTGCTGCTGCCGACGGGCATCGCGACGACCCTGGTCCAGGGGCGCGCCGACCTCGACGTGCCGCAGGCGGTGGCCGAGGCCTACGCGGACGCGGCGGCCAAGGCCGGCGAGGTGGTGGGCCTGACGCTGCTGGAGGACGTCGGGCACTTCCCGCTGATCGACCCGGCGGCGGACGCGTGCGCGGTGGTGGCGGAGGAGATCGCCCAACTGGCCTGGTGAGAAAGGCCGGTGTCGCGCCTGGCACGTTCCCGGTCCGCGGTCCGGCCCCCTCGGGGGCGCCCCCGGTCATACCCGTAGTACCTGAGAGCTACGCCGCCGGACGGCTCTCCAGCGGGACGCGGTCGACGGCCCCCGTTCCCTAACTTCCCTGTCGTACAAGCCCGATGGCCGGGCGTACGGGGGAGGACCAGCATGGGGCGGGCGCCGACGGAGAAGACCGCGCGGAGGACCCTGCGCCGGGCCGCGCGCACCGCGCGCCGGGCCCTGATCCCGGCACTCCTGACCGCCGCCCTCGTGGTGCCGCTCGCGGGTGCCGCCCGCCCCGGGATCCCCGCGCCGCCGCCCGCCGCCGTGGGCCCCCTCACCCCGGCCACCCTGCACACCGCGTACGAGGCGAACCGGGCCGACGCCGCCGAGGCGGCCCGCATGGCCGCCGCGCACGGCGACGGGCACCGCGCCGCCGCCGACCGCGCGCTGGCCGCCCGCTCCCGGCACCTGCTCGCCTACGACGGCCGCGGCGCCGGCCTCGCCACCGAGGTCCTCGGCGACCTGGCGGCCGCCGACCGGGTGGCGGTCCTCGTCCCCGGCTCCGACACCTCCCTGGACACCTACGGCCGCTTCCACCGGGCCGCGGCGGCCCTGTACCGGGACCTCCTCCGCCGCGCCCCCGCCGGCACCCGCGTCGCCGTGGTCGCCTGGCTGGGCTACCGGACCCCGGGCACCGTCAGCGCCACGGTGACCACCACGACCCGCGCCGAGCACGCCGCCCCCCGACTGCGCGCCCTGGTGCGGCAGTTGCGCGCGCTGACACCGGCCGGGTCCCGGCTCTCCCTGCTCTGCCACTCCTACGGCTCGGTGGTCTGCGGCCGGGCCGCCGCCGGCCTGGACGCCGACGACATCGCCCTCGTCGGCAGCCCCGGCACGGGCGCCGGCACCGCCGCCGGGCTGCGCACCCGCGCCCGGATCTGGGCGGCCCGCGGCACCGGCGACTGGGTGGCGCACGTCCCGCACGTCCGCGCCGACCTGCTGTTCACCACCGTCGGCTTCGGCACCGACCCCGTCTCCCGCGCTTTCGGCGCCCGGGTCTTCGACGCGGCCGGCGCCGACCACAGCGGCTACTTCACCCCGGGCTCGGCCTCCCTCACCAACCTGGCCCGGATCACCCTCGGCGAGACCTCGGAGGTGACCCGTGTCTGAGCCGGCCCCCCGCGGCCCGCGCCGCGCGCTGCACGCGATACGCCAGGGTGCCCACCGGGTGGACGCCGCCACCCCCGCGTCCCGCGACCGCGCGGTCGACGCGCTGCGCGCCTTCGCGATCCTCGGCGTCGTCCTCGGCCACTGGCTGGTCACGGCCCTGGTCGCGGACGACGGGACGCTGCGCGCGGCGAGCCCGCTGCAGCACCTGCCCTGGCTCGCCCCGGTCTCCTGGGCCTTCCAGACCCTGGCCGTCTTCTTCCTGGTCGGCGGTCATGTGGCCACCCGCAGCCATGCCTCGGCCCGCGCCCGCGGCGTGCCGTACGGCGCCTGGCTGCGCGGCCGGCTGAGCCGCCTGCTGCGGCCGGTCCTCGCCCTCCTCACCCTGTGGACGGTGGCGGCGACCGCCCTGCTGCTGACCGGCACCCCCTTCGGCACCCTGCACACGCTGGTCAAACTGGCCCTGTCCCCGCTGTGGTTCCTCCTGGTCTTCGCCGCCCTGACGGCGGCCACCCCGCTGGTCGCCCGGCTCAGCCCGCTCTGGCCGCTGGCGGTCGTCGCGCACGTGGACCTGCTCCGCTTCGGCCTGCACGTCGGCCCCTCCTGGCTGGGCTGGGTGAACCTGGCGGCCGGCTGGCTGGTCCCGTACACCCTGGGCGCCGCCTGGACCCGCGGCGAACTGGAGTCCCGGCGGGCGGCCTTCGTGCTGCTGCTCGGCGGTGCGACGGCCACGGCCGCGCTCGTACTGGGGGCGGGCTACCCGGCGTCGATGGTCGGTGTGCCGGGCCACCCGGTCTCCAACCTCAACCCCCCGACCCTGGCGGCCGTCACCTTCGGCCTTGCCCAGTGCGGGCTCGCCCTGCTGCTGCGCGACCGGCTGCGCGCGGCGATGCGCCGCCCGCTCGCCTGGGCGGCCGTGGCCCTGGTCAACCTCTCCGCCATGACGATCTTCCTGTGGCACCAGACGGCCCTGATGGCCACGACCGCCACCGCGCTGCGGGCCGGCCGCCTGCCCGGCCTGCACACCGTCCCCGACGGCCTGGACTGGGTGGCGTACCGGCTGCTGTGGCTGCCGGTGTTCGCCCTGGTGCTCGCCCTGTGCCGGACCGCGTTCCGGTCCTGGGAACAGGGCTCGCGGCGCCGTCCCGCCGGCACCGGCCGCGGGCGCTCCCGGGTGGTCCGGGTGCACCGGGCCGGGGACGGGAAGGCCGCGCGGGCGATCCGCCGTGCCTGAGCCCACTTCGGCGACAAGCCCTAGGGTGGTCCGCGTGACGGAGACGGGGGGCCGGGTGTTCGTGGTGCTCACGGACTGGGCCCGGCGCCGGCTGGCGGTGCTGCACGACGACCTGTGGACACTCCGCCCCGATCCGTTGCCCGCCTCGGTGTGGCTGCGCTGGCTGCCGCACGGCCTGCTGTGCCTGGCCGCGTTCGGGGTCACGCTCGGCGCCACGGCCCAGCTCGGGGACCACGGGCGGCTGCCCTTCGGACCGGCCTTCGCGATCGGCCTCGGGCAGGGCGGCGCGATCGTCCTCGCGCTGTCGCGGCCGGTCGCCGGCTGGTGGCTGTCGACGACGGCGACCGTGGTGGGGGCCGTCGCGGTGCACGGCGGTCTCGACTCGGCGGCCGGGGCGTCGTTCACCTGGCCCTGGACCGCGGCCGGCATCATCGCCCACCTGCTGGTCCTGCTGCTGCTCGCGCTGCGCGTGCGCACCCGGGTGTCGGTCGAGGCGCTGTCCCTGACCGTGCTGCTCACCTACCTCCTGGAAGGCGTGTGGGGCGGCGGGGACTACCAGCCCACCGGGGTCGTCACGGTGGTGCTCTGCACGGTCGTCGTGGTGCTCGGCACCGCCCTGCGCGGCCGCCGGGAGGCGCGCGCCGAACTCGTCGAGCAGACCACCCTGACCAGCGAGGAGCGGGCCCGCCGCACCTTGCTGGAGGAGCGCAGCCGGATCGCGCGCGAACTGCACGACGTGGTCGCCCACCACATGTCGGTCATCTCCATCCAGGCGCAGGTTGCCCCGCACCTCGTCACGGACCCGACGCCGGAGCTGATCGAGAACCTGGACGGCATCCGGCAGAACGCGCTGGAGGCGCTCACCGAGCTGCGCCGGGTGCTCGGCGTGCTGCGCTCGGAGAACCCCGAGGACCCCTACGGTCTCGGCGCCCCAGGCGGCGGCGCGGCCCCGGACGCCCCGCAGCCCACCCTCGACCGGCTCGACGCGCTGATCGAGAACACCCGCGCGGCGGGCCTGGACGTGACCGCCCAGACCAAGGGCAGGGCGCGGCCCTACGCTCCCGGGGTGGAGCTGTCGGCGTACCGGATCGTGCAGGAGGCGCTGAGCAACGCCCTGCGGCACGCGCCGGGTTCCCGGGTCCGGGTCGAGGTCGCGCACCTCCCGGACGGCGTGCGCCTCGCGGTGACCAACTCGCCGCCGGCACGGCCGGTCCCGCCTTCTCCGGGCGCCGGGCACGGGCTGCTCGGCATGCGGGAGCGCGCGGCCATGCTCGGCGGTCACGTCACCGCGGCCGTGACCCCGCGCGGCGGCTTCGCGGTCTCGGCCTTCCTCCCCCGCGACGGCGCCCCGCTCACGGCCCCGCCGGCGCAGTAGCCCCCACCCCGCCCGACAGGAGAACTGACCTCATGACCGCAGGCAGCGCCGGTGTCATCCGCGTCCTCATCGCCGACGACCAGCAGATGGTCCGGCAGGGCTTCACCGTGCTGCTCAACACCAAGCCGGACATCGAGGTGATCGGGCAGGCGGTGGACGGCCGGGACGCCGTCGCCAAGGTCGCCGAACTGGCCCCGGACGTGGTGCTGATGGACATCCGGATGCCCGAGCTGGGCGGCATCGAGGCGACCCGGCTGATCACGGCCGACCACCCGGGCATCAGGGTCCTGGTGCTGACCACGTTCGACCTGGACGAGTACGTCTACGAGGCGCTGCGCGCGGGGGCCGCCGGGTTCCTGCTGAAGGACGCCTCGGCCGACCAGCTCGCCGAGGCGGTCCGGGTGGTGGCGGCCGGGGACGCGCTGCTCGCCCCGGGAATCACCCGCCGGCTGATCGCCGAGTTCTCCCGCCTGGACGGCTCCCCGCGCCTCCCGCTCAGACAGCGGGTGGGCGAGCTGACCGAACGGGAGACGGAGGTCCTGGCCCTGATCGCGCAGGGCCTGTCGAACGCGGAGATAGCCGGACGGCTGGTGGTCGCCGAGCAGACCGTGAAGACCCACGTGGGCCGCATCCTGGTGAAGCTGGGCCTGAGGGACCGCACCCAGGCGGCGGTCTTCGCCTACGAGTCGGGCCTGGTCCGCCCGTCCGGCTACTGACCCCCGCCCCAGGACACCGCACCCGGCCCCCGGTCGGCGCCCGTAGTACCTGAGAAGGACGCCGTAGAACCCTTCTCACTGGTGACGACCGGCGTACTCGTTCCGGCCTACCGTGTGGCACGTGACCGAGACGACCCAGACGCGGTCGGTGCCGCGGGGCGGTGCGACCAAGCAGCGCAGCCCGGAGTACCGACTGGCCGCGGACGCCCTGCGCGGGCTGCGGCAGGACCTGTTCCACGACGCCTTCGCCTACCGGCCGCTGCCCCGGGCCGGCGCGGACGGCCCGTCCGCCCCGCGCGGCTCGGGCCGCCTGCGCGAGTACGCGGCCTGGGCCCCGCACGCCGTGGTCGTCGCCCTCGGCGTGGTGGCCATGCTCTTCGCCCTGGCGAGCACGGCGGGCGCCGGACTCGCGTCCCTGCTGTGCGGGCTGCTGGCGCTGGGGCCGGTGCTGCTGACCCTGGTGCGCCCGGTCGGGGCGTTCTGGTGCTCGCTCGCCGCGTCCACGGTCGCGCTGGTCTTCGGCGGCGTGAGCGGCTGGGGCGACTGGCCGTGGCTGCCCGGCAGCTTCCTGACCCACCTGGTGGTGCTCACGGTCGTCGCCCTGCGCACCCGCCCCCGCGCGGCGGCCTGGATGTGGGTGATGACCGCCGCCTACGGCTTCGTCGCCGAGAGCCTCTTCGGCTGGGACCACTACAGCACCGACGTCGGCCCGATGCTGATCCTCTCCGCGCTGATCCTGCTCGCCGTCACCGTCCGGCACATCCGCCGCGAGGCCCAGCAGGAGGTCACCGCCCAGCAGACGGTGACCGAGGCGGAGCGCTCCCGGCGCACCCTGCTGGAGGAGCGCACCACCATCGCCCGCGAGCTGCACGACGTGGTCGCCCACCACATGTCGGTGGTCGCCATCCAGGCCGAGGCCGCGCCCTACCGGGTGGAGAATCCGCCGCCGGAGCTGGAGAAGGCGTTCGCCACCATCCGGGAGAACGCGGTGGCGGCCCTGACCGAGCTGCGCCGGGTGCTGGGAGTCGTCCGCGCGGAGGACTACGAGGCGCCCGACGCCCCCCAGCCCACCCTCGCCGACCTGGACGCGCTGCTCGCCAACGTGCGGGAGGCCGGCCTGGAGGTGACGAAGACGGTGACCGGCGCGGTGCGCGAACTGCCGCAGGGCGTGGAGCTGTCGGCGTACCGGATCGTGCAGGAGGCGCTGAGCAACACGCTGCGGCACGCGCCGGGGGCGGACGCCCGGGTGGAGATCGGGTACGTCCTCGGCGGCCTGGGCCTGCGCATAGTCAACGGCCCGCCGCCCGCGCCCCACCTGGTCAAGCCCTCGCCCGGCGCCGGGCACGGCGTCACCGGGATGCGGGAGCGGGTCTCGATGCTGGGCGGCGAGATGACGGCGGGCCCGGCGGCCGACGGCGGCCACGAGGTCACCGTGTTCCTGCCGGTGCCGGCCGGGGCGACCGCGAGCGAGGACGGGGCATGACGATCCGCGTACTGATCGCGGACGACCAGATGATGGTCCGCGAGGGCTTCTCCGTCCTGCTGAACGCGATGCCGGACATCGAGGTCGCCGGCGAGGCCGTCAACGGCCGCGAGGCGGTCGAGCGGGTGCGGGAGCTCGCCCCGGACGTGGTGCTGATGGACATCCGGATGCCCGAGCTGAACGGCATCGAGGCGACCCGGGAGATCGTGGCCGCGGACGCGGCGGCCAAGGTGCTGGTGCTGACCACGTTCGACCTGGACGAGTACGTGTACCAGGCGCTGCGCGCCGGGGCCTCCGGGTTCCTGCTGAAGGACGCTTCGGCGCGGCAGCTCGCGGACGGGGTGCGGGTGGTGGCGGCCGGGGAGGCGCTGCTGGCGCCCTCGGTGACCAGGCGGCTGATCACGGAGTTCTCCCGGCTCGCCGAGGCGCCCGGCCTGATGCCGTCGGCGCAGGCGGCGTACGGGGAGCTGACGGAGCGGGAGACGGAGGTGCTGGTGCTGATCGCGCACGGCCTGTCCAACGCGGAGATCGCCGGGCGGCTGGTGGTCGCCGAGTCCACGATCAAGACCCATGTGAGCCGGATCCTGGTGAAGCTGGGGCTGCGGGACCGCACCCAGGCGGCGGTGTTCGCGTACGAGGCGAGGCTGGTCACGCCGGGGTGAGCCGGGCTAGCGTCCGTCCATGGCAGCTCCTTCCGACCTCGCTTTCGACCCGTGGGACCCGGCGTTCCTCGCCGACCCGTACCCCGCCTACGCCGAGCTGCGCTCGCGCGGCCGGGTGATCCGGTACGAGCCGACCGACCAGTGGCTGGTCCCGCACCACGCGGACGTCTCGGCGCTGCTGCGGGACCGCCGGCTGGGCCGCACCTACCAGCACCGGTTCACCCACGAGGACTTCGGCCGGACCCCGCCCGCTCCGGAGCACGAGCCGTTCCACACCCTCAACGACCACGGCATGCTCGACCTGGAGCCGCCGGACCACACCCGGATACGGCGGCTGGTGTCGAAGGCGTTCACCCCGCGCACGGTGGAGGCGCTGGTGCCGTACGTCAGGAACCTGGCGAACGAGCTGGTGGCCGGCCTGGTGGCGGCGGGCGGCGGCGACCTGCTGACGGACGTGGCCGAGCCGCTGCCGGTGGCCGTGATCGCCGAGATGCTGGGCATCCCCGAGTCGGACCGGGCGCCGCTGCGGCCCTGGTCGGCGGACATCTGCGGGATGTACGAGCTGAACCCGCCCGGGGACTCCGCGGAGCGGGCCGTGCGGGCGTCGGTCGAGTTCTCCGGCTACCTGCGCGAGCTGATCGCCGAGCGGCGCAAGAACCCGGGCGACGACCTCATCTCGGGCCTGATCGCGGCCCATGACGAGGGCGACCGGCTGACGGAGCAGGAGATGATCTCCACGGCCGTCCTGCTCCTCAACGCCGGCCACGAGGCCACCGTCAACGCCACGGTGAACGGCTGGTGGGCGCTGTTCCGCAACCCGGACCAGCTCGCGGCGCTGCGCGCGGACCACTCGCTGGTCCCGGCCGCGATCGAGGAGCTGATGCGCTACGACACCCCGCTCCAGCTCTTCGAGCGCTGGGTCCTGGACGACATCGAGATCGACGGCACCACGATCCCCCGCGGCGCGGAGATCGCCATGCTCTTCGGCTCCGCCAACCACGACCCGTCCGTCTTCACCGCCCCGGACCGGCTGGACGTCACCCGCGGGGACAACCCGCACATCTCCTTCAGCGCGGGCATCCACTACTGCATCGGCGCCCCGCTGGCCCGCATCGAGCTCGCGGCCTCCATGACCGCTCTGCTGGAGCGGGCCCCCACGTTGAGCCTGGCGGGGGAGCCGAAGCGGAAGCCGAACTTCGTGATCCGCGGCCTGGAGGGCCTGGACGTCGAGCTGAGGTGATCAGCGGGCCCAGCGCCCCCGGGTCACCCGGGGGCGGGCAGGGTCAGGGCCCAGGCGTCCTCGCGGACGGTCCAGGTGCGGCGGCGGACCGGGCCCGCGACCGCCGCGTCCGCGCGGTAGCGGAAGTCCGCGCCGACCACCGTCACCGAGCGGCCCGAGGCGCGCAGCGGGGTGGCCTCCGCGCCCAGGGACAGGGGCCGTACCTCCACCTCGGCGATGCCGTGGCTGCCGGGGGTCACCGACACCGCCTCCACCGGCTGGTCCAGGTCGACGACCGTGTCGCCGTCGACCTCCACGCGCAGCCGGGAGGGGCCGGGGGCCGGGACGGCGGCGAGGCGGGTGGGGCGCGGGGCGAGGGTGCGGACCAGGGAGCGGTAGCGGGTGCGCAGCCGGGGGCGCTCCGCAGCCACGGTCACCGGTTCGGCGGAAGCCGCCCGCACCGGCGCCGCCGGGATGCCGAGCGCGGTCAGGACCACGCCGTCGCTGTCGTCCACGAGCAGGTCCAGGCGCCGCTCCGCCCCGTCCAGCACGGCACGGGCCGCCGCCACCGCGCCGGCCGGCACACCGAGGGACTCCGCGAGCGCGGCCTCCCCGACCGGCACCATCGACAGCGCACATCCGGCCAGCTCACGGTGGCGGTGCAGCAGGGTCACCGCGCGGACCAGTGCCCGGTCGTCGCCGATCACGACCGGGCGCCGGGATCCCCGACGGCCCAGTGCCCGGGCGAATTCCTCGGGCCCGTCCGGCAGACACACCTTGGTGGTCGCACCCGCGCTGAGCACGTCTTTCGCGATCCGTACGGACTCCCCGTCCCTGTGCCGTGCCGCCGGATCGATGATCACCAGCAGCTGATCGGACGTCGCGAAGGTCGCCACCTCGGTCCTGCCTCGCTTCCTCGGGTAGCATCTTTGTGCAAGAGCCCCTTGCGCTATTGCGCCAGGGGCTTCGTCTATTCCGGGGCATCCGGTCCGACGGTTGTGCGACCAAAGGCGGTCGCGGTGGTGCGCGGCGGTGAACCTTACGCCCAAGCCCCCGACCTTGGACATGCCCCGCCCGGAAGGGGTGTACGCGCGTGCCCGCACTTGTGCTGCTCGGTGCTCAGTGGGGTGACGAAGGCAAGGGGAAGGCGACCGACCTGCTCGGTGGCTCGGTGGACTATGTAGTGCGTTACCAGGGCGGCAACAACGCCGGCCACACGGTCGTCGTGGGCGACCAGAAGTATGCACTCCACCTCCTCCCTTCCGGAATCCTCTCTCCCGGTTGTACGCCGGTCATCGGCAACGGTGTCGTCGTCGACCCGTCGGTCCTGCTCTCCGAGCTGAGCGGTCTGAACGAGCGTGGCGTTGACACGTCCAAGCTCCTGATCAGCGGTAACGCGCACGTCATCACGCCGTACAACGTGACCGTCGACAAGGTCACGGAGCGCTTCCTCGGAAAGCGCAAGATCGGTACGACCGGACGTGGCATCGGCCCGACCTACGCCGACAAGATCAACCGTGTCGGCATCCGGGTCCAGGACCTCTACGACGAGTCGATCCTGACCCAGAAGGTCGAGGCGGCCCTCGACGTCAAGAACCAGCTCCTGACCAAGCTGTACAACCGGCGTGCCATCGCCGTCGACCAGGTGGTCGAGGAACTGCTGGGCTACGCCGAGCAGATCAAGCCGTACGTCACCGACACCGTGCTGGTCCTCAACCAGGCGCTGGAGGAGGACAAGGTCGTCCTGTTCGAGGGCGGTCAGGGCACCCTCCTCGACATCGACCACGGCACGTACCCCTTCGTCACCTCCTCGAACCCGACCGCGGGCGGCGCCTGCACCGGTGCCGGCGTGGGTCCGACGAAGATCAGCCGGGTCATCGGCATCCTGAAGGCGTACACGACCCGGGTCGGCGCCGGTCCCTTCCCGACCGAGCTGTTCGACGAGGACGGCGAGGCGCTGCGCCGGATCGGCGGCGAGCGGGGCGTGACCACCGGCCGTGACCGCCGCTGCGGCTGGTTCGACGCGGTCATCGCCCGCTACGCGACCCGGGTGAACGGCCTGACCGACTTCTTCCTCACCAAGCTGGACGTCCTCACCGGCTGGGAGCAGATCCCGGTCTGCGTGGCGTACGAGATCGACGGCAAGCGGGTCGAGGAACTGCCGTACTCGCAGACCGACTTCCACCACGCGAAGCCCGTCTACGAGACGCTGCCCGGCTGGTCCGAGGACATCACCAAGGCGAAGTCCTTCTCCGACCTGCCGAAGAACGCCCAGAACTATGTCAAGGCGCTGGAGGAGATGTCCGGCGCCCCGATCTCCGCGATCGGTGTGGGCCCGGGCCGGGACGAGACGATCGAGATCAACTCGTTCCTGTAGGCCGCGACACCGCTGCACGGTTCCGCCCGTCGATCCGCCCCGGCGCGATCGGCGGGCGGTTCCGCGTCCCGGGGTACGTCCTCGGGGGCGAGGGACAATCGAGGTATGAGCGTCCACCGGAACGCACGGTGCCGGGGGCCGTACGGCGGTGAGGGCGACGACGCCGGCGGCACGGACTGCTTTGACCCGGCCGTCTTCGAGGTCGTCCGGCACGGCAGGCCCCCGCTGTGGGTGTGCCCGGTGCACCTGGGGCCCTCGCTGCTGATGGCGGCCGGGGTGCTGTGGCCCCCGGTGATCCGCCTCATCCGGCACCCCTGACGCCGGCCTCCCTGACGCATCTTTGACCTGGACATGGCTCACCCCTGGTTCCGGGCCCGTCCGGCCGGCGCCACGATCTACGCGTGTAGTCCCGCCGCGCCCCGTCCGCCCGCCCTCGCGCACGCGTACCCCAGGAGCCCCGTATGCCCGTCAGTCCCATGAACCGCCGGGAGTTCGTGAAGAAGTCGGCCGTCACCTCGGCGGCCGTGGCCGCCGCCGGCACCGTCTCGGCGGCGCCCGCCGAAGCGGCCGGCCGTGAGCCCGAGAAGACGCCCCGCACCTGGTCGTTCTCCATCCTCGGCACCACCGACCTCCACAGCCACGTCTTCGACTGGGACTACTACAAGGACGCCGCCTACAGCGACAAGGCCGGCAACTCCGTGGGCGTGGCCCGGGTGGCGACCCTCGTCCGCCGGCAGCGCGAGGCCAAGGGCGAGGACCGGGTACTGCTGGTCGACGCCGGTGACATCATCCAGGGCACCTCCCTGGCCTACTACTTCGCCCGCGTCGACCCCATCACCGGCACGGGCGGCAAGCGCGGCCCCCGGCACCCGATGGCCGTCGCCATGAACCACATGCGCTACGACGCGGCCGCCCTCGGCAACCACGAGTTCAACTACGGCATCGACGTCCTGCGCCGGTTCGAGAGCCAGTGCCACTTCCCGCTGCTCGGCGCCAACGCCCTCGACGCCAAGACCCTGCGCCCGGCCTTCCAGCCGTACACGGTCAAGCGCATCAGGGTCCCCGGCGCACCCGACATCAAGGTGGGCATCCTCGGCCTCACCAACCCCGGCATCGCCCTGTGGGACAAGGACAACGTCGGCGGCCGGATGGTCTTCCCGGGCCTGGTCGAGCAGGCGAGGAAGTACGTGCCGAGGCTGCGGGCGCTCGGCTGCGACGTCGTCTTCCTGACCGACCACTCCGGTCTTGACGGCTCCTCGTCCTACGGCGACGCGCTCCCGTACGTCGAGAACGCCTCGAACCTGGTGGCAGAACAGGTGCCGGGCATCGACGCGATCCTGGTCGGTCACACCCACGTGGAAGTCCCGTCCTACACCGTCAAGAACGCGGAGACCGGCGAGGAGGTCCTGCTCTCCGAGCCGTACTGCTGGGGCTACCGGCTGAGCGTCTTCGACTTCGAGCTCGAACTGCACCACGGCCAGTGGAAGGTGACGGGCAAGACGGCGCAGACCCTCAACCCCAGCGGCGTTGCCGAGGACCCGGAGATCAGGAAGCTCCTGGAGGCCGACCACGAGCTGGTGGTGAAGTACGTGAACACGGCGGTCGGCACCTGCACGGCCGACCTCTCGGCGGCGGACTCCTGCTGGCGGGACGTGCCGATCATGGACTTCATCCACAAGGTGCAGGCCGACACGGTCAAGGCGGGCCTGTCCACGGCCGACGCGGCGCTCCCGCTGATCTCGGTGGCGGCACCCTTCAGCCGCACCGCGGACATCCCCCGGGGCAGCGTCACCATCAAGGACATCGCCGGCCTCTACATCTACGACAACACCCTCTACGGCAAGAAGCTGACGGGCGCCCAGCTCAAGGACTACCTGGAGTACGCGGCGAAGTACTACCACCAGGTCCCGGCCGGCACGGCGGTCGACACCGCGACCCTCACCAACGCCAACAGCTTCTGGGACTACATGTACGACACGGCGGCGGGCGTCTCGTACGACATCGACATCGCGCAGCCCGAGGGCTCCCGGATCAGGAACCTGACCTATGAGGGCGCCCCGGTCGCCGACGACCAGGTCTTCGTCGTGGCGGTCAACAACTACCGCGCCAACGGCGGTTCGGGATACCCGCACATCGCCTCGGCGGAGATCGCCTACAGCTCCACGAACGAGATCCGCCAGCTGATGATCGACTACGTGACGACGAAGAAGACGCTCGACCCGGCGGACTTCGCCGTCACCAACTGGAAGCTGACGCAGGCGGGAACGCCGGTGTTCTGAGGAATCCGGCCCAGGCCCCCGGCGAGACGGTGAGTCGGGGGCCGTCGGGGTTCTTGGAGTCCCGGATGTGGATGAGGCCGGGGGTGCGGGCGACTTCGAGGCACTGCCCGCCCCCGGCGTCGCTGTAACTCGACTTGTGCCACTGCAGGGTGCCGGTCATGTTCGCTCTTCTCCCGCCAGCGTTCGGATGAGGCTCAGCGAGTCGTCCGGGCTCAGAGCCTGTGTGCGGATCTTTGCATAACGGTGTGAGAGGGGAGCCACCGTCGGCGGATCGCTGACCAGGACGCTCTGGTCCTCCACTTCGAGGTAGACCACGTGGTGGTGGTCCTTCGTCACGACCAGCACCATGCTGCCGTGAGCACCCGCGTGGCCGCCCCTCAACGCCCGTTCCATCGGCATCACTTGAACGCTGACATTGTCCCTCTCGGCATCCTCGGCAAGCGAGCGTAATTGCTCGCGCAGGATCTCCCAGCTTCCGAACGGCCGCCTGAGTGCCGACTCGTCGAGGATCAGCTCGACCATGGCAGGCGGATCCCTGTCGAACAGCGCCCTGCGAGCGATACGGGCCTCGACCAGCTCCTCCACCTTCGTCTCGGGAAGCCGGGGAAACCCGCCCCCGATCAGCGCCCGGGCGTAGGCCGGGGTCTGGAAGAGGCCGTCGACCACGAACGTCTGGTACGAGGAAAGCGTCACCGCCTCCGCCTCCATCAACGCGAAGTTCTTGAACTGCGGCGGGTACTTGTCCAGCAGCATGAACTTCCGCGCCTTCTCGAAGACTCCCAGCCCGCCCCCGATCTGCTCCTCAAGGGCCACCAGCATCTTGTCGCTGGCCGGCTGGGCGCACGTCTCCATCGCGCTGATCGCGGAGCCCGTGTAGCCGATCCGCCTGCCCAACTCGTCCTGCGTCAGGCTCTGCTGCTCGCGCAGTGCCTTCGCCAGAGCGGCGACGAGATGCGCCGTACCGCCCGCCTCCACCTTGTTCTCCGCCCGCGCCATCGCGGTCACCCCCGGACTCAACCGAACTCAACCGGTCATCGACACTCCGCCCCGACTCCCGACCGTTGCGAAGGGTCGACGGAGAGTCATGGAAGACGGTAGCGACGCCCACTGACACTGGGCCCATGAACACGGAAAGTCACCCCGCCCTGGAATGGGTTCCTGCCACCGGCGTCCAACTCCGCAAGGCGGGAGTCCAATTCGACGCCGTGCGGCTCGATGGCGACCGGGGGCGGGAGGTCGCCGACCGGCTGGCCCGGATGACCGGGGGCGACCCGGGGCCGGTGGTGGAGTCGGGCAGCGGGCGGCGGTGCGTCTACTTCCTCGTGGCGGCGGGCAGCACGGGCCACCGCGGCTGGCCCCCGGAGGTGACCCGGCTGACGAGCGGCCCGTACCGGGTCTGCTTCATCCCGGTGCCCGCGCTGGAGGGGCAGACGTGGCCGCTCGCCTGGCGGTACCCGCCCACGGCCCCCGGCCGGTTCGTGCACACGCTGCTGCTGCGCTCGGTGCTCGGCGGGGGGCCGGATCGCTGGCCGTGCGGCGACGGGCTCAGCTGAACACGATCATGGAGCCCTGCGCCAGCGAGCGCGTCGCGGCCGCGTGCAGGCCGAGCCACACGTGGCGTTCGCGGGCGAAGGGGCTCGGGTCGTACGGCGCCGGGACCGCCGGTTCCTCCAGCTCCGTCGGGGCGGAGGGCGGTTCCGGCGCGGCCGGCGGATTGGCCGGATCGATGCCGATCGACGGGGCCACGAACTCCAGCTCCCGCAGCAGGGCCTGCGAGGAGCCCAGCGGGCCGCCGCCGGCGAGCAGTTCCTCGTTGGACAGCGGGTGCGGGAAGTCGACCGGGACGTAGGCGCCCGCGTGGTCGTAGTGCCAGACCAGGTGGGACTGCTGGGCCGTCGCCTCGAACATCTCCAGCAGCTGCTCGTAGTCGCCGCCGAGTTCGTCCACCGGCGTCACCGGCAGCCCGCACACCTGGAGCAGGTACACCCGGCGCAGGAAGTGCAGCGCGTCGTAGTCGAAGCCGGCCACCGGGGCGACCTCGCCGGACAGGCCCGGCATGTACTGGTACACCGGCACCGGCGGGAGCCCGGCCGCGGCCAGTGCGTCGTTGTAGTGCGCGAGTTCCTCGGCGAACGGGTTGTCCGGGGTGTGGCACAACACGTCGACGAGCGGTACCAGCCACAGGTCACAGGCCAAAGAGAGCTCCTCGCATCGGCAGGCGCGCGTTCACGCACGGCAGCAGGTGGTCAGGGAAGGGTAGTCGGTGGCGACCGGGGTCAGTTCCCCTTGTGCAGGTCCCATACCCATACCCCACCGGTCCACTTGCCGTCGTGGCCGGTGAGGTCTTTCAGGACCGTGCGCAGGGCGCCGTCGTTCGGCTGCGGGGCCAGGACCAGGGCGCCCGCCTTCCAGTAGGCGAAGTCCCGCCGCGCCTGGGCCCGCCAGTTCTTGCCGATGACCGGGACGAGCCCGGTGTAGCGGACGTCCCGGAGCATGTTGGCGGTGTAGCGCGGGGCGGCGCCGTAGATGCCGACGCGGTCCTCGCCGTAGGGGCCGTTGAAGTAGCCGCCGGGCAGTCTGAAGCCCAGGTGGGCGGCCGTCTGCCAGTGCAGGGCCTCGGCGGCGCCCGGGTCGGGCAGCGGCACCGGGACCAGTGACTCGCCGTCCCGCACGTACGACTTCCACTCCCCGTCCGTGACGAACGCGGGCACCGCGACCCGGTCGACGGACTTCAGCGGGGCCGGGACGAGCGGGAGCAGCGCGAAGGCCACCCCCAGCACGCCGAGGTGCCGGCTGGACGGGGTCGTGGAGGCGGCGGCACGGTCCAGGGCCAGCGCGAGGAGCATGCCCAGCGCCGGGGCGCAGATCATCGCCACCCGGCCCTCGATGACCGACTCGAACAGCGGCAGGTGGGCGAGCGCGGCCCAGGGGCCGGGCAGGACGGTGTCGGTGAGCGGGATGCGGATCCTCGGGCCGAGGGAGAGGACGGCCGCGGCCACCGCGGTGAACGCCAGCGCCCTGACCAGAGCGCGGTCCCACAGCCGTACGGCGACGGCGAAGGCGACGGCGACCAGCGGCCAGCCGTAGAAGGCGTTCTGCTCGGTCGGGTTCAGCGCCAGCCGGCCTGCCGTCTGCGCGTCGCCCGCGATCAGGGAGCGTTCGGCGAAGGCGAGCAGGGACAGCGGGCTGTTGCCCGCGTTGTCGCCGTGCGCGATGCCCGCGTAGCTCTGCGGCCCGGCGAACTGCCAGTACAGCGCGTACGCCACCAGCGGCAGGCAGACGGCCCCGGCGATCAGCAGGCCGGTCAGCAGCGGCCGCAGGGCCGCCCGCGCCACGTCCCGGCGCACGGCACCGTAGGCGGCGGCGAACAGGAGCATGCCCATCGCGGCGAGCAGCAGCGGCTCCTCGCCGAGGAAGATCTGGTAGGCGGCCATCAGTCCGAGCACGATCCCGTCCCGGACCACCCGGGCACCGCCGGCCAGGCGCAGCGCGCGGTCGACGAGCAGCGGGACCATGAACAGGATGACGAAGTTGGGGTGCGCGTTGGCGTGGCTGACCATCGGCGGCGCGAAGGCGGCGAGGGACGCCCCGACGAACGCGGCCGTGCGGCGGCGCACCATCCGCTTCACGATCAGCCAGTACCAGGCGCCCGCGGTCGCGGCCAGGCCCAGCGCCATGCACACACTGAGCGCGACGGCCGGCCCGCACAGCAGGGTGACCGGCGTGAACGGCACCGACAGGCCCAGCATCACCGTGTTGGCCATCAGGTTGACGCCGTCCGGGAAGCCCTGGAGGTCGGTGAAGAGCGGGTTGCGCAGGTGGGCGACGTTGTCGGCGGTGACCGCGAAGAACCACTCCCACTGGTTCTGGTCCTGCATGGAGTCGGTCAGATAGCGGTGGGAGGGGTCGAAGAAGCGGCCGGAGTACAGGGCCACCGACATCACCAGGAAGAGCACGGCGGCGAACAGGTCGGCGGGGCGCAGCGAACGGGCCCGGATGCGGACCAGGTCGGCGAGGACCCGGAGGTAGTCCAGGGGGCCGACCTTGGAACCGGGGCGGTGGCTCCAGCGGACCGGGACCTCGGCGACCGGCCAGCCGGCGCGGTGGAAGTGGTGCAGCACCTCCACGTCGATGCCCCAGCCGTCCAGGCGGGCGGCGCCGAAGGCCGCGCGGGCCCGGTCGCCCTCGAACAGCTTGAAGCCGCACTGCGTGTCCCGTATGCCGGGCACGGCCGTGCGGCGGATCAGGAAGTTCCCGGCGCGGCCCAGCAGTTCGCGCATCCGGTGCTGCCGGTCGGCTATCTCGGCGCCCGGCACCGAGCGGGAGGCGATCGCCGCCGCGCTGCCCCCGCCGAGCGCCTCGTCCAGGCGCTCCAGCTCCTCGATGGGCGCGGAGAGGTCGGCGTCGGTGACCAGGACCCGGTGGCCGCGGGAGGCGGCGACCCCGAGCCGCAGCGCGTGCCCCTTGCCGCGGTTGCCGGGGCTGGTGACGAGGCGTACCCGGGGATGGTCGAGGGCGCCGACCTCGCGGGTGCCGTCGGTCGAGCCGTCGTCGGCGACGATCACCTCCCAGGTGTCCTCGTACGCGGCGAGGTAGTGGGTGATGGCCTCCAGGGTGGGGCCGAGGCGCTGTTCCTCGTTGTAGGCCGGGATCACGACGGAGAGCCCGACCTGGCCGGGAGCGCCGTCGGCGGTCCGCCGGCGGGGTATGCGCACGCCGTGTTCCGCCGCGCCGCTCACTCGGCGGCCAGCCGTTCGACCAGGGCCAGGGCGTGCTCGTTGGCGGCGGCCACGATCGCGCGGGCGGTGTCGGCCTCGCGGCGGGCCAGCGCGTCGACCAGTTCGGTGTGCCCGGCCCACAGCCGGCCGCGCACGTCGGGCAGCCGGCGCAGGTGCTGCACCGCGCACACCCAGGACTGCACGCGCAGCCGGTGCAGGAAGTCGGCCAGGTAAGGGTTGCCGAACAGGCCGCTCAGCTCGCGCCAGAACCGCAGGTCGTAGCCGATCAGCACGGTCAGGTCACCGGACGCGGAGGCGCGTTGCGCCTCCTCGCCGCGCCGGCGCACCGCCGCCAGGGCGGACACCGTCCGCGGGTTCTCGGTGTCGGTGAAGGCCGGGTGCCCGGCGGTCAGGCACTGGAAGATGCCGTCGGTGACCAGGGACCGGGCCTCGATCATGTTCCGGTAGTCGTCGAGCGAGTACTCGGGGACCCGGAAACCGCGGTGCTGGTCGGCCTCCAGGATGCCCTGCGCGGAGAGGTCGACCAGCGCCTCGCGGACCGGGGTGGCCGAGACGCCGTACTGGTCGGCGATCTCCTTGACGGTGAACGCCCGGCCCGGCGTGAGACGGCCCGCCAGCACCTCGTCACGCAGCGCGTCCGCGATCTGCTGGCGCAGGGTGCTGCGCGTCACGGCGCCGCCGTTGCCGGGCATCGTCCGGACCTCTCCTCACACGTGCGGGTGACGTACTCGTCCTCACTTACGAGCACGTCACCTTACGCGTTCGGGTTCCGCGCGGGGCAGTTCGAGTTCGGCTATACGGTGTACGTGTCGGCCACGCTCAGCGCCGCGTCCAGGGCCTCGAGCCCCTCCTTCAGTTCGGCCTCCGTGACGTTGCACGGCGGGACCACGTGGGTGCGGTTCATGTTCACGAAGGGCCACAGCCCGTGCTGCTTGGCGGCGGCCGCGAAGGCGGCCATGGGGGCGTTCGCCTCGCCGGCCGCGTTGTACGGCACGAGCGGCTCCCGGGTCTCCCGGTTCCGCACCAGCTCCAGCGCCCAGAACATGCCGGTGCCGCGCACCTCGCCCACGCTCGGGTGGCGCTCGGCCAGGGTGGCGAGGGCCGGGCCGAGGACCGTCGAGCCGAGCCGCGCGGCGTTCTCGACGACGCCCTCCTCCGCCATGGCGTTGATCGTCGCGACGGCGGCGGCGCAGGCCAGCGGGTGCCCGGAGTAGGTGAGCCCGCCGGGGTAGGGCCGCTTGCCGAAGGTCTCCGCTATCCGCCCGGAGATGGCGACACCGCCGAGCGGCACGTACCCGGAGTTCACGCCCTTGGCGAAGGTCATCAGGTCCGGGACGACCCCGAACAGGTCGGCGGCGAACCACTCGCCGGTCCGGCCGAACCCGGCCATGACCTCGTCCAGGACGAAGACGATCCCGTACTTGTCGCAGAGCTCGCGCACCCCGGCCAGGTAGCCGGGCGGCGGCAGCATGATCCCGGCGGTGCCGGGGATGGTCTCAAGGATGATCGCGGCGACCGTGCCCGGCCCCTCGAAGGCGATCGTCGTCTCCAGGTGCTCCAGCGCCCGCGCGGTCTCCTGCTCCTCGGTCTCGGCGTAGAAGCGGGAGCGGTAGAGGAAGGGCGCCCAGAAGTGGACGACGCCGGCGCTGCCGCTGTCGGAGGCCCAGCGGCGCGGGTCACCGGTGAGGTTCACGGCCTGCTGGGTGCCGCCGTGGTACGAGCGGTAGGCGGAGAGCACCTTGGGGCGGCCCGTGTGCAGCCGGGCCATGCGCACCGCGTGCTCGACGGCGTCGGCGCCGCCGTTGGTGAAGAAGATCTTGTCCAGGTCGCCGGGGGTCCGCTCGGCGATCAGCCGGGCCGCCTCCGAGCGGGCCTCGACCGCGAAGGCGGGCGCGAAGGTCGTCATCCTCGCGGCCTGCTCCTGGATGGCCGCGACGACCTTGGGGTGCTGGTAGCCGATGTTCGTGTAGACGAGCCCGCTGGTGAAGTCCAGGTACCGCTTGCCGTCGTAGTCCCAGAAGTACGAACCCTCGGCGCCTGCGACGGCGAGCGGGTCGATGAGGTCCTGGGCGGACCAGGAGTGGAACACGTGCGCGCGGTCCGCGGCCTTCACGGCGGCGCCGGCTGAGGGGTTGGGCTGAGGGGTCATGCGGGCGAGGGTAAATGCCCGCGATACGGACGCGGCATGGGCGTCCTGTTCCCTGGGCGGGGCGTTTCCGCGACAGACTGTCGAAGTCGGCGGGCGGCCGCGGTGGGTACCGGCCGCCCGGCTGTCGCCGTTACGCAACCGTAGAGCCCGCTCCGCACGGCGCCCCCGGCCGCCGCACTATCCTCGGTCCGTTGCAGACCTATGGGGGGAAGGCGGCGCGGGGATGGAGAAGCTGGGAGCGGAGGAGCCGCACCGGATCGGGGCGTACCGGCTGCTGGCGCGGCTCGGCGCGGGTGGCATGGGGCAGGTCTACCTGGCCCGGTCGGACCGCGGCCGTACGGTCGCCGTGAAGCTGGTCCGCCAGGAGCTGGCCGAGCAGGAGGAGTTCCGGGCGCGCTTCCGGCAGGAGGTGCAGGCCGCGCGGCGGGTCGGCGGCTACTGGACCGCGCCCGTGCTCGACGCGGACACCGAGGCGGTGGTGCCCTGGGTGGCCACCGGGTACGTGGCCGGGCCCAGCCTGCAGCAGGTCGTCGGGCACGACCACGGGGCGCTGCCCGAGCGGTCGGTGCGGATCCTGGCGGCGGGGCTCGCGAACGCGCTGAAGGACATCCACGCGGCCGGGATCGTGCACCGGGACCTGAAGCCGTCCAACGTGCTGGTGACCATCGACGGACCCCGGGTGATCGACTTCGGGATCGCGCGGGCGATGGAGACGCTGGCCGGGGACGGGCTGACCCGGACCGGCTCCCTGGTCGGGTCGCCGGGGTTCATGGCGCCCGAGCAGGTGCGCGGGGACCGGATCACGCCCGCGTGCGACGTCTTCTGCCTCGGCTCGGTGCTCGCCTACGCGGCCACCGGCGTGCTCCCCTTCGGGAGCAGCGACAGCGGGGTGCACGCGCTGATGTTCCGGATCGCCCAGGAGGAGCCGGACCTCGACGGGCTGCCGGAGGGGATCGCGGACCTCGTCCGTGACTGCCTGCGCAAGGACCCCGCCGCCCGGCCCTCCCTGGACCGGATCCTGGAGCTGACCGGAGCGGAGGACACCGTCGCCGGCGGCCGGTCCCGCGACCCCTGGCTGCCGGGCGCGCTGGTGGCCCAGCTCGGCCGGCACGCCGTGCGGCTGCTGGACGCGGAGGACCCGGAGAGCACCGCGGCGCCGTCCGCCCAGGCCGGTGCCGCCGGCCGGGGCGGCGCGGGTGCCCAGGGCGGCGGCCCGGCCC